>NYUB01000065.1 GCA_002683785.1 Deltaproteobacteria bacterium
TCTCCATTTTTAAAATTGCCTACAAATTGACTATTATCATCAAATTCTACTTTACCTTTACCATGGGGTAAACCATTTAAGAAGATTCCTTCATAAATTCCTCCATCTGGAAACTCCAACCTTCCTTTTCCATCTGGCAGTCCTTTTTTCAAATCTCCAATATATTTTTGACCTTGAGGAAAGTGAATAGTCCCTGACTTATTACTGATGTTATCCCTCAAATCACCAGTAAATGTTGTACCATTGGGTAAAATGATTGAACCTTCATTATTTGATTTACCTTCCTGATATTTTTTGACGATTTTCTTTCCGTCTTTTAATTTATGGACTCCTTTACCATTTAAAATATCATCTCTGAAAATCCCTGAAAATTCAGTTCCATCATTATAAATAACCGTTCCGAAGCCATGTTTTTTATTATTTTTAAACTGACCCTTAAATTTTTCACCGTTTTTATAAAAATAAGTACCTTCACCTTCTTTCATTCCATTTAAAAAATTTCCTTCAAAGCTAGACCCATCTTTGTATTCTATTTTTCCAAAACCATTTGGGAGATCTTCTAAAAAATTACCCTCATATTTCTCTCCATTTGGATAGATAAACAATCCATTTCCATGTCTCTTATTATTTTGATAGTTTCCTGTATATTGTGTTCCATCCTTTTCTATAAAATGTCCCAATCCTTCTCTTTTTCCGTTTAGATAATTCCCATCATACTTAGAGCCATCTTTATATGTATAAACTCCTTTACCATTTGGAAGGTCCTCTTTAAATGCTCCTTTATAAATGTTCCCATTAGGAAAAGAATATATTCCAAAGCCATCTTTGTAATCATCTTTGAATTCCCCTATATATTCAGAGCCATCAGGATAAGTTATCTTTCCTTGACCATGTTTGTTCCCATCTTTTTTCTCACCTTTGTAGATCGGAACGTTACTCGAGCACCCAATAATCGTTATTAGAAGGACTAAAAAGTATATTTGTTTTTTCAAAATCATTATGATTTCCTTCAATGAATAACCTGTTATCGCTAGAAGTATATTTTTAAGGTCCAGAATTTTATTCTAGACCTTAATGATCTCACTGAGATGACTATTTGCAACTGTTTCATACTATTCACACTACATTGTATTCTTGTATCAGTTGATCTTTTTCGAAACGGTCGAAGGCAAGGCTAGAAATGTCGAGACTTTTTGTCATACCTTCAGTGATCAATTCACTGAGGAGTTTTCCACAGAATGGCCCCTGCATGAACCCATGTCCTGAGAAACCCGTCAAAAGAAAAAATCCATCAACTGGAGTTTGTCCGATGATTGGGTGAGAGTCTGGGGTCATTTCATACAGTCCAGCCTGTCTTGCTTGAATGCCTGCTTCTGCAAGCAAGGGCATCCTTTGGACAGCCTTTTCGACGTGGTTGTTTTCCCATTCAGTATCGATGTTTTGGTCCTCTCCAAAGGGTTGATGAGGATTTGACATGCCCGTCAGAATGCCGGGACCTTCACGATGAAAGTAGAGGCTTGCAGCAAAATCTATCACAAAGGGGAAGGATTTTGGAAATTGAGGAATCTCATTCGTCATCAACCATTGCCGACGTAATGGTTGGACGGGAAGATCCAGTCCTAGCCACTTTGCTGGAACCTGGCTCCATGGTCCACAAGCGTTGACCACCTTTTCAGTTTCAATAACTCCCCGATTGGTTTGAACATTTACAATTTTATTACCTCGAGTCTTGATGCCAGTTGCATTACATCCCGTCAAGCAGCAAGCGCCTAGATGTCGAGAAGCATCGATGTAGGCACTGACGACACTGTGGGGATCGGCCAATCCGTCCTCTGCATTAAAACTTCCGGCAATGGCATCTTCGAAAACACAAGGATGCGCAAGAGTTCTGACTTCTTCTCTGTTAAGCCACTCGGTTTCAACCCCAAGACGGTTTTGAAGGCTCACGGTTTTTTGGAAAGAGACGACATCTGCTTCTCGGGTCAGTACAAACAGATAACCGCATTTCCTGACCTGAGCCGCGGTTCCGGTTTCCTCTTCTAGAGTATCAAGCATCCGCAGGCTTAGCTGAGACAGACGTATGTTGATTTCAGTGTTGAACTGATGCCGAATTCCGCCTGCACAGCGGCCTGTTGCCCCGGTTCCAAAAAAGCTTTCCCGCTCAAGCAGAACCACTTTTTTGAAGCCTGCTTTGCAAAGGTGGTAGGCCGTACTTGCACCCATCACGCCTCCACCCAGAATGACGATTTCTGCAGTTGTTGGTAGATTTTCTGACAAATCCTAAACCTCGGATGAAGAACGAAAACATCAAAGTTCGATGATTTGGCCCAATTTATGTTGCTTTGCTTTTTCGAGTGCCATTCCTGCAGCAATCACATCCTGGACCGCGACCCCGCAGGACTTAAAAAAAGTTATCTCCTCCGGAGTGGTCCTGCCCAATGTGGGATTTTCCACCACTTCGCCTAATTCCGCTCGGATGTGATCTGCGTTTATGATTCCTTCTTGGATTGGCATGGCCAGGTCACCCGTTTCAGAAAGTGCGGATTCCCTGGAGTCGACGTAGACGAGAGCATTTTTAACGGTTTCGGAATCAATTTCCTGCATCGAGGGCTGGAAGGAACCAACCCGGTTGACATGGACTCCAGGTTTGAGATCCCTGAATTGGAAAACCGGTTTGGTGGAGGTTGTTGCTGTACAGATGATATCTGCTCCTGAAACAGCAGTTTCAGGAGTTTTTACGGCTTCCAGGGATTCAGGAATCCTGTCCCCTTCTTTCATTTCATCAACAAACCTTCGAGCATGTTCATAATGAAGGCTGAAAACGCTGGCCTTTTTGATGTTTCTGACACAACAGATCGCCTCGAGTTGTGTTTTGGCCTGGGTTCCGCTAACCAGGATGGCCGCTTCAGATGAGTCTCTACGGGCAAGCAGGTCTGTGGCTGCGCCACTCCCAGCACCGGTTCGCTTGGCTGTCAGGACCTCCCCATCCATCAGTGCTGCTGGAGTTCCGGTTTCTGCATCAAAGACGGTCATCAGAGCATGAATCAAAGGGAGTCCAATTTCAGGATTTTTTCCGAATACGGAAACCATTTTCACAGCAAGTTTTTTTTGATCTGGAAGGGCAGCAGGCATGGCCAGGAAGACGGCCTTTTGTTCAGGAAGGTTGATGCGTTTCCGAAGGGGCATCATGGCTCGGTCTGCTGAAAGTTGCTGAAACGCAAGTTTCATTTCCTCGATCAGTTCTCCCATGTCCAAGGCACGGGACATTTCCTTGGCGCTGAGGACTCTGATTTCCATGTTTCAACGGGTCAACACATTTTGTTAAATTTGCCTATTAAAACACTCTTTGCCTCGCTACATCAAGAGCCTCGCTGATTTTTTCCCGGAACAGGTTGCGGTTGGGAAAGCCTCCGGGAAGCAGATATTCATCCGGGTTCATTTGAATCTCAAATTCCCGTTTCTTTTTGACCACCTTCATGCTCTCACCGTCCCTGCTAAATCCCTTCATCCTGAAACGAAAGATCGATTCGAGCTGTTCGTCATGGATTCGAAGCAGACAGAGGATTTGTTCCAGATTTGGAAATTCCTTTGAATCCGGAGGAACGAGTTTGACTTCAGTATAGTCTTCCCGGCTTTTCCTGTATTTTTCAAGAAACTTATACTGAGTGGTAAAGGTTTGCAGGAAACTTTGCAGAAGGGGATGTAATTCGACTCTAAGATCGATACGTCCGCCTTCCTCCATTACATTTTCTCCTCCAAACAGAAGAAAAGGGCTGGCGGATTTGTCAGTGATGGGACAATCGTTTGAGAGTTTGAGTTCCCATTCTGAATTGATTTCTGCTTGTGGCAGAAGACTTTCTGCAGAAATAGGTTGTTTCTCGAGTAGCACCTTCCAGGTTTGTGCGTCTCCCGATTTCAATTCCTTCCTNACGGCGTANGCNANTACAACCNTAGAGACAACCGGAGAGACNTGCTCNGCACTGATATTTCGAACTCGAAGCCNTCCCTGAATCGAATCCCCTTGATTCCATTCTTCGTTNTCAGTCTGAATTTGGTATTCAAGAGGGTTTTGAAAAAANACGCTTCTCATCTAAACGGATTTCCTTTCCATGGGTATGTTACTTAAGTGTATTGTTAGGTTTTCAATGATTTTCTGATGAATGTTTTCTCGTGAACCACTTCCATCCAGGCAAACAAAGCGTTCAGGGGACTCTCCTGCAAGTTTTAAGTATCCTTGGTTGATCCTTTGAAAAAAATCTATGGATTCTTTTTCCAGGCGATCCTTCTGGTTTCTTTCAGGATATTTCTTTTCAGTACGTTCCACCGCAAGCTGAGGATCGATGTTCAACAGAAAAGTGATAAAAGGAGCATACGGTTTGATTGCTTTTTCCTCGATAGAGCGGATCAGGTTGAGATCCAGTCCTCTTCCAAAACCTTGGTACGCTACCGTTGAATCATGAAATCGATCACAGAGCACCAGCACTCCCTGCTCCAGCGCAGGAAGGATGATTTCCTTGAGGTGCTGGATTCGGTCAGCNAGGTAGAGGAGCATTTCAGATTCCTGGACGAGACGATGATTTTTTCGATTCAGTAGAATTTCGCGGATCTGAAGACCAATCCCGGTGCCACCTGGCTCCAGGGTGGTAAGAACCTGAAATCCCTGTTGTACCAGATAGGCTTGAGCAAGCTGGATTTGAGTGGATTTNCCACACCCGTCAATCCCTTCGAATGTGATGAATTTACCAGGATTCATCATTCAGTTCAAAGTAATTTCGGGAGAAAGGATATTTAGCTGATGTAGTGTAAGAAGACAGAATAAGGGGCTCAGCTTTTGCCGTAGACGTTATTGATTTTATCCTTGATTTCTCCGTGTGCTTTTTGAGCGTTTTTGATCACGTCATTGCAAGCTTCTTTGAACTGTTCAACATCATCCGGATTATCACTCGAATTCTTAAACTCCTTGTAACTGTTGAATAAAGTGTCCACGTCTTTTCTAAGATTTTTCTTAACAACAATGGCGGCTGGAAGATGTTCTTTGAGTTCCTCCTTACTGCTNGAACCGAGCACTTTTTCACTNGNGACCTTCAGCGTTTCCCCTTTGTTNGCAATAGAATGATAATGTTTTTGGGAATCATCCGGNGCTTTTTGAACCGTNTCCGGAATGACNATTTCGGCCTTCCCGAATTTTCCTTCTACCACTTCTGCATCTGCTGATGCTTCTTCACCCGAACTTTCAGTATTTTCTTCAGAAGCTGCNGTTTCGGTCTCTTCTTCAGCCATGCTGGTCTCCGTTATGGTATTTGATTTCGTCCATTTGCTGTAACGGCTCTTGCTGAGCAGTGCTTGAGAAATATAAGGATTTACTGTAAATTGAAAGCCTATTCAAGCTGGATTTGATACTCAATTCCAATCTCTACCTCTCTTTATGAAACAATCAAATCATGGTTCAGATCAAAAAAAAAACCAGAGTTGAAAAAATCCTGCTTGCTGATGATCTTTATATCCTCTGGCGAGATGGTCATGAAAGCCGTTACGATTTTTTCGCTTTGCGAGATACATGCCCCTGTGCCAGTTGTGTGGATGAAATTACGGGGCAAAAAACCCTGGACAGCAGCAGTATCGCCAAGGATATTCATGCTCAAAGCTGTGAATACGTGGGCAATTATGCCATCCGGATTCATTGGAGCGATGGTCATGACACGGGTTTGTACAATTTCAAACTNTTGCGTGAAAAAGGCTGAAGCTTCTTAATCGAGAAAAAAATGAAAGAAATTTCTGGAGATCTTATTGCCCAAGGGCTCAAATTCGCCTTTGTTGTGGCACGCTTTAATGAATTGATTGGAGAACGTCTTTTGGAAGGGGCATTGGATACCTTTCAGCGTCATGGAGGAAATCCTGATGATGTTGTTGTGATCCGAGTTCCAGGTGCCTACGAAATTCCTTTGGCCGCAAAAAAAATTGCTGGTAAAGGCCTCTATGATGCGGTTATTTGTCTCGGAGCAGTCATTCGTGGGGAGACTCCTCATTTTGACTATGTAGCAGCCAATGCTGCGAGTGGGATTTCAACAGTCTCTTTGGAAAGTGGAATTCCCATAAGCTTTGGCATCCTCACCACTGACACGATAGAGCAGGCCATCGAACGCTCTGGGACCAAATCAGGCAACCAAGGCCGCAACGCTACCCTGACAGCCATTGAAATGGCGTCCCTTTTGGGGAAAATTTAATGGTATGCTAAGTGCATCATTTCATTGCATGCCTGGATTGAAGATGAGACGTCCTCTGTGAATAGGATGCTGCATCCGGGAAATATCAAAATCAGGAGGTGCGATGAAAACATCAGTCAAACAATTTGCGAAGGAATTAGACCGGCTCTGTAGAAAAGAAATTCCTCTGAACAAGGCTTTTGACATGCTTGAAAACACTGCAAACAATTGCATGGATCTGATTGTGATCAATGTCATGCGAGACTCATACAATGAGTTGCTTCTGGAAGAAAGTGGTGCCTAAATCTGAAAGATAAAAAGGGACGATCCATCATCGTCCCTTTCTCACACCACTCTTCCCTAGAAGTTTTTAAACCTTCCTTCTCACATTTTTTCTAATCGGTTTCCTTGTTTGATGCCATCGGNTTTGATGCCGACGACACCCTTTGGCATAATNAACGTCTGTTTTCGATGACCCAGGAAAAGTTCCGGGGCATCCTCAAGGAGCATGCATCAGATCTTGTGGACCGTACTCTCTATGNAACTGAGAGGAAGAACCTTCAGNTGTTCGGTTATGGCATCAAAGGTTTTGTCCTATCGATGATCGAGACCTCGATTCAGCTTACCAATGGAGATATTACTGGAAAAGAAATCGAGCAAATTATGGATTTTGGTAGGGAAATGCTCGGCGCGCCGATTCAATTGCTGGAAAATGTCGAAAGCGTCCTTCAGCAACTCAAAAAGAAGCATCCACTTTTTCTAATCACCAAAGGTGATCTCATCGATCAGGAGACCAAAATCGCGCGTTCCGGATTGAGTGAATATTTTGATGCGATTGAAATTCTTACAGAAAAGGATGAGGAGACGTATTTGAAAGTTTTGGAAAAATATCAAATCAAGCCCAACCATTTTTTGATGGTAGGCAACTCCCTTCGCTCGGACGTCCTTCCAGTTCTGAAAATAGGTGGAACAACTGTCTATGTCCCCTATGAAATAGNCTGGGACCATGAAAAGGCTTCAAAGCCAAGCGAGTCCAAGTTTTTTCATGAAATGGAACATATAGGGCAGCTTCCTGCTTGGTTGGATAACTTGAATGCAAAGCCTTAAAAAACAATCTATGGGGTTTCTTCGTTGCANATTCAGGGGTTCAAAGATAATTTAACCAGTGTACCATCGACCATTTTCCANNTTTNTTCANNTTNTTNCNNATTTATGAGAAGGAGTTTATTNCTAAAATCATTCTTATCGATCTATGCTGCGGTATTACTTTTTTGGCCTCCTTCATCAGCCAAAGCCTGGTTTGCAGATGAAGCCCGTCTTGCTTTTGAGGAGCGCTGGCTGCCGCTTCTGGACAGCCCTTCAGCTTCGGAACGTCTGCTTGCGGTTCAGTCTTTTTTAGCCTTCCCTGAATGGGGACTGCCCCTGATCAGAAAAAGCCTCGATGAGGGAGGCATTGGGATAGAGCCCTGGCGTGCGGTGATGCTTCTGGGCATGCTCGGTGAGGAAAAAGACATTCCCAGGATTTTGAGGATCCTTAAAAATAATCAGGAACTGCAACGCTCTGAAGTTTGGGCTGGAGCGCTGGAGCGGCTCTACTGGAAATACAGAATGCCTCCAGATAAGGGACTTAAAATAAAAAATCTGAATCTGAAAAAAACACGAAATACGGAATTGGAGAACGGATTTCAGCGTTCTGCAGCATCGATTGAGTTTCAACTGCAAAATCCTTCCAAACAAGCCCTGCTGGTTCAGCCGAATTTTGATTTTTGGATTGGAAAGCCGGAGGCTCCTCCAGCAAAAAGCTGGATTCGGGTCCCGGCTCGACAAACGGTCCGGGTGCGGGTGCCCATGATGTTTCGTGTCCCCCTGGGAAGAGAAAAATTACGAGTCGATGTCCGGATTCAGGAACTCGGATTGAAGCAGAGTGTTCTGCACCAAACTGCTTTTCTCGCCCTTTAAAAAACTTTAAATCTTCCTTCCAAAAAAAATCCAACCCTACCTTGTTAAAAAATATTTGGATATAGCACCAAAATAGTACTATATTATAAGGAATTAAATTCCTTTGAAAATATGCCTGTACCATTTTGATGCTGAAGCTTTCAAAAAAAACCGATTACGCGATCATCCTTCTTTGCCATTTGGGAGATGTAGAATCCCCTGTCAGTGCACAGGAAATTGCAGGGAACTATCAACTGCCTCAACCGATGGTAGCGAATATTCTGAAACAACTTGGAGCGGCGGGTTTGATCCAGTCGGTTCGCGGTCAGCATGGAGGTTACGTGCTGGCAAGACCTGCGGATGCGATTACCCTCTCCGACATCATCAGTGTCACCGACAATCCTTTCAATTTGGTGGAATGTGCTCATGAAGAGGAACTTTGTAAGGTTCAATGCTGTCCAACCAGGAAGCCTCTGGTGGCCCTGCACCGCAGCATTCAACGTTTCATGGAAGAAATGACTCTGAGCATGATCATCAGCGAATCTTACTTTGAAAACCCGGAAGTTCAGAAAAATCATCATGAAATTACCCATTTATCTTGATTACAACGCTACCACTCCTACAGATCCAAGGGTGTTGGAGTCAATGTTGCCATTCTTCACCGAAATTTATGGAAACGCCGCTAGCCGAAACCATTCCTTTGGCTGGTCAGCCGAAGAAGGAGTTTCCCAGGCAAGAAACATCATTGGTGAAGCGATAGGTGCCACCGGCAAGGATATCGTTTTTACCAGTGGTGCCACGGAATCAGATAACATGGCTGTTCTTGGTATGGCAGAATTCTATCGAGAAAAGGGTAAGCACATCATCAGCAGTCCGATTGAGCATAAGGCGGTGGTGGACCCCTGCCAGGCACTTGAACAGAAAGGCTATGAGATCACATTTTTGGATGTGGATGAACATGGCAGGATTGATCTGAAACAACTGGAATCCACAATCCGTGAAGATACGATCCTGGTTTCACTCATGGCGGGAAACAACGAAATCGGAACCTTGAATCCGCTTGGTGAGATTGGTCAAATCACCCGTGACAGGGGAGTGCTCTTTCACTGTGATGCCACTCAGGGTGTTGGTAAGATTCCTATTGATGTGGAACGGATGAACATCGATTTGCTTTCCATGAGCGCCCACAAGATATATGGACCTAAAGGAATCGGCGCATTGTACGTAAGACGCAAGAAACCACGTGTTCGTATCTCACCCATCATGTTCGGCGGTGGCCACGAACGTGGATTTCGTTCCGGGACCTTGAATGTTCCTGGAATCGTAGGATTCGGAAAAGCAATAGAACTGGCAATGGAGGAAATGTCATCCGAAGCGGAAAGACAGATTGGTATGAGACAGCATCTCTACAAGCGTATGACCGATGAACTCGACTACGTTTTTCTCAATGGACATCCCACCGAAAGGCTTCCTAATAATCTGAATCTAAGTTTTGGTTATGTGGAAGGGGAAAGTCTGATGATGGGTATTAGTGAGATTGCAGTTTCTTCCGGATCCGCCTGTACCTCTTCGAGCCTTGAGCCCTCTTATGTGCTTCGCTCGATGGGGGTGAGTGATGAACTGGCCCATTCTTCGGTACGTTTCGGGTTTGGACGTTACACCACCATGGAAGAAGTGAACTACGCTGCGGACAAAATCATCGATGCTGTCAAAAGACTTCGGGAAATGTCGCCTCTTTATGAAATGGTGCAGGAGGGAGTCGACCTATCAAAAGTCAGCTGGACCTCACATTAATTGATCTAAATAATCATTCAAAAGCAGGAATCAAATGGCCTATAGCGAAAAAGTCATAGATCATTACAACGAACCCCGTAATGTCGGGAGTTTTGAAAAAAACGACGAAGGAGTCGGAACCGGTCTGGTGGGAGCACCGGAATGTGGTGACGTCATGAAACTCCAGATCAAGGTCGAAAAAGACCAGATCGTAGACGCCAAATTCAAGACCTTCGGCTGCGGTTCGGCGATTGCCAGCTCAAGTCTTGCCACCGAATGGGTCAAGGGGAAAAGCATCGACGAGGCAATGTCGATTCAGAATACGGAAATCGTTGAGGAACTTTCTCTTCCTCCAGTCAAGATCCATTGTTCGGTGCTTGCTGAAGATGCAATCAAAGCCGCGATCAGTGATTATAAAAACCGAAAAAATTCCGAAACTTCGGAAGGCTGATCAGTAGGTTCATCCTTTGTCCGAAGAACCATCCCATTCGAGATGCTGTGAAAGGTGCGGAACCGAACTGGTTTCGTGCCTTTTTTGTTTCGACTGCTCCAGTCTGCAGCCTCTTTCTCCATCGACCAATTACTTTTACGCATTAGGAATTCCTGACGGGTTTGAACTGGATCTAACCCTGCTGGAAGAACAGTTCCGTCAGATCGCAGGCGAACTCCATCCGGATTTCTATATGAACAGTTCCTCTGCAGAGAAAAAACTCAGTGGCCGGGCTTCCACACTTCTCAACCAAGCCTACGACAATCTGAAGGATTCTTTCAAACGTGCAACTTACCTGATGCGCCTCAAAGGAAAAGGCCTGGAATGGAACGAACGAGTACTTCCTCCTGGTTTTCTGGAAGAAATGTTTTCCCTCCAAGAAGAGCTGGATGCGATGCTGGAAAAACAGGACCAGCCCGGTTTGAAACGATTCCAGGATCTCTTGGATAAACGACGTCGGGGTCTGGAGTCCGGACTGATTCCGTTGTTCAGGATGCTCGAAAGCGTGAAAGAACTGGAAGTGGTGCTGGAGCAGTTGCAAATGAAGCTCAATGCCGAGCGCTACCTCCAGAGTCTGCTGGACCGTATTCAAGTCGAGGAGACTACGTGACGGAAACGATCATCGGAATCGATCTTGGCACCACCAACAGTCTGTCTGCTTCTGTTTTTGAGGAAGGCCCGGAAATCATCGGTACCGCACAGGATGCGTGCATGGTCCCTTCGTTGCTTTCAAGAACCGGAAATGGATGGCTGGTGGGTGAGGAAGCACGGGCTCGACTGATTTCATCTCCTACAAACAGCGTCTATTCGGTCAAACGTCTGATGGGGCGTGGGCTTGAGGAACTGGAAGAAGAAATCCGGGAACTTCCTTACCAGGTCGAGGCGGCTCAGCGCAAACTGGTGAAAATCAGACTTGGTGAAGAGAGTTTCACACCCCAGGAACTATCGTCGGTGATCCTCTCCAGGATCAAAGAGAAAGCTGAAAAGCTTCTTGAACGGACCATTGAAAAAGCTGTCATTACGGTACCGGCCTATTTTGATGATGCTCAGCGTCAAGCAACACGCGATGCCGGTAAAATTGCAGGCCTGGACGTAGTCCGAATCATCAATGAACCCACCGCCGCAGCCATCGCTTACGGTTTGGATGAAAAAAAACAGGGCTACGTGGCGGTTTATGATCTAGGTGGGGGCACCTTCGACATCTCCATCCTTGAGCTCAAGGGAAAGCTATTTAAGGTGGTTGCCACCCATGGAGATACCAGGCTTGGAGGAGACGACATCGACCGCGTCCTTGTCACGCTTTTCACTCAGTCCCTTTTGGATCAGTATCCCAATCTGGATCTGGAAGACCCTTCCAGTCGGCAGATTCTCAGAAAAACCGCCGAAGAGGTGAAAATTGCCCTTTCAGGAAGCATGGAAGTGGAATATATCCTGGAACTTCCAGAAAAAAGAATTAAACACAGAGGACAGTTGAAAGCAGATGAGTTGAGCCGTCAAATCGAACCTCTTCTGAAACGTACCTTTGACAGTTGTGCTAAAGCACTCTCTGATGCAGGCCTCAAACACGGAGACATTGATGAAGTGGTGCTGGTTGGTGGGTCCACGCTCGTACCAGCAGTCCGAAAGGGAGTCGAATCTTTTTTTGGAAGGACACCTCATGTGGCTATTGACCCTTATAAAGTAGTCGCCATTGGTGCCGCGATCCAAGGGCATCTGCTTGCTGGAGGGCGACGTGATTTTCTGCTTTTGGATGTGGTACCGCTTGCCTTGGGCATTGAAACCCTTGGGGGGACCTTCAGCAAGGTGATCACCGCCAACACCTCCCTTCCTGCGGAAGAAAGTGAAGTATTCACCACCCATGTCGATCAACAGACTTCGATTGAAATCAACATCTTCCAGGGAGAACGTGAACTGGTCCAGGACTGCCGCAGCCTGGGTCGATTCAAACTACGCGGTATCCCACCCATGAAAGCAGGATTTCCACTGGTTGAAGTGACCTTTCGGGTCGATTCCAATGGGCTGCTTACCGTTTCTGCATATGAAAAAAGAAGTGGAACCGAAGCACAGATCGAGGTGATTCCTTCACATGGCCTGACCCAAATGGAAATCGATGCCATCATGGAAGCCTCCTTTGAACATGCCGTGGATGATTTCAATCAAAGACAGCTGATTGAATTTAAACAAACCGCAGAACGGGTTTTCCGGGGTATTCAAATGAACTGGAAAATTGCAGAGGAGATTCTTGACGAAGATCAGCGGTTCAGTATTCAAAAGCAGATGGAAATCGTAAAGCAAAAGATGACTTCAGAAGATTCCCAAATCCTCAAAGCTGAATTGGACGCACTTGGCAACCTAACCCGGCCCCTAGCCGATTCTGCGATGGGTCGTGCTGTTCTCGAAGAACTTCAGCAGCAAAATCCCTGAAACAGGATTATTTTTCTGAAATTATCATTCCTCTTTTCTGTTCTATTTGATTTCGATTGTAGAAATCATTTTGATTTTTGAGGGATTTCTTGATGATCTTTCTTGAAAATCCCAATCCATACAAAATTTTCAAAATTTATGTTCACCACACGGCCTGAACTCGTAGGGACTTTCGGTATGGTTTCCTCAACCCATTGGCTCGCNTCTTCTGCAGGGATGGCAATGCTGGAAAAGGGAGGCAATGCGTTTGATGCTGCTGTGGCATCCGGGATGGTGCTTCAGGTGGCCGAGCCACATCTCAATGGACCTGGAGGTGACCTTCCTCTGATATTGCATCGAGCGGGTTCCGGAACGATGGAGGTGATCTGCGGTCAAGGTTCGGCTCCTGAAGGAGCGACTCTTTCCCATTACCACCGTTTGGGGCTGGATCTGGTACCAGGAACGGGACTNTTGGCGACGGTGATTCCTGGAGCTTTTGACGCATGGATGCTGATGCTTCGTGATCATGGGTCAAAGTCTCTTTCGGAGGTTTTTGAATCTGCAATGCATTATGCCAGAAACGGAATTCCAGTACTGGATAAGATTCAGGGAACCATTGCCCATGTTCAAAATCTTTTCAGAGAGGAGTGGCCAAGTTCTGCAGAGATCTTTCTTCCTGGAAATGAAGTTCCCAAAATCAATCAACTGCTTTGCAATCCGGTGTTGGCAGAAACCTGGAAACGCATCATTCAGGAAGGTGAAGCGGTACCCGGAAATCGTGAACAAAAAATCGATGCGGCGAGGAAGGCCTTCTATCAGGGATTTGTTGCTGAATCCATTGAACGCTTCTTTCAAAAAGAAGAGGTACTGGATAATTCCGGAAGAAGGCATCGTGGGGTGCTCAATGGTCATGACCTGGCCAATTGGAATGCTAGTTATGAAGATCCAGTCATTTATCAATATGGAGGCCTGGAGATNGGAAAATGTGGACCTTGGTCCCAAGGTCCCGTTCATCTTCAGACCCTTGCCCTTCTCAAAGAGATGGATACCAGGCAATGGGATCCTGTTGGGACTGAATTTGTGCATGGTGTAACCGAAGCCCTTAAACTCTCTTTTGCTGACCGGGAAGCCTATTATGGTGATCCCGATTTTGTTGAAGTCCCTTTGTTGCAGCTTCTATCACGTGAATACAACCAGAAACGGGCAAAAGAAATCTCAGATCAAGCTTCCATGGAGCTAAGACCTGGAAAAATCTCTGGTTTTGAGAGGCGGATGCCGAAATTCGATGCCAGTGGAAGAAGAGATGAGCGTTTCAGTGCAATGGGAGTTGGGGAACCAACCGTTTCGGAGAAAGGAGAAACCCGAGGAGACACTTGNCACGTGGATGTGGTTGACCGATGGGGCAACATGGTTTCTGCAACACCCAGCGGTGGCTGGCTTCAAAGTTCTCCTGTAATTCCGGAACTGGGATTTTGTCTCAACTCCAGGGCACAGATGTTTTGGCTTCAGGAGGGGCTTCCTACGTCGCTTGCGCCTGGGAAACGTCCGAGAACTACCCTTACCCCAAGCTTGGCCCTCCGCAGCGGAAAAGGATACCTTGCTTATGGAACCCCGGGAGGAGACCAGCAGGATCAGTGGCAGACGATATTTCTACTGCGTCACCTCGATGCGGGTTTCAATCTTCAGCAAGCGATCGATTCCCCCAGTTTTCACAGTGAACATTTTCCAGAATCCTTCTTTCCACGTAAAGCCGAACTGGGAAAATTAGTTGTTGAGGGACGATTTGGTCAAGAAGTCATTGGGGATCTCAGAGAACGCGGGCATCAGATTCAGGTGGGACAGGACTGGTCAGAAGGAAGGATGTGTGCAGTTTCTCAAGAAGACGGTTTATTCAAGGCTGCCGCAAATCCCAGGGGAATGCAGGGTTACGCAGTCGGCCGCTGAGGACTGAATGCACGCCCTGCCCTTGGTTTACAATCCGAACTANCATATCACGGGTTGGAAAACCGATCACNGCTTTCCAATGCCCAAATATCAGCTCCTTCATCAGCTTCTGATTCAGAATGGAGTTTGCGGTACAAAGGATTTTCATCAAGCAAAGCCTGCTCCCAGAAGCGCATTGGAACGGGTCCACCTCCCGGGCTATTTGGATGATTTCCAGTCAGGAAATTTGGACCAGCGTATGATCCGCCGTATTGGACTACCCTGGTCGAAGGGACTGGTCGATCGTACTCTTGCCTCTTCCGGAGGAACTCTGATGGCAGGACATCTTGCCTTGAAACACGGTATGGCCTGTAACCTGGGGGGAGGTACCCATCACGCGTTCCCGGACTATGGTTCAGGCTTTTGCATCTTCAATGATGTTTCAGTAGCTTTGAGACAGCTTCGGGCAGAAGCTCGGATCCGGCGTGCCTTGATAGTAGACCTGGATGTCCATCAGGGGGATGGAACGGCATGGATCCATCGTGAGGAACCGGAACTCTATACCTTTTCCATGCATTGCGGGGAGAATTTCCCTTTCCAAAAACAGCAAAGCGACCTGGACCTTTCACTTCATCAAGGAATGGAAGATGCTGAATACCTCCAAATCCTGAAAAATCACCTGCCCAGCTTGATTCGCAAGCATCAGCCTGATCTGATCTTCTACAATGCGGGTTGTGATGCACATCGAGATGATCCCCTGGGAAAACTTGAGCTCACTTCAGAAGGGCTTTTTGAACGTGATTCCTATGTTTTCCAAACGGCTCTCGAAGCAGGTGTCCCGATCGCTTCTGTACTTGGAGGTGGTTATAGTCCTGANCATGATGAGATAGCACAACGTCATTCGATTGTTGTCAGGGCAGCGGCACAAGTTCACTCAAATCAGCATAACTAGAACGGCCCAAATGCATGACAGCTATTCGGGGGCAGGTGCTGAATACCTTCATTACCGACCTGTCTACCCAGAAAAACTGTTCCGCTACCTCGCAGGTTCCTGCAGAAGACGGGAAAAGGCCTGGGATNTCGCAACAGGAAATGGACAAGCGGCATTTGGATTGGCGAAACACTTCAGTCAGATTTATGCAACCGATCCCAGTCCGTCCCAACTCCAAAATGCAATGGCTCGGGACAACATCCACTATCAAACAGCAGCTGAAAACCATCCTGAACTAAAAAAACGTTCTTTGGACCTGATCTGTGTCGCCCAGGCTGCGCATTACCTTGATCTTGAAGTGTTCTACAAGGAAGTAAATCGGGTGCTAAAAAAATACGGGGTATTGGCATGCTGGAATTATGGACTTCCTCACATTGATCCGGAGATTGATGAATGCGTCACGGATTTCTGCACCAATTTTTTGAATTCATCCTGGGACTCAAAACGCCGCAAGTTGGAGTTGAATTTCCGTACCCTGGAGTTTCCCCTTCGTGAAAGCGTCACTCCTCGTTTTGAAATCAACACTGAATGGAGCTTGGAACATTTCATGGGTTTTCTTGGAAGCATGTCTGCCACCCGTAAATGGCGTCAACAGAAACTTGAGGATCCGCTATTGAACATTGAGGAAAAGTTGATTGCATTGTGGGGAGGAGTTGAAAAAACGCGCAGTGTCGTCTTTCCTCTTGTCATGAAAATGGGGGTTTTAACATAACCCAAAAATTCTATCGGNCAGTTCAATAGGATTGAACCTAAGGATAAAGTTTCATGGAGAGAAAATTTCGTTCTTAAACCAATCCTTCGTATGGGTGTTTTGTTCCGGAACGTTCATATTCTTCCAGGGTTGCAAGCTGATGGACTTTCCAATTCTTGAGTGCCGGTTCATAAACAAAAACATACTGTGCCCAAAATTCTTTGGCCTTGGGAAAAAGTTTTTTTTCCGTATCGGCCTCCATCAACCCCACATTGTCATCCAACAAGGTTTTTTCCCCATCCTGTGCAATCGATTTGATTGCACCAAGTTGAATGAGTTCCCGAATTTTTCCAACCGTATTGAAGTGTGCTTTGAGGATTGGCCCCAGCTTTTCGGGACTGCCGTCAAAGTGCAGGTAGGCGGCATGGAAGGATGAATGTGAACGTAATGCTATCAGTGCGTGGGTTGCCATCTTGAGTTTTTAAATCCAGTGATAATCTTGAGGTAAGGTGTCTCTTCTTAGATAGAGCGGATGACGTGGTTGGTTCTGGCTCGTAAGTCCCATGCATTTCATTTCAGGTAACCTTTTCTGGATTTGCTGAAAACGGTTCAGGAAAGCACCATGGTTGCCCCAGGCGGCAATTACCATTTCTGAGCCTTCTGCCAACATCCCGATCCACCGATCATTCTCTTTTCCGATTGGTTCCAGTTGATCCTTCATTATTGTTGGAGAAGTGGATCGGAATGCGAAAAGGTTGGCAATCAGGACCCCGCCAAAGCCCCAGTCTTTCGCAAAACCAATACATCGCCTAATGGTTGGGTCATTTTTGACCTCATCTGCTGTGGAAGGGTTTAATCCAATGAACAGGATTAAAGGACCTTCAAGATCCCACCTCCGCCATAGTGCGTAACGGTATTTCCGGCAATTGGAAAAAACCGCATCGCTTCCTTCAAAGTTAGGAGGAATCCATGAGGAGTCAGGGTGATCGATTTTTCTTGTCAATTTTTGGATTGGTTTTAAATTAAAGAGTCATTCAAAGTTGGAGCCAGGTAAAAAATGCTCCTCCCGATTGAAAAAGACAAGGAGGAAGAGGGTGAGATTCCCTCGCTGACGCGCAACTGTGATACGAGGCTTGGGCCTTGTTAAGCCAGAGCATCCTAAACACCTGAAACCTCGCGTTTGGGGAAAGTGAGCATGCCTGTCATTTACCTTTTAAAGATAAAAATCAGCATCCTCAAGGATGGTCCAAAGGCCACCTGTTCTCCCCCCCCGAGGTCTTTTAGATTTATACAAATAGTTAGGTTCTGCAGGCAATGAGTTTTGCTCCGGAAGGATACCTCCTGTTTGGAATTTTGATCCTTGATGTCGTTTGGGGAGATCCGGTTTATTCGCTCCATCCAGTTCGGCTGATTGGCCTTGCCTGTGAAAAGCTGGAAAAGCTGCTGAGAAGCCTTAATGGTTCCGGACGCTTGGGAGGAGTTTTGCTCTGTCTTTTGATGGTCTTAGGCGCTGCATTGATGTGGAAGGTAGTTCATTCGGCCTTAAGTTATTTCCATTTTTCACTGGCAGTAATTTGGGAATTATACAGTGGTTGGAGCCTGCTTGCAGGAAGAGACCTGATTGAGCACGCACGCAGGGTTTGGAACGCGGTAGAAAAACAAGATCTGCAAGAATGTCGAGAAATGACTGGGATGATGGTCGGTCGTGATACGGACAGCATGGATTTTTCAGCCAGTGGACGCGCGGTTGTGGAAAGTCTGAGCGAAAATCTGAATGACGGAATGATTGCACCCCTGTTCTATTTCATTCTGTTCGGAATTCCTGGAATGCTGGTTTACAAGGTGGTTAACACCCTCGATTCGATGGTCGGTTACAGAAATCCAAGATACCTCCAGTTCGGCTGGGCCTCAGCCCGGCTGGATGATCTGCTGAACTGGCTGCCTGCCAGACTGACTTGGATGCTCATAAGCATTGCTGCTGTGCTGCATCCTCAATGCTGTGGAAGAAAGGCGTTCAGCGTTGGCTGGAATCATCATCATGGAGTCTCGAGCCCAAATGCAGGATGGTGTGAAGCAACGGCGGCTGGCGCGTTACGGGCTAGGCTTTGTGGTCCCATCTGGCGTGAAGGCAAACTGGCCAGTCAAGACTGGCTCGGACCCCTGCATTTTCGTGAAGGAGGAACGGTAAAAGACATGCGTCACACAGCAGAATTAACCGTGATGGCAACCTTTCTGTTTGGGGTCTGCGGGCTGATTTTACTGCAGCTACATGGATTACCCATATGGGAAGTTGGATGAAAATCCTGGTCACCGGGGGAATCAAAAGCGGGAAATCGTTTTTTGCAGAAAAAAAAACCCTGGAACTCGCAAAGGGACAGACTCCGGTTTACCTGGCGACTGCCGAGAGACATGATGAGGAGATGCAAACAAAAATTGATAAACATCGCCGGCAACGAAAGGATCGTTTCATAACCATTGAGGAGCCTCTTGATCTTCTAGATGCTCTGGGTCTGGCAGAGGAACCGGCTTTGATTGAATGCATGACCCTCTGGCTGAACAACTGGCTTCATTATCAGAAAGATGAGGATCAAATTCTTGGAATCCTGGATCGGCTATTGGCCCTCCCAAGGGATCTGGTCTTTGTTCTCAATGAAGTAGGTCAAGGGATCATTCCGGATAACCCTCTGGCACGTAAGTATGCGGAATGGTCAGGAAGAATCGGGGCGACGCTGGGTTCAGGTTGTGAAGAAATCTGGTACTGCGTTGCCGGGCATCCAATGCGTGTGAAATAGAAAAAGAGAATTTAATGAATGAACAACTAGGAATCATGGTCTGTGGCCATGGAAGTCGAGATGAGCATGCCGTTGAGGAGTTCCAATCCGTGGCCCGGGGTTTAAGGGAAAGAATCCCTCAATATCCAGTGGAGTGGGGATTCCTGGAGTTTGCAACCCCTATCATCAGGGACGGTTTGGATGAACTACAGAAAAAAGGCGTCAACCGAGTCCTCGCAGTTCCTGGAATGCTGTTTGCGGCGGGACACGCGAAAAACGACATTCCTTCGGTGCTTAATACTTATCAAGCTCAGCAAAAGGATTTCAGCATCGAATACGGTAGAGAGCTTGGCATCGACACCCGAATGGTCCGAGCGGCAGGAGCACGCATCGAGGAAGCACTGAAACAATGCGATCAAAATATTCCAAGGCATGAAACCATGCTCATGGTGGTTGGAAGAGGCGCATCAGATCCAGATGCAAACTCGAACGTGGTGAAAGTGATGCGGCTTCTCTGGGAAGGATTGGGGTTTGGTTGGGGTGAGACCTGCTATTCTGGAGTCACTTTTCCTTTGGTGGAACCGGGTTTGGAGCATGCAGCAAGACTCGGATTCAAGCGGATTGTGGTTTTCCCTTACTTTCTTTTCACCGGGATACTGGTCAAAAGAATCTATGCACACACAGATCTTGTGGCACAAAGGCATCCGGAGATTGAATTCATCAAAGCCCCCTATCTTAATGACCATCCGCTCGTGCTGGATACCTTTGCGGAACGCGTGGATGAAATTCTTGAGGGACGGAATCAGATGAATTGCCAACTCTGCAAGTATCGGGAACAGGTTTTGGGATTTGAGACAGAAGTGGGTCTTCCCCAAGAAAGCCATCACCATCATGTTGAGGGAATTGGAACCGGTTCTAGTCATCACCATCATCATGAACATGAGGGTCACACCCATGACCATGATCACGATCATGGACATCATCCCTATCCCCATGCGGATCACCCTCTAGGGCCGAAAACTTTGGAGGAACATTCTTAATTCCAAATACCTCAGTGATCCGGAAGAGATCTATCGGCAATCCTTTGAAATGATCAAAGAAGAAGCCGATTTGTCACGGTTTCCTTCAGAATTCCGTCCGTTGGTCACACGACTGCTCCATTCATGTGGAATGATCGATCTGCAGGAACAAATCCGGTTTCATCCTAAAGCGATGGAGCAGGGAATCCGGGCTTTGAGCCAAGGGGCTACGGTCTTCTGTGACTCCATGATGGTCTCCAAGGGAATCATCACCCGGCATCTTCCTTCTGAAAATCCAGTCCAATGCTGGATAGAAGAAACTTCGGTGGCCGAACGTGCCCAAATGGAAGGGATCACACGCTCCATGGCAGCAGTTGATTGCTGGTCCCTGGAATTGGAGGGCTCACTGGTTGCGATCGGCAATGCTCCGACAGCCTTGTTCCGTCTTTTGGAAATATTGGAAGAAGGGGTTCGGCCACCTGCTCTGATCCTGGGATTTCCCGTCGGTTTTGTGGGAGCTGCAGAATCCAAGCAACTGCTGGAAGTCGAAGCCTCACGCAGGAATATTCCTTACATCACAGTGCTTGGAAGGCGCGGAGGAAGCGCGATGGCTTCCGCAGCTGTGAATGCCATCGCCATAGGAGCGGCATGATGGACAATAAACCTCAACGCTGGCTGAAGGTGGTAGGGATTGGTGAAGATGGCCTTGAAGGAATCTCAACTGCAGCCAAAAAACTGGTTGAATCTGCCGAGGTGCTTTTTGGAGGCAAAAGGCATTTGGAGATGGTTCCTGATGGAAAAGCAGAAAAGATCATTTGGGCCAAGCGAATGAGGGAGGCCGTTCCCAAAATTCTTGAACGGAGAGGCCAGAATATTGTTGTTCTCGCTTCCGGAGATCCGATGTGTTATGGCATCGGCACTAAGCTTCTGCGTCACCTGGAACTAGGTGAAGTCGAAATCCACCCGGTCCTGAATTCATTCTCTTTGGCATGTTCCAGGATGGGATGGTCGCTTCCGGATGTAGAGACCATGACCATTCATGGAAGGCCAGTAACCATGCTGCATCCCTATCTTTATCCTGGAGCCAGGATTCTCTGCCTCAGTGAGGATGCCTCCAGTCCTGCAGAGGCGGCAAGCCTGCTCCATTCAAGAGGCTTTGGTTCCAGTCGTATCACTGTGCTTGAAAATATGGGGGGCGCCAAGGAAAAGATCTATTGTGGAGAAGCACATTCCTGGAATTTCCCTGAGGGTTCCTCCCTGAACACGCTGGCCATCGAATGCTTTGATGAACCAAATCCTGATCTGCTCTCCAGAATTGCAGGCCTACCGGAGTCCGCCTTTCAGCATGACGGCAAGCTGACCAAGCAGGAGGTGCGGTCCTCGGTTTTGTCAAAACTGATGCCCTTTCCCGAGCATCTTCTTTGGGATATTGGAGCTGGATGCGGATCCATCGCCATAGAATGGATGCGCTCTCACCCGAATTGTCATGCCGTTGCCGTGGAACGTTCTTCAGAACGGATAAACATGATCAGGAACAATGCAGATGCTCTGGGCACTCCCATGCTGCAGACCGTCCAGGGAGAGGTCCCTGGAATCATCACTGAGCTTCCAAGGCCGGATGCGGTGTTCCTTGGAGGAGGAATTTCCTTCGAAACCCTGGAGAAATGCTGGGAAGCGTTGGCACCTCTGGGTCGTCTGGTTTCCAATGCTGTCACCCTGGAAAGCGAAAGAGTTCTGCTGGATTGGCAGGCACGTCAGGGTGGTGAGCTTACCCGTATCTCAATCTCTCGTGCTGAAAGCGTTGGAAGTTTTCAGGGCTGGAGGCCCCTAATGCCTGTGACCCAGTTTTCCATGGTCAAACGATGAACGGAACGCTGCTTGGAATCGGTGTGGGGCCTGGAGACCCGGAACTTCTTACCCTCAAGGCGTTGCGACTGATGAATGCCTGTGATGTCCTTGCGTGGCCTGCTCCGGAATCGGGTCAAGGCCTTGCGCATCAAATCGTGGAGCCTCATCTCAAGGCAGGCGATCAGGAGCATCTCCCTCTCCGGCTTCCGATCAGCAGCGATCCCTTCCCGGCTCAGCAGGCTTATGATGAAGCGGCAGAAAAGTTGAGTACCCGACTTTCCGCGGGAAAATCGGTGGGAGTTCTGTGCGAGGGGGATCCGATGTTTTATGGTTCTTTCAGCTACCTCTTTGCCAGACTGAGTCATAACTTTGTTACGGAGGTGATTCCTGGGGTTTCTTCACCCATGGCCTGTGCTTCGGCATCAGGATGGATGCTTGCGTCGAAAAATGAACCTTTCATGGTGCTTCCAGGCCCGATGGATCTCGAAGTACTGCGCAAGAAACTGGAGATGGCAGGCTCTTATGCATTGATGAAAGTGGGCCGACATTTCAAGAAGATTCAAAAACTGCTGGAGGAGATGCACCTCGCTCAAGAGGCCTCTTATGTGGAACATGCGAGCCTGCCTAGTCAGCGAGTGTTGAAGCTGCATCAGGTAGACCCACAAAACGTTCCTTATTTTTCCATGATTCTGGTGCGACGCCATGCCTGAACCTGCAGTCATCTGCCTCCATTCGAACGCACTGCCCCTGGCAGAGAAAGTCGCTGCACTTTGCCAAGGCAAAGTGCATGGCTTGAAAGGCAGGGTGAACGGAGCTCAGGTGGATTTCAAACAAACGGCAGATCATCTGCGCCATTGTTTTCGCAACCAGCATCCATTGATCGGAATCTGCTCCTCAGGCATTCTCATCCGTAGCCTGGTGACGCTTCTTTCAGACAAACACACGGATCCACCTGTATTGGCGGTGGCCGAAGATGCCAGCTGCGTCATTCCCCTCCTTGGAGGTCACCATGGGGCCAACGATCTGGCAAAGAAAATTGCGAAAGGAATCGGAGCATCTGCAGCGGTCACCACGGCAGGAGACCTGAGATTTGGTATTGCACTGGACCAGCCACCTGAAGGCCTTACTCTGGCCAATCCCGAAGATGCTGCTGGGTTCATGGCAGAATTGCTGGCAGGTGCATCGGTCCGGATCGAAGGAGTTCATCCCTGGTTGGAGCAGAGCAGGCTTCCTGAATCACCGGATGGCTCATTGACCGTCCGGCTGACCAGCGAAAAAATCAACGGTTCCTCAAAAGAACTGGTCTATCACCCCAAAACACTGGTGCTTGGAGTCGGCTGTGAACGGGGATGCTCTGCTGAGGAATTGATAGAACTTGCCCAGCAGGTTTTGGGAGATTTCAAAATTTCAGGTGCAACCCATCCATCGTGGGCTCCTCAATGCCTTGCCGGTATTTTTTCGCTGGACCTGAAGGCCGATGAACCTGCCGTGCATGCACTTGCCGATCATTATGGCGTCCCGGTTCGTTTCTTTTCATCAGAGGAACTGGAAAAGGAAACGCCGCGCCTGCAGAATCCTTCCACCGCCGTGTTTCAGGAAGTCGGCTGTCATGGGGTAGCTGAAGCTGCTGCCCTTCGGGCTGCAGGGGAGTCAGGCCAGCTTTTGGTGCCTAAACTCAAATCAAAACGTGCCACCTGTGCACTGGCAGAATCCCCTGGAATGCTGGAGGTTCACGAACTGGGAAAAAAACAGGGTGTGCTTTCTGTGGTGGGAACCGGCCCTGGCAGTCCGGAATGGAGACTTTCCCAAACCTGTGAATGGTTGGAACAGGCGGAAGATTGGGTTGGATATGAACTTTACCTGGAACTCATCGAAGATTTACGTCAGGGACAAAACTTACATCCTTTCCCGATGGGAGAAGAAACCGGAAGGGTTCGTCATGCCCTGGAACTGGCTTCGCAGGGAAAGAACGTGGCTCTGATTTCATCTGGAGATCCTGGGATTTATGCCATGGCGACCCTGGTGCATGAGCAGCTGGAACAGGAAAACCGTCCTTCCTGGAACCGGATCCGGGTTCGTGTGTCTCCAGGCATTTCCGCTCTTCAGGCTGCAGCGGCCCGAGTTGGAGCACCCTTGGGACATGACTTCTGTGTGATCTCACTTTCCGATCTGCTCACCGAACGTGAAGTGATTCTGCAGCGCCTGGATGCAGCGGCTAAAGGCGATTTTGTCGTTGCCCTTTACAATCCGGTATCGAGCAAGCGCAGGGAACTGCTGGAAATGGCGAGGGATCGGCTGTTGCCCTTCCGCTCTCCTGATACTCCGGTCATCCAGGCTCGAAACCTGGGACGGGCCGAGGAACAGGTGAGTGTATTGAGACTTGAGGAACTGACAACCGAAACACTGGACATGCTAACCGTGGTGTTGATTGGCTCCTCCAAGACCCGGTTTTATTACGACAACAATGCAAATCCCAGGGTCTACACTCCCCGTGGTTATGAGCGGAAAAGACGGAAACAGGAGGCGGCATGACAGTTCATTTCATTGGTGCAGGGCCCGGTGCGCCCGATCTGATCACCGTTCGAGGGCGCAATCTGATTGCGTCTTGTATGGTCTGCCTCTATGCGGGTTCACTTGTACCAAGAGAATTGCTCGATGAAATTCCACAAAACGCACGGATTCTCGATACGGCATCTATGACGCTCGATGAGATCATCACTGAAATGAAAAACGCGGATGAAGAAGGCAAGGATGTCTCCCGAGTGCATTCCGGTGATCCTTCACTCTATGGGGCCATTGCCGAGCAGATGCGGCGGCTTGATGGATTGGGCATTGCCTATGATGTCACACCCGGAGTACCTGCCTATGCGGCTGCGGCTGCGGCCTTGAAGCAGGAACTGACGCTTCCCGAAATCAGCCAGACCCTGATTGCCACACGCACCACCATGCACGCTTCGGCCATGCCGGAAGGTGAGGATCTGAAAACTTTGGGGAAAAGTGGAGCAACCCTGGCCATCCATCTTTCGATCCGGAACATGAAGCACATTGAGGAAACGCTCACTCCGTTTTACGGGGCGGATTGCCCGGTGATCGTTGCCTATCGCGTGGGCTGGCCTGACGAACAATTCATCCATGGAACCCTCTCAACCATCCGGGAGAAGGTACGCAAGTCCAAGATCAGCAGGACGGCTCTTATTCTGGTGGGAAGGGTGTTCGGCGAAAATCAGTTCCGGGACAGTGCGCTTTATCACCCCGATCATGTACATGTTTTGCGCCCTAAGCCAAGAAAGGTATCAGTTGGATAACCATTCCATCACCTGTTCGATCTTTTCGGTTTTGGATACATCTGGTTTTTCCGGACGATCAATCATGATTACGGAGATTGAAAGCTTCCTGGCAGCCAGTAATTTGGGACGCGAGGAAGATCCCCCGCTATTTTTGCTGACCACAAGAGAAATGCTGCGGGAGCGCATCAATTCAATTTCCGCCTCTACGTTAAAAGGCCCTCTTACGATCAGGTTTTCTGCAGGCGGAAATGCTTCTGTCAGCAAAGCAGGCTCTACCGTTCGGATCAGGAAAAACGAATCATGACATCCCCTGAAAACATCAAGGCCTTTGTGTCCACTGGTCAGAAGCACTCGTTGCGGATGCTTAAGCAGCCAGCTTGCCGCAGATTTCAAGTCAGCAAGCATGATCCAATCATCTCCCAACTCCGGTTGCCATGCTGGGCGTTCGAGACGAATCAGGGGAATTCCGGATCCCTTGCAGGCAAGAAAGGCATGATTCGAAATCTGTTCGGCAAAGGGATGGGTTGCATCGATCACAAAGGCCACATTTTCGGTTTGGAGAAATGCTTCCAAACCCGGGATGCCTCCAAATCCTCCGATCCGATGTTCTCCAGAGGGAACTCTGGGATTCCGGGTCGAGCCTCGAAGGGAGGTCAGGACTCGGAAGCGTTGTTCCCAACCTTCCACGACGAGTCTCTCAGCAAGCTCAAAAGCCTCGAGGGTTCCTCCAAGGATCAGAAGTGTCGGTTTGGAACTCATCGTTTTTCTGGGAAGGGAGCGTGTCCGACCAGGGATCCTTCTCGGTTGATGATCATCACTTCTACCGAAACAGGTGCCTCTTGAAGCAGCATCAAAGCCTTATCTCTTGCTTCGCAGGCAATCTGGTCAGCAAGGGGGATTCCATTTTTTTGAGCCATTTCAAGTACCTCACCGGCAGTATTGGCAACTCGTGTTTTCCCGATCATTTCCGGCGACGCATTCAATCCCTGCATCTGTTTCGCAAGCCACTCGAAATCGACTTGGCTGCGTCCCGAATGGAGGTCGAGGTGCCCTCGGGCGAGTTTGCTGAATTTTCCGAATCCTCCTCCAAGGGTCAGCCGCGGTATGGGATGCTTTCTCAGATACTTGAGCAGACCTCCTGCAAAGTCACCCATGTCCAGCATCGCTTCTTCCGGAAGACCATGCTGGTTCTGCACAAAACTTTCACTCGTGGACCCGGTGCAACCTGCTGCATGTTCGAATCCGTTGGCTTGAGCAACGTCGATACCTCGCTGGATCGAATGAATCCAGGCCGAACAGGAAAAAGGAACGACAATCCCGGTCGTGCCGAGGATCGAGATGCCGCCACGAATGCCAAGCCGTGGATTCCAGGTTTTCAATGCCAGTTCCTCTCCACCGGGAACCGAAATCGTGACCAGCACATCCGCCTTGGTCGAATGAATCTCAGCAACCTCTTCCAAGTGGGTTTGGATCATTTGACGTGGAACGGGATTGATCGCTGGTTCTCCAACGGCGAGCGCCAGTCCCGGTTTGGTGACCGTACCGACACCCTCACCGGCCTGAAACCGAACACCACACCCGGGAGGTCCGATTTGGACACGGGATTCTATCAGTGCCTGGTGCGTCACATCCGGATCATCTCCGGCATCTTTGACTACTGCCGCAGTGGCAAAACTTTCACCGAGTTCCTCACGGGCAAGGCAGAACGAAGGGGTCTGGCCGCGAGGAAGGGTGATTTGAACAGGATCTGGAAAGGTTCCTTGAAGCAGTGCGGTGAAGGCGGCCTTGGATGCTGCGGTGGCGCAGGCTCCGGTGGTCCAACCCCGTCTCAGTTCCGCATTGGATGGCCTGGGCATTTGATGAAAATCGAGAAGGTTCTGATGACGTTGATCATTTCAGCAGTGTGCGGCAATCGGGAAACAATCTCAATCAACTGTGCCTCATGAAGTCCATTCCAGGAAAAGCCGGAGCGAACGAACAGGCCTTCGAGGAAATCCTTCCAGGTGGATTTGATTTTCCGAAGTTCGAACCGGGCTGGGTCTGGCTCACCGGCGCCGGTCCTGGAGATCCAGGATTGCTGACCCTGCATGCCCTGAACGGGCTGCGGCAAGCAGATGTGGTGATTTACGATGCATTGGTGGATGAAAAAATCCTGACCCTCACCAAGCCTCAATGCGAGTTGAAATACGCAGGCAAACGGGGAGGAAAACCATCTTTGAAGCAGACGGACATTTCCTTCCGGATCATTCAATTCGCACGAAGCGGCAAACGGGTATTGCGACTCAAAGGGGGAGACCCCTTTGTTTTCGGCAGAGGCGGTGAGGAAGCACTGAACCTGGTGGAAGCAGGGATTCCGTTCCGGGTCATTCCAGGAGTGACCTCTGGAACTGCGGCTCCAGCATATGCGGGAATTCCAGTCACTCATCGTGACATCAATTCGGCAGTGACTTTCATCACAGGTCATGGAGCGAATGGGCTGGTTCCGGAACGCCATGACTGGGAAGGCATTGCTAAAGGGTCACCGGTGATTGTGATGTACATGGTGGTTAAGCATATCGAGGCGATTTCATCCAGATTGATGGAAAATGGACGTGCTCCTGATGAACCGGTGGCGGTCATCTCCAAAGCCTGCACCTCTGAGCAGCAAATTCTGGAAACCACCCTTGAATGCTGTGCCAGAGAGGCCACCGATGCCGGCATCGAACCGCCTGCGGTGGTGGTGCTCGGAGAGGTGGTCAGGTTGCGTCAGAGCCTTGACTGGCTTGGAGCCCTCGAAGGACGGGTGCTCCAGCGTGATCCTCTTGGAAAACGAACTTTTCCGGAGACGGGCTGATGTACGTACCTTCTCATTTCAAAGAAGTGGATGAGGAAGCCATCCATAGGTTGGTCCATGAAAATCCTTTCGGGATGCTGCTGATCAACGGAGAACAGGTTCCGGAAGTCACCCATTTGCCCATGCACCTTCAGGCCAATCCTTCCCAAGACAGAATTCTGGGGCATCTTGCCCTCGCGAATCCTCATGCTGTGATGATTCAAGATGGAAAACCCGCATTGGCTATTTTCTCAGGACTTCATGCCTACATCTCTCCACGATGGTATGTCAACGAAGATCAGGTGCCCACCTGGAATTACCAGGTGGTGCATGCCCATGGAATTCTGAGGCGTATTGATGATGAGCCGGAATTTATGCAGCTTCTCGACATGCTCACTCATGATCATGAATCGGATGCGGATCAACCCTGGAAAGCCGACTGGAGCAACGAAAAAATCTCGCGGCTACTGAAAACCATTGTCGGATTCGAACTGCAGGTCGAACACTGGGAAGGAAAGTCCAAACTCGGACAGAATCGTGCTCTGGCAGACCGGAACTCACTCAAAGCCCATCTGGAACGTTCTGAAGATGCCACAAAACATAAATTGGCTGAAACCATGAAATAAAGGAATGAACCAACCATTCTAAAATCATCAACTCAATCTAAATAAACACGAATTTATTGAACAATGGTCAGAATCAACAAGGTATACACCCGAACTGGAGATGAAGGAGAAACAGGACTCGTCGGCGGACGAAGGATTCCAAAAGAACATCTACGTATCGAAGCTTATGGAACCGTCGATGAACTCAACAGTGTGATCGGTCTTTGCGGTAGTTTTCTCTCACAGAAGGCAGGTTCTGTACACCGTGACAAACTGGATCTAATCCTGGAGGCAGTCCAGCAGCGGCTGTTTGATATCGGATCCGAGCTGGCTACCCTGCCGGGGGACGAGTATGAGGGGCAGGTGAAAGTTTCTAATGAAGACACTGCCTGGATGGAGGAGGTGATTGATCTGATGAATGACGATTTGGATCCGCTGAAAAGCTTTATCCTACCGGGAGGAACCCCGCTCAATGCGTTTCTGCATCAGGCCCGGACGGTCTGCCGCAGAGCCGAACGTGCCGTGTTCCGACTTCATCGGGGAGATCCGGTGAGTGCTCCAATCCGCACCTTCATCAATCGACTTTCCGATTTCCTGTTTGTCTGCGGACGTTGGGTGACCGTCACTTTTGATGAGGAAGAAGTGCTCTGGATGCCGGGTAAGGATCTGCCGGACTGGCGCTGGAAATAAGTGAAATATCAGCCATGACACCTAGGAAAGTCTGATGCACCGCATTGCTACCGAAGCCGGCAAGCTGGACCTGGAACGCAAGCTGGAAAGCATACGCCAAAGCCCTGCAGAGATCGTCTTTGTCAGTTCTGCTGACACGGAACTTGCCGCCTTGGCAAGGATCTGGGGACCAAAATTTGGAACCCGTCTGCGACTGATGAATGCTTCTTCGTTGCAGCATCCTGATGCTGCGGAACACTATGCGGATCATGTGCTTGTTCATGCGAAAATAGCCATCTTCCGTCTTCACGGAGGCAAGGCATATTTTCCAAAACTGCTCGACGAACTGCTCCACATCAAATCCCATGGAGCATCGGTGAGAACCCTCGTGCTTGCGGGAACGGATGAATGGGATCCTGAACTCGCAACCTACAATGATTTTTCAGAACCCATTTCACGTAACATCTTCGACTATTTCCGGGAAGGGGGGCTCAGCAATTACGAGCATGCGGCAAAGGCCATGGAGGGTTTGCTCGAAAACCGGTCCGGACCTTTTCCTGATGCAGAGCGCAACCCGACGTTTGGCTGGTACCATCCCCTCGATCAACAGAAACCTGATACTCCGTGTGGAAGAGTCTGGATCACCTTTTACCGTGCCTGGCAGCAGACTGGAGACCTTGACGTCATCGATCATTTGGCATCGGAACTGAACCGGTTGGGGCTCGAAGTTTCCGGTTTCTATGCTTATTCGCTGCGCGAACCTGAAGCTCAGCAAGAGTTGTTGGAACGTGCCGAAACCGAAGCTCCGGATGTGATTCTGACCCTGCAAAGCTTCTCCATCGGGCGCATGGACGAAAGGATCTCCTTTCTCGAAAGCCTGGGCTGCCCTGTGCTGCAGGTGATTGCTTCCAGTGAAAGCAGAGATTCATGGATGGCAAATCCCAGGGGGCTCAATCCGTCGAATGTGGCGATGTCGGTTGCTCTTCCGGAAACTGATGGCAGGGTGCTCACCACCGTGGTGGGTTTCAAGGAGGTCAGTCAAATCCATGAGGAACTCGAGTATCAGGCCAAGGCCATGGTTCCGGACTCAATGCAGATTCGCCATGTCGCTGAACTGACAAAAAACTGGGCGGCATTGAGAACCACCCCGAATTCCGAAAAACGTGTCGCCATCATCCTTGCGAACTATCCAAACCGCGACAGCCGCATCGGAAACGGGGTTGGGCTCGACACTCCTGCCAGCGTCATCCGTTTTCTCAGGAAAATGGAAGAGGATGGTTACCAAGTGGGCACGATTCCGGAAGACGGGGATGACCTGATCCGAATGCTGCAGGCTGGTGTGACCAATGACGGGGAACAGAGTTATGGAAAACCTGTGCGCAATTCGTTTTCCAGTGAAACTCTTCAAAAGAGAGTGGATGAGCTGCCGGAAACAGCTCGTGAAAAATTAATCAGGCAATGGCAGGAAAATCGTCCCTGTGTTGCAAAGGATGAGGGAGTCCCTGTTTCGGGATTGCAACTGGGTAACATCTTCATCGGCATCCAACCCCAGCGTGGGTTTGGGATTCAAACCCAGGCGATTTACCACGATCCTGATTTGACCCCTCCCCCGGCTTACTTGGCCTTTTATGCGTGGATCCGTGAATCCTTTGCTGCCCATGCGGTGATTCATTTCGGCAAGCATGGAAACCTGGAGTGGCTTCCGGGAAGAAGTGTCGCCTTGGGAGCTGATGATTTTCCACAGGCCGTACTGGGACCTCTTCCGCACCTCTATCCCTTCATCGTCAATGATCCTGGAGAAGGTACTCAGGCAAAGCGCCGCACTTCCGCGGTCATCGTCGATCACCTCACCCCTCCCCTGACACGCGCGGGACTCTATGACGACTTGGACCGCATGGAACGGTTGCTGGAAGAACATGCCCACAGCGAAACCCTGTACCCGGAAAGGGCGCATGAGCTCGAACACGAGATCGAACACCTCCTGGAAGAGGCTCCCTGGAAAAAAGAACTTCCAGAGGAAGATGACTGGCTGAATGCCCTGAGCAACCACCTTTGCGAACTCAAGGAGAGCCAGATCCGTTCCGGTCTTCATATCTTCGGTGTGGTGCCTCAAAACGAACGCAGAATCGATTTCCTGTTAAGCCTGCTCCGCATGCCTTCTCAAGAACGTCCTGGACTGTTGCAGGCATTGCTCGGCAAGGATTTGGGTTTTGACCTCGATCAGCTGCCTTCAAGAGAACGGGAGCAGGTGGAGAATCAGGCCCGTGCCTGGATTGCCCATGAATGTGGGATGGATTCCAAATCGGATCAAGGACTTCCAGAAAACGAGGGCCTGCAACAGTTGCGGAATTGGCTTCACGAAACACTTATTCCCCGCCTGGATCGTTGTGTGTCCGAACCTCAGCGGTTGCTCGAGGGGTTGCGTGGGCGTTTTCTCGCCCCTGGGCCCTCCGGGGCTCCGACTCGTGGAAGGGTCGATGTTCTGCCGACGGGGAGGAATTTTTACTCTGTCGATCCCCGTGTCATCCCCACCCAGACCGCCTGGAGGTGTGGCCGGCAGATGGCAGACGAATTGTTGGAACGCTACCGAGAGGATCACGGGGATTGGCCCAAAACCCTGGCCCTTGTGATCTGGGGTACTTCGAACATGCGAACCGGTGGAGATGATATCGCCCAGGCCCTTTGGCTTTGGGGTTGTGAGCCGGTTTGGGAGCCGGTTTCCGGACGAGTCGTGGATTTCGAAATCCTTCCGCTTTCGGTGCTTGGAAGGCCCAGGGTGGATGTGGTCGTCCGTGTTTCCGGAATGTTCCGTGATGCGTTTGGAGATGCGATGAGGCTGCTTTCGACCATTCCGAAAAGGCTTGCAGCCCTTGAGGAACCCTTGGATCAAAACCCGATCCGTGCTGCTGCACTACAGGACCGCGAGCGTCTTTCTCAAGAAGGCCTTCCCCCGGAGACTGCGGAGCAGCTTGCCGAGTTAAGGGTGTTCAGTTCTGGCCCAGGCTGTTACGGAACTGGACTGTTGCCCCTCATCGATTCCGGAAACTGGGAAGACAGTAAAGATCTCACTGAAGTCTTCCTTAAATGGGGCGGACACGGTTACCGCAGCGACGGAAGCAGCACCGAAGAACTGGAGGTGTTCAAACAAAGGTTGAGCAGTGTTGAAATCGTGCATCAGAATCAGGACAACCGGGAACACGATATTCTTGATTCAGACGATTATTTCCAGTTTCAAGGGGGGCTTCATGCCGCCGTGACCGAACTGCGACGCCAAAGTCCGGCGACCTATCACGGAGACTCGTCCAATCCGGAGAAGGTGCGTGTGCGTTCCCTCAAGGAAGAATTCAACCGCGTCTTTCGCAGCCGTGTGCTCAACCCCAAATGGATCAACGGCATGCGCGAACACGGATACAAAGGGGCTTTCGAAATGGCGGCAACGGTGGATTACCTGTTCGGCTACGATGCCACCTGCGACATCGTTGCCGATTATCAGTACGAGGAGGTTGCCCAAAAACTCCTCCTCGACGAACAGCAACAGCAGTTTTTCATGGATCACAATCCACTTGCTCTTCGGGATGCAGCGCAGAGGCTGCTTGAAGCCAACGAACGTGATCTCTGGGAAGATGCGGACCCAGAAACCCTCAACGCCCTGGAAGCCTCGATCATCCAAATCCAGGGGCAGTTGGAATAGTGGCTAATGATGTATTGAACAAAAAAATAAAGAATAACATCAGTAAAGACAAAACAGACTCAAAAACATGAATTCATCTCTTTTCCCTTTCACTGCCATCGTCGGCATGGATCTGGCGCGTCATTCGTTGATCTATCATGCGATCGACCGCACCCTGGGCGGCACGGTGTTGATGGGACACCGTGGCTGTGCCAAAAGCACTATGGTCCGTGCTTTTCAGGAAATCCTCCGGCAGGATGACTCTTCAGAGGCACCTTTTGTGGAGGTCCCCCTTGGAGCTTCTGAAGAGAGGTTGCTCGGTTCAGTGGATGCAGCACGACTCGTGGAGCAGGGTGAATGGAAGGAACACCGGGGCCTTCTGGAACAGGCCCACGACGGGGTGCTTTATGTGGATGAAGTCAATCTTCTTCCGGATCATCTGGTGGACCAGACCCTCGATGCCGCGGCCAGCGGACGTTACCGTCTGGAACGTGAAGGTCTTTCCAGAGAGGTGGAGGCACGCTTCATTCTGGTCGGAACAATGAATCCGGAAGAAGGAGACCTTCGGCCCCAGCTGCTGGACCGTTTCACCCACGGCATCATCATCCGGGATGACTACACATCCGAAGAACGCCGGGAGATCGTGCGAGCTCGAATGGCCTTCGAGGATGATCCCGAGGGTTTCCGCAAGGAACACGAAGCAGCGTTGGAGGAATTAAAAGATAGAATCCGCAATGCGCGGGTCCGGCTGAAATCGATAAAAATCCATGAAGAGCAGCGCGTCTCCGTTTCCGAACATGCTGCGTCTTTGGGACTCGAAGGAGTCCGTGCCGAACTGGGGGTGCTCCGAACGGCTCGCTGTGCTGCGGCATGGCGAGGTGATGACGTAGTTCAAGAGGAGGATCTTGAAGAAGCTTGGATGCTCTGTCTCGCTCATCGTCATCCACAAGAAAACCGACACCAGCCTCCTCAGAATTTGGGCAGGCCGCCTGCTCAAATTCAGGATCCAAAAAAGATCCATTCACCGTCTGCCATCACAGCATCGACTCCCCGTGACTCCCGGAAGGAATCGGTCCGACTGGAGGTTTCCAAAGTTTCATCATGTAAAAGTCTTTTGGAGTGGTGGAACCGTCCCGGAGGCCTCATGAAACATCCTGAGTTTTTTTCTGGAACGTCCCGATTGACCCAGAGTGCTTCTGCAGGAAGCCGTATCAACTGGACCGCGAGTCTCTCGGCTTCCAAGAAGCTGGGTTGGAAACCCGGGAATCCGCTAACGATCCGCCATCAAAAACCCGAGCGACGTCCTCTTTTCTGGCTTTTCCTGGATGCCAGCCGTTCTGCTGGTGCCTTGAAATTCTTGGGCTCAGCCCTTGACGCGCTTAAAGGCCTTGGCCTGCGTCAGGCGGCGAGACGCTTCCAAATCCTTCTGCTTCGGGACGACAAGCTGGAATGGAAGGTAAAACGCGGAACTTCCCGAGCAACGCAGCGCTGCCTTGAGGATCTCCAGGAAGCGGGGGGAAAAAGCCGGCTGCATCAGGCGCTGTGGAAGATGAATCAGGCTGTGCGGAAAGTGGGTTTCCTTCCAGGAGACCGACTGCTGCTTTGCAGTGACGGCCTCTTCACTCCTGAATCTGGAGGTTCGCTGGAAGGCGAAAAGCAGCGTTTTCGCATACTGCTGCAAAGGCTTGTTGAGCGGATTCCTTCCTCAGCATGGCTCCATCCTGTTCCAAAACGGGGTATGCGACGTTGGATTCCGGAACTTGCAGAAACTTCAAAAATCCATTTGATTGGACTGGAATGAAATCAAAAGGTCTCATCATCGCCGGAACCCAAAGCAGCAGCGGCAAGACTGCGTTGACTTCAATGCTGCTGGCGGCCATAAAGCAACGAGGGATTCCCGTACAACCCTTCAAGGTAGGTCCGGATTTCATTGATCCAGGATACCATCGTGTGTATTCCGGAGAGGATTCGATCAATCTGGATTCCTGGATCATGGGCGAGTCGGAGGTCTGCCAGGCAGCAGGGAAGTTCACCCTCAACCGGGTCGGCATAGCCGAAGGTGTGATGGGACTTTTTGACGGGGCGAACCCGGATGATGATCAGGGCAGCACGATGGAAATCGCCCGCTGGCTGGAATGGCCCGTGCTGTTGGTGGTCGATGCCTCCCATGCCGGACGATCCATTGCCGCGGCGATCCGGGGTTTCATTGAAGAAGCGGGACCTGGAACCATAGCCGGGCTGATCCTCAACCGTTTGGGCAGTGAAGGACATGGGACCTATCTCCGTAAAGCCTGTGCCGAACTCGAGGTTCCGGTGCTCGGCATGCTGCCTAAAATCCCAGAACTCATGTGGCCTGAACGTCATCTCGGACTCCAGGCAAGCCAGGAAAGAAGGCTTCCGGAAGTGCAGCAGATGGCGGAATTGGCGGAAAACAGGCTCGATCTTTCCGGAATCCTCAATTTCCTTCAGCTTCCTGATTCAGCACAGGACATGGTCAATCAGGAAGAACCAAGGAACGGGCAGAAAAAAAGAATCGGTGTAGCGAGAGATGAGGCTTTTCATTTTTATTATCGTGCCAACCTGGAATGGCTGCGAACTTCCGGAGCGGAAGTGATTCCTTTCTCTCCGTTGAATGATCAAACACTTCCGCCGAATCTGGATGGTCTGGTGATCGGAGGAGGTTTTCCTGAAATTTACGCGGAACAAATGTCTGTCAACCATGGCATGCGGGAAGCTCTTCAAGAAGCCATCGCATCAGACCTGCCCTGTTATGCAGAATGCGGAGGATTGATGCTGCTTGCGGAAGCCATGCAAACACAAGATGGTGCTCAGCATCCCATGGTTGGAGCGATTCCAGGTTCAGTGAAAATGACCGACCGTCTGCAGCATTTCGGATATTGCCAGGCAAGGCTTGATCACGATTTGTCCTTCAGGGGGCATGAATTTCATTACTCCTCCTGGAACCAAGAAAAGTCACAGGCCAATGCCTGGACCGTGCAAAGACACGCTGATGGAAGAGAGCGGGTGGAAGGTTTCAAAAACGGGAACCTGCATGCATCCTATGTCCATCTGTATTTTCCAAAGGCCAGAGCGATGCTGACGCCGATGTTGGGTTTGGAAGGCTCATGACCAGGCGTCATTTTGAGGTCTGGAACAGGCCATGGCCATCCAGAAGGTTGATGTTGTTGGGTACGCATAATGGTAGTTAATGTTAACTTGTCTTTATTCACCTCTGTCTGCATTTTCAAAGGGATGAAAAATGGAGGCAGATTTCAACGCATCTGAGAAGATGCAGTCATTTAATTTAGGAGTTTCAATGAATATACAAGCCATTCAAACTGGGGTATCTGGAGAAATCTCACTGCAAAACCGAATTGTTTCGGCAGCACTGCTCGGTCTGGCAGGACTGGGACTGTTGTTTTTGGTCGGATTTGCTCATGGACCGGAGAACACCCTGCACAATGCTGCGCATGATACGCGGCATGCCTTTACCTTTCCCTGTCACTGATACGTTGTTCTGATGTTGAAAAGAGCTTTCTCGATTGCGCTCATTTCAGGTTTCATTGCAGGATTGTCGGTCACCGCAGTTCAGTCAGTGCTGGTGGTCCCGCTGATCCTTGAGGCAGAAACTTATGAACAAGCCGCTTCGGCGTTTCAGCTTCCACCGGAGGAGAAGCCCTGGGTTCTCATCGGACACGAATGGAAGCATCCTGAGGATGAGGATGCCGGGGAATGGTTTCCTGGAGAAGGAATGGAGCGGACTTTCTACACGGCGGGTTCGAACATCGTCACGGGTGTTGCTTTCGCACTTTTGTTGGTGGGAGTATATTTTGTCCGAGGCAAGCCGGTGGATTTCAATCAGGGTTTGCTCTGGGGTGCAGCAGGTTTCGTGGTGTTTTCTGCAGCACCGGCTTTGGGATTGCCTCCGGAACTTCCCGGCATGACGGCTGCGACTTTGGGAAACCGCCAGCTCTGGTGGTTTGGAACGGTGATCGCGACAGCCATAGGACTCGGTCTTTTCATTGAAAAGAGATCGGTCCTGCCGAGGATGGTGGCGATGTTGCTGCTCTGTCTTCCGCATCTGATCGGAGCGCCGCATGTAGTGGTCAGCAAAAGCGTGGTGCCGGCCGAACTCTCTGCACAGTTTGCAGTTTCATCATTGGTCAGTGCGGCCCTGTTCTGGATGGTGCTGGGTGGTGTTTCAGGGTTTTTCTACCAGCGCATTATGCTTTCCAGTAAACAGCCCCATCCTGCTTCCTGATCTCCAGACACACATGATTCCTTCAGGCATCCGCAAAAATCTTCTGGAGACGATTGGCC
>NYUB01000066.1 GCA_002683785.1 Deltaproteobacteria bacterium
ATGGGTGTCTTAACAGGTCCCATGCTCCTNCAACCCTTNGTGGGNGTNATGCTTNANTTCACAAACAAAACCGAATCACAGACTTTGGAGGGAGTCAGGGTTTTTACATTTGAGGACTACCAGATCGCATTTTTNCCTCTATTACTGTGGCTGATGCTTTCTGTGTTTATGCTCTTTCTTAGTCGTGAGAGTTTCTGTCGGCAACAGATTTATGATAAATCGACCTCACCTTTATCAACGCAATCATAAACCAAAATCGAAGTCAAAGAGGAAGNTGAAAGGAAACGAATTTTTTCACAACATCAATGACCTCAAAGNGGGAATTCAGCGAGAACTGACCCAAGGCATCAGCACCAGGATTTTTCCAGGTGAGCAGGCCATGCTTTCTGTGGTTTCCATTGAACCTCATGCCCAGGGAACCGTNCACAGCCATTTAGAAGAACAATGGGGCNTTCTGCTGGAAGGGGACGGAATCAGGATTCAGGNNGGAGTAGAACATCCTGTCAAGGAGGGAGATTTTTGGCAGACTCCTGGAGGAGTGCCCCATGGCTTTATCGGAGGTCCGAAAGGCGCCAAAATTCTCGACATCTTCAGTCCACCCCGGGAGGAATACCGCAAATCCGGCAAAGGTTATTCTTTCTAGGTAGAAGAACAACACTGAATAAGATGGAAACGGAAAAGACTCCTACNCATTTCCTCCTGTTCAGTTTGAACTAAACCCTTACTTTTTTCGGCAGGAAGTAGTGGACGAGGATCAGGTTCAGGAGGACTCCGATCCAGTTGACCCAAAAGATGCCCCACCAGATGCCATCGATGCCCCATCCTTGAATTTCAATCAGATACCAGAACAGCAGCAGGGGGCCGAGCACCAAACGGTAGATGTTTAGAATAAGTGCATANTCTGGTTTTTTAAGGCCTTGCAGCACCGCTGTACCAAGAAAAAGGATGACGTAGGTCGGAAGGATGAGGGCTTCGATNCGCAAAAAATGCGACCCATGAAGCACCACTTCAGGGCTATTGGAAAAAATCCCGATCCAGAATTCTGCACTGAAACGCAGTACCAGACTGCCCAACAACATCATGCTTACTCCATAAAGTAGGCAGCGATGGTAGACTTCACGGATGCGATCATATTGACGTGCCCCNAAGTTGTAGCTGGTGATGCTGAGGGTCGAGATATTCAACCCTATCATCAACAGCAGGATCATCTGTTCGATGCGGGTTCCGATGCCATAAGCAGCAACAGCATCTTCGCCAAACTCTGTGACTGCCTCAAGGATCACGTAGACTCCAACGGAGATCATGAAGAAATTCAAAGAAGCCGGGACAGACTGGCGCAGCAAGTTGAATTGAAGACTTCGTCTTGGGAGCATCAGACTTAATTCCCATTCCTCTGCAAGTCGAGTCCGCATCACCTGCCGTCCCATAAACATTGTAATCCCATACTGAATGATCACCGTCGCCCAGGCGACTCCGGCAACTCCCTGTCCTTGAATGGGTCCCCAGCCAAACATCAAAACCGGGTCAAGCAAAAGGTTGATGAAAAAACCGAAAATCATCGAATCACGTAATGATTTGGTATCCCCCTGGGAATTGAGCATTCCGTTGAAAGCATAGGTCAANACCAGAGCAGGAACCATGAGCACCAAAACCAGCATGTAATCCAGTGCGATGATCAAAAATTCCCCTTCGGCACCCTTCATCCGGTATAGCGGTTCCATCATAATCCAACCGACTATGATGCCGATGAAACTGACGATCACTCCAAGAGAGGCGGCCTGTCCTGCATAGAGTCGTGCCTCTTTCATGTTTCCTGCCCCCTGTTCGTTGCCGATCAGGGCATTNGAGGCCTGTCCTAATCCAATCCCAAGGGCGAGGAATCCAAGAAACGGGGTCATTGAAAAGGTTAAAGCAGCAAGGGCCAGGGTCGAGAGTTTCCCTGCATAAAAGGTATCGACCACATTGAACATGGTGTTGAAAAAAAANCCGATGCTCGCCGGAATNGCAAGTTTATGGATCAGTTCGGGAATCGGGTCCTTACCGAGGTCCATTGGTATGAAGAAAATTCAGGAAAATAGATTTGGATTGTTGACTCTTAANCGTTAGCTTGAATCAGAATCGGAAAAGGCACAAATAATCGGGCAGATTTGACCTCATTAAAAAATCAAACATGAAAGAAATCATTGTCTATACAACAAGATTTTGTAGTTACTGCAACGCTGCAAAGCGNTGGCTTGAAAAAGAAGGTTTGGANTACAAAGAAATCCGATTGTACGAAGGGGANGAGATGGAAAAATTCCGNAAGGCATATCCCGAACTCAGAACTTCACCTCAAATTTTCTGTGACGGAGAAAACATCGGAGGATTCGATGATCTCATCGAATGGGATCCTGNGGATTTGCAATGAGCCTCAAACACTTTTTTAAAACTGNATACACCATTTTCTTTGCTTCTTCTCTTCTTGTCGAACGGATCCTCCNAAAGGATTCAGAACCATGATTTTGAGAANTTACCATGGAAAAACCAGATCATTCTTGGTTTTTCAGAAGATGTGAATGATCCGGATTTAAGGCTCTTGAAACAGGAAATGGATAAAAATCTTTGTGGAATCAACTACAGAAACCTTCTACATATTCATTTCACTGAATTGCAACTCCAAAAATAAATCTTGGAGTTCNATTTCAATCCTTCAGCAGACATTCAAACCATCCTCATCNGAAAGGATGGAAGAAGAATTATTGAAAGGTAATAGGCTTCTGAAAAAATCCTCTGATTAACTCGATGCAGATGGGTCAAAACGAGAAAAAATCTGTCCGGGCTTAAATTAAATCCTGTAGGCCCATGGATATTGAATGATCAGAGTGAATGCAGGTCCTTCATCACCTGTAGCAAAATCAGCCCGATACAAATTCCCTGATGCATTGACCAACCGGAATCCAGTTCCATAAGAGGCTTTGACGGTCTTTCCAAGGTCAGATTTCTCTTCACTGACAGAACCCTGTTCTAGAAAGAGGGCAACCTGCAACTCATCAATCAAATCTTGGAAGAAAAATGAATTAAATTCCTCACTGGCCTCTGAAGAAAAATTCCACCGTAACTCTGTAGCAAAATAAATCATATGAGCCCCCTGATACCTTCCTCCCGGATACGATCTCAAACGGTCAGTTCCTCCGAGTGGCGTTGATGTACCATTGGAATTAATTGCCAATTGGGTATTTGCGAGGTTTAAAGCATTTTGCTCGCATTCACTATTTCCACCACAATAATTGAAACCATTTTGCACTTTTAAGACCTCAAGATTTGTTTCCCCTTTTTTCTTCATAATCGCATCCGAAGTTGTCAAATCAAACACCAGGGTGCTTTTTTCAAGAACAGGGATGTAGATCTGCAAATCATTGGTGATGACATCGAAAGAAGGTTCAGATTCCTTGGATGCGGTTTGTCTGTCATAGTAAAGAATGTTCCGGATTCCCTTTCTTGGGTCTTTGTAATCGTCGGTGTAGTCAATTCTGGCACTCAATTCGATTTTGTCTGAAATGGTTTGCTCTAATCCTGGATCAAACTCTGCTACTATGTCCCCTTGTTTGGTGGGGTCATCCTCATCAGGCGCAACAAATTTCTGGAATCTTCCTTTTTGGACATTCAATCCCAGACCTAATTCGAGCATCCTGTCATAGAAGGTTAATTTTAAAGTGGGAGCATTGAGATCCCAGTAATCCCCAATCGCATATGTGAAATCATTCTTGTTGGTGTCCATCCCCCTGGAATTGTATTGATTGATCGCAAATTTAAATCCGTGTGCTCTCAGATATTGAAGATAGAGAAGGTCTGGGGCGATGAATAATTCATCCAAAAAGGTAAACACAAATTGAGCATCGCCAATTGCACCAATTAAAGAAAAATCCGTCGTTGTATCTGCAATGTTGGCAAAACTCCCAACCAGTAAAAGTCCGGTCCCCAAGCCTGGAAGAGAATAAGGCAATGGCGCAAACAACTGCCCATACTGTTTGGTGAATTGATCCCGACGACGTTCTATTTCAAACGCATGCAATGACTGAAAGATGAAACAAAAAACAGTAAAGAGGGTGATAAAAACAAACTTTTTCATAACATGCTTGGTTAAAGATTATAGATTTGTGCCTTCATAAAATAATGACTACGAGAAAATTAAATATCCAGACCTATTTTTTATCCCAGATGATTGATATTTCAGATAATATCTAAGAAATGTGATCTAATTGTTAGCTTTAGATGAATGTTCGTTAGCTTTTCTGGTAATAGGCTTGATCGGTCAACATGGCATATGATATAAGATGTTTTGATTTCAAAAAAAAAGAATACATGTTAGATCAAAATCAGATCGAGGAATACCACCGCTCAGGAGTGTTGTTGATGAAGGGAATTCTCCAGGAATGGATTGACGAACTTCGAAGAGGAGTGGACGCCAATCTAGAAAATCCGGGTGAATTTGCCAAGGTTTACACCGGAGATGATGAAGACGGATATTTTTTTGGAGATTATTGCAACTGGAGCAGGATCCAGGAGTACAGAAATTTTCTTTTCAAATCTCCTTGCGCTTCGATGGCAGGGCAATTAATGGACTCAAAAGAAGTACGACTATTCCATGAGCATGTATTGGTGAAGGAACCTGGCACTGATAAACCTACACCCTGGCATCATGACCAGCCCTATTATTGCGTCAATGGAAAGCAAGGTTGCAGTTTTTGGATTCCTCTGGATCCGGTGCCCAAAGAAACCTGTCCGGAATTCATTTTAGGCTCCCATCAATGGGGCCAGTGGTATACACCCACAAAGTTCATAGGAGTGGAATACGATCGTGAAGATACTTCACTCGCCAGTATTCCTGACATTGAAGCCAAAAGGGAGGACTACGACATCAGAAGCTGGGAAATTGAACCCGGGGATGCCATTGCCTTTCATTTCCTCACCGTTCACGGAGCACCTCCAAACATATCCAAAAAACACAGACGCAGAGGTTTTGCAGCACGATGGCTCGGGGATGACGCCACCTACGCTGTTCGTTCCGGTGTCACCTCCCCACCTTTTCCAGGACTGGAAAAAAGGTTGAATCATGGGGATCCCATGGATGCTGAAGAATTTCCAATTGTATGGGAAAAATCTTCTAATACATAACATCCTCTGAAGCTGAAGGACACCTCAGCTCATTTCTTCAAATTACAACTTCGTTAACCGTTGATGTTCAATCATTTTGTCCTTTGTGCAATTTGTGGATTTATCGGCCTTTCCCTCTCGGCAGCAGGAATCAAACAACTTCTTCTCACTCATGATTTTTGGAGTATCATTTTTCCCCTTCTTTTGAATTCGGCAATGATGATGGGAATCGCCCTGTACCTTCTTCAGGGCAAACAAGGCTTCATCATCTCAAAGTGGATGATTCATATTTTCCGGGGAATGCTTGGATTTACCGGGATCGTCTGTGGCATTTATGGCCTCAAATACCTGAACCTTGGCCTGTTTCAGACCTTGGTGAATCTCTACCCAGTCATCACCTTGATCCTTGCGGCCTTGATCCTCAAAGAAGCCATTGGGTGGAAGGTATGGTTGGCCGTGGGACTCTCGATGGGTGGAATCGTGATTGCCTTTGATCCAAAACTTGATGGAGGAATCATGTTTCTGTTTCCTTTGGCAGTGGCATTTGCACTTGCCGGTCAGAGCATCATTGTGCGCTACCACCCGAAAGACAGTTCACTGACCTGGGCCTTTTACACTGAAATCATTGCTGCAATTCTGGCATTGGTGGCATTTTTAACAGTAGGAAATGGAGAACTTCCTCTGGATCAGCCTTTTCTCTTTTATGGGGTGGCACTGGTGGATGGATTTTCGGTTTTTCTCATCACCCATGCTTTTCATGGGGAACGTGCCGGACGTATTGCTCCTCTAGCCTACCTGAGCATTGTTTCAGGTGCGTTTTTCGGATTTATATTCTTCCATGAAACCCTCCACTGGGAGATGCTGTTTGCAGCCTTGTTAATCATCAGTTGTGGAATTTATGCCCTCCGCGAAGCAGAACGTTGCGTTTCTCTGAAAGCCCATGGATGATTTCAGGCATTCTCAAATGGTAAAAATGAAGAAAGAGGGGGAACCAGCATTCGATCCATTAGGAGGATGAGCAAAGCAAATAAAGCCTACTCCCTCTTCAATCCTATCCTGTTTGCAGGCTGTCTGATCCTGCTTGTCGGTTTTGCGATCCGTGCCAGTTTTGGGGTCTTCCAGATTCCCATTCAAGAGGATTTCGGCTGGATGAGGGTGGAGTTCTCCCTGGCTATTGCGATTCAGAACCTTTCGTGGGGTATTGGAGAACCTTTCTTCAACATCATTTCTGAAAAATATGGGACACGTAAAGCAATCCTCTTAGGAATAGTTTTTTATGCCGCAGGCTTGCTGCTCAGCAGTTTTGCTGTCAATCCCGAAACCCACCAAATGCTTGCCATCTTGATCGGATTCGGATTTTCAGGAATGGGTTTTGGCGTCATCCTTTCAGTAGTAGGACGGAGCACATCTGACAAACATCGTTCTTTGGCTTTGGGTATTGCAACTTCAGCAGGTTCCCTTGGACAGATAACCGGCCCTCCTTTGATAGAAAAACTCCTCCAGCAAATGCCCTGGAACCATGTATTCATGGTTGCAGCAGCAGCAATTCTCTTGACAACTCTGCTTCTTCCATGGATCCGAAGTGACAGTCCTGTTAAAAAGGACACCAACGATATAAAGATGTCCAAGGTTTTAGGTTATGCCCTGAAGGATCCGACTTTCGCAATGATTTTTCTGGGATTCTTTTCCTGCGGGTTCCAGATCGCATTCATCACCGCCCATTTTCCTGCTTACATTGCAGAAATGTGCAGTGCCATCCCACAAAACAGTGTCTTACGCAGCATGGGCATTGCTTCCACTTCGGCGTTGGGGGCTTTTTCGATCGCCATCATCGGGACCGCCAATCTGGTAGGAGCCATTACGGCTGGAGCTTTGGGATCCCGTTTCCGTAAAAAATCTTTACTTTCCCTGATCTACACAGGCAGAACCATCGCTGCCGCAGCATTCATCATGACACCCATGACTCCGGACAGTGTGGTTATTTTCTCCATCGTCATGGGATCACTTTGGCTGGCAACCGTTCCCCTCACATCAGGACTGGTCGGTCACATCTATGGTCTGAAGTTCATGGGCACGCTTTACGGACTGGTTTTCTTTTCCCATCAGCTCGGAGGATTCCTCGGAGTTTGGCTCGGAGGATATTTCTATGATCAGTTCGGTAATTATGACCTCGTCTGGTGGGTAGGAATCGGAGTTGGAGCTTTCTCGGCGATCATACACTTCCCGGTTCGTGAAAAACCCATGATCATGCCCATGCCTCCTCCTTTGAAAGAGGCCTGAGGCATTGAAACTTAAGAAACTGAGTAACACATAATGGGAGTAGCCAATGAATGATTCCGGAATTCCGGTCCACCAGCTTCCGGTTCACGAACTTTCCAAAAGGCTGGAAAATGGAGAGTTGACCTGCCTCGAACTGGTGGAAAATCTGTTGGCTCGTATACAAAAACATGATCCTCTGCTGGGTGCATTCATCGACGTCTATCAGGAAGATGCCCGAAGCACCGCAGGAGCAGCAGATATGGCACGAGCCAGCGGACATGCCATCGGCCCCCTGCATGGCATCCCAGTAGCAGTCAAAGACATCATCGACATCGAGGGACGAATCACTACCGGAGGTTCCAGGGTTTGGAAAGATCGCCGCTCCCCTTTCACGGCAACCCTGGTCAGGAAGATGGTCGAAGCCGGAATGATCGTTTTGGGAAAAACCCAAACGGTGGAATTCGCCTTGGGCAGTTTCGGGACCAACCAGCACATGGGCTCTCCAAAAAATCCCTGGGATCTCAAAGAACACCGTGCCACAGGGGGTTCCAGTGCCGGCACAGCCGCTTCGGTCGCTGCACGGATGGCTCCCTGGGGGATTGGTACCGATACCGGAGGCTCGGTCCGTATTCCTTCTTCCTGGTGCGGCCTGACGGGTCTGAAAACCAGCGTCGGCAGGATCAGTGTTCATGGAGTGCTGCCTCTGAGTCATACTTTGGATACCCCCGGTCCGATGTGCCGTAACGTGGAAGATGCCGCCATCCTTTATCACCTTCTGGCGGGACCTGATATGCATGATCCGAAGACGATGATCCATCCCGTTGAAGACCCTTTCCCGAAGATGCAGCATGGAATTTCCGGCCTTAAACTGGCCAGGGTTCCAGATTCTGAACTGGAAAAGGCGGATCCTGAAAATCGGGAAGCCTACGAAGAATCCCTCCGTTTGCTCCAAACCCAGGGAGCAGAAATTGGAAGGGTTGAATTACCCAATGATTTTGAAGAAATGGGGGCCCATGTAGGGCTCATCATCGGAGCCGAAGGCTTTTCCTATGTGGGAAAATATACCGATGATCCTTCCTTGCCGGTGGATGATGATGTGCGTCCCAGAATCGGCCTCGGCAAAGACATTTCGGCCAAGGATTACCTGCTTCTGTTACGCGGGCAACAACATATCAAACAGTCGTTCCTGGAAGCCTTGGACGGCTTCGATGCACTGATCACCCCGTCGACCCTCCAACCTGCCCTGCGTGTCGAAGACATCGACCAGTCGGGAACCGCAGCACACTTTACCCGGCCGGTGAACCTGATCGAACACTGTGCCCTCTCGCTCCCAAACGGTTTCACTTCCAATGGATTGCCGTTGTCGCTTCAAATCATCTGTGCCCCCTATCAGGAAGCCCTGGCCCTGCGAATTGGATGGACGTTTCAGAACACTACCGAGTGGCATCTTCGGTTTCCCGGAGGAATCGACTGACGGCTTTGCTTTCAGGACTTTTCATTCATGATTCCCTCAAATCCGCTTCAACTTCTGTAGGTGAAGTTGTTTGAATTCTAACCAGATGCAAAGGATCATGGAGTTCCTTGACAGATGCTGATATCAGATATGATGGTTTTCAGTTTGGCAGTTTTTCTTTTGCTGATCACTCCAGGTCCCGGAGTGCTTTCGACCGCAGGAGTCGGGTCCGGATTTGGAAGGCAGGCAGGTCTGATTTTTCTGACAGGCTTGTTTCTGGGAACCAACCTGGTCGCCCTGGCTGTGGTGGCAGGTTATGCCGCCCTGGTTTTTTCAATCCCATATGTCCGAGAGGTGTTGATGGCGGGTTCCTTCGGCTACCTGCTCTGGCTGGCCTTGAAAATAGCTTTGGCAGGACGCCGGCTGAGCTGGATCGAATCTGAAAAACCTCCAGGATTTCATGGAGGAATCCTGCTCCAGATCATCAACCCCAAAGTCTACGTCGTCAGCACCGCCATTTTCTCCGGATTCCCTTTCGACGGCATCTCCCTGCTTGCGGAAACCCTCTGGAAATTCCTGATCTTCAACGTGATATGGATCCCCATCCATTTCCTCTGGCTTTATGCCGGAGTGAGTCTGAAAAGGATGAACCTTTCTGAACGCTCTCAGTTCCTCATCAATTCTGGGATGTCTGTGGCCATGGTCGGAGTGGTGGTGCTGGCCGCTTTGGCGCAATAGCAAATCCAAAAGCATCGTCGCAAAACCCACGCTTCCATGAACACTCACCGCATCAAACGCACCACAGGTTTTTCTTCCTCTTTCCCGGGACTTGTCAGGCGTATTATCCTCCTCAGTCTGAAACACAAGTTTCACCTTCTCATTGCTGTGATGGCTGTGATCCTTGGGGCGGTGTTTCAGTTGATGATTCCAGGGTTGTTGGGCAAAGCGGTGGATCAGGCGCTTCAGGTTTTTGAATCCTCCCATGCAGGTTTGGAAGAACTTTACTGGACGGCGTTGCTCCTTTTTTCGGTCTCGTCGATTCGAGGGCTCTTTGCCTTCACGCATTCCTACCTCGGAGAGGCAATCGGGCAGAACATGGGGTACCAGTTACGAATGATGTATTTTGAACAGTTGCAGAAGTTATCCTTTTCCTATCATGACCGGGTTCACACGGGTGACCTGATCACTTTGGGAATTCTGGATATTGAAGGGGTGAGGATGTTTGTCAATACAGGACTGCTGAGGATGTTCTTTTTGTTGACGCTTGTCGGCGGAGGGCTCTTTCTCATGATGCGTACCGATATGTTTCTCGGATTGATTTCACTTTCCTTTGTTCCCATCATTGCTTGGAGGGGAACGGCAACAAGCCTTGGGCTACGACGAAACTGGCTCCTGATTCAGGAAAAACTATCTCTGCTGAGCAAGGTGATGGATGAAAACCTGAACGGCATCCGAGTTGTGAGGGCTTTTTGTTCACAACCCTATGAGATGGAGAAGTATGATCGTTCTTCTCTGGAAGCTCTGCGTTTGTTCGATAAACAGATTGCCATCCGGGTGAGCAACGATTCATTGATGTCCTTTGTATTTCTCGGATCCATGGGGCTCGTTCTCTGGTTTGGAGCACAGAGGGTGTACCTCGGTGAAGTCACACTGGGAACACTCACCGCTTTCCTGGCATTTATGTCGATCCTCCAGCAACCCGTGCGTCAGATCGGTATGCTGGTCAACTCCTTCTCCAGGGCAGCATCCTGTGGAGAGCGGCTTTTCACGGTGCTCGACCGTGAGGAATATGTAGATGACAATGAGGAAGGACACCAAGTCCAAGAGCTAGGGGTGCTCGAATTCAAGAACGTCTGCTTCGGTTTTCCTGGTGAAAACCAGCCTCAAATTCTTGCAGGCATCAACCTCCGCATGGAACCCGGGCGCACCCTGGGCATCATTGGTCCCCAGGGATCTGGAAAAAGTTCCCTTGCCCAGCTGATCCCACGATTCCATGATCCCACTTCAGGAGAGATCCTCTTCAATGGAGTGGACCTCAGGGATTATCAGCTCAATTCCTTGAGGGAAGCGGTGAGTCTTGTGCAGCAGGACACCTTCCTGTTCACTTCCACGGTGAAAAACAATGTTCTTTACGGTGAACCCTGGGCTCAAGAAGAACAGGTGACCGGTGCAGCCTCAAGAGCACAGCTCCATGAACACATCGACCATCTTCCACAAGGTTACCAGACACTCATTGGTGAAAGGGGACTCGCCCTATCAGGAGGACAGCGTCAACGGCTCAACATCTCACGTTCCCTCATCCTTAATGCGAAAATCCTGATTTTTGATGATTCAACTTCCGCCATCGATGCCGCCACGGAACAAAAGATCCGGGAAGGTTTGAAGGAAGGGGCCTCTGACCGTATCACTCTCATCATCTCCCACCGTTTAGCATCACTGATGCATGCAGATGAAATCATCTATCTGGAAGACGGAAAGATCACCGAACAGGGAACCCATGAGGAACTGATCCAACAGGGTGGACATTATGCCCGGCTTTACCACCTGCAAACGACCTTCTCGTGATGAACAGCAAAACCTCACTTTATATGCACCGTATCCTGAGCGGTCTGAAGCTTCCACCCGGCGCGGTGGCCCCTCCTGCGGAAATCAC
>NYUB01000067.1 GCA_002683785.1 Deltaproteobacteria bacterium
ATTTATTTAAATTATATCAGTATGTTATAGGGATTAATGGCTGAATCAATTAACCCCGAAATGTGTGTAAATTAGAATTAGATTATGTCTGGGTTCCGGAATCCCTGACATTCACGGCATCGATTTTTTGCAATGCCAAAAATCGCCGAGTATCTCAGAATAATCAGAAAAATTCCAGACCCTGTTGGAACTGAATCAAATTGGAGGGGCCTAAAAACATATGAGAAAGAAAATCTAAAAATTTTTGCAGCATGGACTCCTAGGACAAGCAGGTCTATACCAATTGCACACGTTCCCAATAGCTTCTTTCTTATGGGGATTTCATTTCGAATCAAGAATCTCATTTGAAATTTTTAATTGATTAAGAATTAATCTTGAAGGTCTTCGAACATGATCATGCAAAGAAAAAAATCATTTTTTGTTAATCAAATGAAACGTCTGTTGTTTCTGGAGTGATTTTGAAAAATTTTCCAGGAAGAAAAACAGTACGGATTGTTTCGAGGAACTTTGAAAAATGAGGATAAACCGGCAACATGACGGCACGTCAAAGTCATGAATGAACCCAATGCTCACCCAAGCATGCTGCCGGTTTAGAAAAAAGTGTGATTGGCTTAAAATATTGAATTATATAACAAAAAGGTCAATGAAATATGTTGTAAATCATGATTTCAATATTTTAAAAAATATGATTCATTCCCAATGAGAGATAGTAACCTACCTAAAATTGGACCATAGCCGGGATCCAGCAAGTATACTTGAAAAGATTATAAATTTTCCAAAAGAAATAATCTCAAACACCTTGATTGAGTTTAGAACAAAGGTCGGTCCAAAACCTACGGCAGGATGAGGTCTTCTGCATAAGCGAAAATCGCAGGAAGCCCACCGGTGTGGATGAAGACAACGGTGTCATTTTTTTGGATGATCCCTTTTTGAATATGATCGATCAAACCCGCCATGGCTTTACTGGTGTATACTGGATCAAGGAAAATTCCTTCGGTTTCTGCTACCAGTTTCAGGGCATCTCGGCCAGCCTGGGTTGTAACGCCGTATCGCTCACCAATGTAGTCATCTGAACTGAGGATATCATCCGCAGTGAGTTCGAGCTTGCATTCCAGTAGTCTGGAGGTGGCATTTGCTATTCGGGCAATGTCCACACTACGGTCTTCATCCCATTGAATGGGGGCGATTCCGAAAACCCGAGTCTTCAGGTCGAGAATTTGGAAACCCAAAGAGAGTCCAGCCGGAGTCATGTTTGCTCCGGAAACATAGACCCAATCAGGACGGATTCCAATGGTTTCAAACTGCATTTCCATTTCAAGTACCGCTTGAACATACCCTAGTGCAGAACGTGCCAGGACATCCGGACGAAACGGGTCAATGATAAAGGGATGACGTCCGGTTTTTTGCAGTCTTTCAGCTTCTGCTTCGAGGAGTGGAGGAAGCTGTTGGATATCATTCAGGTCCACGACTTGGACCTGAGCTCCCATCAGTTCATCAAGAAGCAGATTTCCTTGTCGGTTAGGACCCTTTTCTCCATGAGCCAGAATCAGGGAGACATCGATTCCGAGTTTTCGTGATGCGGCAGTAATCTGACGGCACCAGTTCGACTGAGTGAAGGCACCAGCCACCAGTACATCGATTTTTTGAGTGAGGACTTCTGCCAGCAGGAATTCTAACTGACGTGTTTTGTTGCCCCCAAAAGCAAGGCCGGTCATGTCGTCCCGTTTGATGAAAATCCTTGGACCTCCCAGCATTTCACTGAGGCGGGGACATTCATCCAGGGGAGTCGGAAGATGCGCCAAACGGATTCGTGGAATCGAATCCAGTCGAGAAGCAAGTTCAGAAGGGGTTAGTAATGCAGAACTCATATTGATGGAGAATTCATATCCTTAAAAACCAAAGCGTATCGCATCCAACCTATCGGCTCAAGAAAACTCCTCTTCATTGAAAAAAATAATTCAGTCATCAGTCAGTTCCTGAAGCATGTCCCCTTATTTGACTTGCCCTGATGTTGATTCTAAGGTGGTTAGTACTCGAAATTTGGGGATAAATATTTTGGATTTCATTGGAGTAGGAAATGTTTGATCTGGAACTGGAAGGCAAGGTTGCCATCATCACTGGCGGAAGCGATGGACTAGGGCGGGCCACTGCCAAACGCATGGCTTCTGAGGGAGCAAGGGTGGTCATTTGTGCCCGCCGTGAAGAACACTTGATGCAAACTGCTGAAAACCTGAGAAAGGAAACAGCCGGTTCAGTGAGGGGTATTTCTGCAGATGTTTGTGTTCCTGAAGACTGTTTGCGATTGATTGATCAAACGGTACAGGAGTTCGGAGGGATTGACATCCTCATCAACAACGCCGGTAAATCAGCGGCTTTGGGTCTGGAGGAATTGAGCGATGAAGCATGGCAGGATGACCTTGAATTGAAATTGATGGGGGCGGTCAGGATGTGTCGTGGCGTCGTTCCTCATATGCGAAAACGTGGTGGTGGTTCTATCGTTAATGCCAGCACAGGGGCTGGCAAGGCTCCAGGGTCCATGGCGCTTCCAACCAGTGTCTCGAGAGCTGCCGGAAACAACCTCACCAAATCCCTAGCCAATGAGTTGGCCAAAGACAGGATCCGGGTCAATGCCGTATGCATTGGCCTGATCAAAAGTGCCCAGTGGGAGCGCCGCAGCGGAGGGGATTCCCTTGAAGGGTTGTACAAGGAACTCGGCAGCAAAGTTCCGCTGGGACGCGTTGGAGAAGCGGAGGAATATGCGGATCTGGTCACATTCCTCAGTTCAGCCCGTGGTAGCTACATTACAGGCACCGCCATTAATATCGATGGTGGACTCTGCCCAGTGATCTGACCTGGTATGGTCTGATCTCAAAAGATGGGGAGTGATTGCCCGAAATTTCCATAAAAGAAGAATTGAATAAAGAACGTTCCAAAATGGGGTTTTTAGAATTTGTTACATTGACCGCAGTAATGCAGTCGATGACGGCATTGACCATTGATGCTATGTTGCCTGCCCTTCCTGAAATCGGTAGGGATCTGAGTACTTCACATCCCAATGACGTTCAATTGGTGATACTGATCATGCTGCTCGGCTTTGGTCTTGGACAGATTCTTTACGGTCCAGTTTCTGACAGCATCGGCCGTAAACCTCCGATTTATGTCGGTTTTGCCATCTATGTTTTGGGCGGGTTGGTCTGTATCTTCAGCCAGACGCTTTTCATCATGTTATGTGGCAGGTTTCTTCAGGGAGTAGGGATTGCGAGCCCCAGGATCGTCATGAATGCAGTCATTCGTGACCGCTTCAAAGGGGCCGAAATGGCCAGGGTGATGTCTTTTGTGATGGCGGTTTTCATTCTCATCCCGGTGATTGCCCCATCCATTGGTCAATTGATTCTGATCTTTTTCAACTGGCAGGCTATCTTCTGGATGTTCTTACTGTTTTCCGTTCTGGTTTTAACCTGGTTTTCGATTCGTTTGCCTGAAACCCTGCTGCCTTTGAACCGTAAAGTTTTTTCTTTGCATATAACCTTAGAAGGGGTAGTTGAAGTCATTCGTACCCGGACAGCCTTGGGGTACACACTGGCAACCGGTTTTTTGTTTAGCCCTTTTGTGGGCTATCTCAGTTCCGCCCAGCAGATCTTTGCAGATGGATATGGTAAAAAAGACGAATTTCCGCTTCTTTTTGCCTCGCTTGCCCTTACTTTTGGGGTCGCCTCTCTGGTCAATGCTCGCCTGGTCTACCGATTTGGTCTCAGAAAGCTTTGTTTCGCAAGTGCCGCAGTGATTACCGGCTTATCGACCATCTTCCTATTCGGCATCCTCTGGATGGAAAAAATGCCTTCTTTGTGGCTGTTCATGGCTTTCATGATGGTGGTCTTCCCAGGAATCGCCTTTCTTTTCGGGAATCTGAATGCTCTGGCGATGGAACCGTTGGGGCACATCGCAGGAGTGGGTGCGGCGGTGATCGGTTCCCTTTCCTCCCTCATTTCAATTCCCCTCGGGATTGTGATTGCTAGAGCCTTTAATGGAACGGTCCTTCCGTTGGTAACAGGTTTTGCGATCTGCGGATTGGCGGTGCTTTTTTCCATCATCTGGGCAGAAAAAACATCTTTGTCTTTTTATAGATTTTAAGAAGGTTAATAAGAAGCTTAGTAAAAAAATGAAGAGCACGTTTTCAAACAATTTTTATAAAAAATTAAGAGGCTGAAAAACCTTCTTAGATAATTGTTTAGCAAAATGTAAAAAAATGCCCCTTTTTGTTGAAATTATAAGCTGTTAACAAACAGCTCCCCTTTTTTCAAAGTGTCTTCTATCTGAAAAGCTGAAAGCCTTGCATGGAGGGGGGTAACTAACGTTTTACTTCTGGGATGAGGCCTTTTGGAGCAAAACGTAGGGTCAGTAGAAGTACAAGCCCCATGGTCATGAGACGCATGTGAGCAGCATTTTCCAGCAGGTGAATTCTTAAGGGATTTTCCTGTGACATACCTGAGGTGATAAAGTTCATTAGTGCCAGACCGATCGGTTCTGCTTCTATCCAGAAGAACCAAATGACAAAGCCTCCAAGAACTGAACCAAGGTTGTTTCCAGAACCACCTACTATAACCATTACCCAAACCAGAAAAGTAAACCGCATTGGCTGGTAAGATGCAGGGGTGAATTGACCGTCTAATGTAGTCAACATAGCTCCTGCCATACCTACGACCGCTGAACCCAGAACAAAAACTTGAAGATGTCTCCACGTTACGTTCTTTCCCATCGCATTTGCTGCTGTTTCATTATCACGAATGGCACGCATCATACGTCCCCATGGAGATTTAAGGGCGGTTTCTGAAAGATAGAAAATCACCAAAAGCACTGTGATAAAGAGTGAGGCATAACTGATCTTTACTATGATTGACGATAATTCAATAACCGGCATTTCAAATCGTTCTGCCCATTCCTGCAGCCAAAGGGTTTTCTGAAGATCAATTTCATATGGAACGGGTCTAGGTATTCCATTGACATTCTTGACACCCCGAGTCAACCATTCTTCATACTTTAAAAAATAGATGATAATTTCTGATATGCCTAAGGTGGCAATTGCAAGGTAGTCCGATCTGAGTCCTAATGAAACTCTACCAACTACCCACGCAACAGATGCTGCGAATGCTCCACCAACGATCCATGANAANATNANNGGCAACCCGNNNCCNCCCAGGNAGCCNGTNTTNGCTGGTTCNANNGCTTCAATGGCTNCAATNGCTGGNTCNATGACNATNCGCATTANAGNGTANCCTNCNATNANNATCANNGCAGTNAGCCANTATCNTNTNCGNCCAAGTNTNGCTGTCTTTNTCCANACCANNACNACCAGNANNATTGAAATCNCNCCNANCAACAATCCGAGCATGGCTCGACTTCCTCCAGCAAGCCAAGCTGACTGAACAGGTGGTNTTGAAATAACTACTGCAGCAATGCCACCAAGAGCAGTAAATCCCATCACTCCTGCATTGAAGAGACCTGCATACCCCCACTGGATATTGACGCCCATTGTCATAATTGCGGAAATCAAACAAAGGTTAAGTATNGCTAGCGCCACATTCCAGCTCTGAAAAATACCGACTGTAACAAGTAACATCAGCATAATTCCAAAGAGAATTGTATTTTTTATCAGCGTTTTCATAGGGTTTTACCACTGAAAATGCCAGTAGGTTTGACCAATAGAACGATGATAAGAATCATAAAGGACACCGAAAATTTATAATCAGTGGAAAGCANCTGAAGGAGTCCATCTGGGACAAGATTATAAGGCAACAAATAGGCTGCAACCTTCTTGTATGCGAATGTCACCATCAGTTCCGAAAAGGCTATGACAAATCCTCCGGCAATGGCTCCGATAGGGTTTCCAACACCACCAACTATCGCTGAAGCAAATATAGGAAGTAGCAACTGAAGAAAGGTGAATGGCTTATAGCTCTTGTCAAGTCCATAAAGTGTGCCCGCAACGGTTGCCAAGATACCTGTTATGATCCAGGCAATCATAACCACTCGTTCAGGGTTGATTCCTGAAAGTAGTGCAAGATCCTCGTTGTCGGAGTATGCACGCATCGATTTTCCAGTACGTGTTCTATTTAAAAACCAGAAAAGAAAGATGACAATGACAAACGCAGTCATCACTGTCACGCCTTGTGAGGTTTTGATTGCCAACCCTTCACTCAACCCTGTCATTTCCTTAAAAGCTCTAGCTTTCATGATGAATCTCGTTCCATCATTAAAAGACTGGTCATTGGGACCAATAATGAAACGTATCAAGCCACTAATTAGAAACATTACTCCTACTGATACGATCATGAATGTAACCGGAGAAGCACGCTTCACTCGGTAGTAACGAAAAACAAACCTGTCAGTTACAAGACATAACCCAATCGTCAAAACCATGCCCAACGGCATCGCTAATAATGCAGTTGGAAGTGATCCAAAACTAATTCCATGATTCTGCAGAGCCCAAGTACCTAGAATGGTAATCATGGCACCAAATGACATCAATTCTCCGTGAGCAAAATTTGAAAATCGCAGAACTCCGTAGACAAGAGTGACGCCAAGTGCACCCAGTGCAAGTTGACTCCCATAGGCCAGACCTGGGACAATCACAAAGTTGCAGATCAAAGCAAGAGGATTTAGAAGGTCGATCATCTGTTTATCCGCCAAGAAATGCTTTACGCACTTCAGTATTTTCTAATAAAGCTGCGCCCGTATCTGTGTATCGGTTTGAACCTTGGACCAAAACATAACCCTGGTCGGCAATACTGAGTGCCTGCTTTGCATTTTGTTCAACCATCAGGATGGCAATTCCACTACGGGCAACATCAATTACACGGTCGAACAGTTCATCCATCACGATGGGTGAAACACCTGCGGTCGGTTCATCCAGCATCAGAACCTTTGGNCTGGTCATCAACGCACGCCCAACCGCAACCTGCTGACGTTGACCTCCAGAGAGTTCTCCTGCAGGTTGTTTGCGTTTTTCTTTTAAAATTGGGAAAAGATCAAAGACCTGCGACATCGTATCGGAAAATTCGTCACGACGGATAAAAGCCCCCATTTCTAGGTTCTCCTCAACTGTCATTGATGTGAACACATTGTTGTTTTGAGGCACAAAACTCATTCCTTTGTGTACCCTTTCCTGAGGTTTCAGTTTGCTAATCTCCGCTCCCTCCATTAGCACTTCGCCTACGCTAAGTTGAAGCATCCCGAACATCGCTTTCATTGCAGTTGATTTTCCGGCACCGTTTGGGCCTACCACCACAGTTATTTCACCTTTTTCTGCNCCAATGGTACAAGAGTTCAGGATATTGGCTCCACCATATCCTCCTGTCATATTCTTGCCGATCAAAAAAGTCATGCTTATGCTTTCCTCGTTTTGTGTCCTGCACCAAGATAAGCCTCAATGACAGATTCATTGGACATGATCTCCTCGGNAGTTCCAGTAGCCAGAATCGAACCTTCAGCCATGACGATTACAGGATCACAAAGATGGTTGATGAAATCCATATCATGTTCAATCATACAAAAGGTATAACCNTGTTCTTGATTCAGACGATGTATGGCATTAGCAATTTTTTTTAGAAGGGTACGATTTACTCCAGCACCAACTTCATCAAGGAAAACAATTTTTGCATCAACCATCATGGTACGTCCCAATTCCAGAAGTTTTTTCTGACCACCAGAAAGATTACCTGCTATTTCTTCGGCAACCTCAATCAGATCAAGAAATTCAATCACATTGTTTGCTTTTTCTCTAATTTTTGCTTCTTCGGATCTTACACGGGAGGGANNAAGCCATGTATCAATGAGGTGTTCACCGGATTGGTCTCCGGGTACCAGCATCAAATTTTCACGAACGCTCAAACTAGAGAATTCATGGGCAATCTGAAAAGTGCGTAAAACACCAAGATGGAATAAGTCATGGGGTTTAAGACCCGTTATATCTTGGTTTTCTAGTAGAATTCGGCCTGCTGAAGGTGGGTAATGACCTGCGATGACATTGAATAGTGTGGTTTTCCCAGCGCCATTAGGCCCAATCAGACCGGTAATTGAGCCCTCAGCAATGGTGAGTGACACGTCGTTTACTGCATGTATCCCTCCAAAAAACTTATGAAGGTGCTCAACAACGATCACGGTGGGAATTGCTAGATAAATGTTAACGACCCGGGATTAGCCGGGTCGTCAAAAAATTAATCCTTAACGGTAACCAGTGATAGTAAANNCCCCTCCTTTGACGAGGTATTCTGCATAGTTGCCCGCCGACTCNCCGCCGCCAATCAGTTCCACCGCTGACCCACCGACGTAATCGATGTCACCGCCATTTTTGAGGATCCTGAGCGCCTTGGCGAGTTCTCCCGGGTAGATCTTGGTGCCGGGCCAGTTGGCAACTTCCATCACCCTGCTTTTAAANATCTGGCTGCTGGTGGCGCCTGAAGACTGCATGGCTAAAATGATCAGAGCCGCTGCGTCATAGGATTCCGGTACAAACGGGCCTACGTTAACGTCGGCTGCAGTTGCCATTTCCTTGAATTTTGCAGCGCCAGGGCTGTCTGTACCTGGTGCAGTACCGATGGAGCCATTCAGGTCAGAACCAATGGCTTTAGGCAAACTATCGCCGATCATTCCGTCAGGAAGCAAGAAGCTGTCATACGCACCTGTATCAAGTGCTGCCTGAATGATGCCTTTGCCACCTTGGTCGAGATATCCTGCTACAACCAGGATATCTCCACCGGCTTGGGCCAGTGCAGCAACTTCAGCTCCGTAGTCTCCTTTGCCGTCTTCATGTGATGCATTGATAGTCACTTTACCACCAACTGATTTGAAGTTTGTTTCAATACTGTCAGCTAGTCCCTTGCCATAATCATTATTGGTGTATGAAATGGCGATCGACTTATGTCCCTTCTCTTTGAGAATCGCAGCAACAACCTGACCTTGTCTGGCATCAGATGGTGCAGTCCTGAAAAAAAGGCCATTGTCTTCTATNGTAGAAAGTGCNGGTGAAGTGGCTGAAGGGGAAATCATCACCACACCATTGGCCATCGCCACATTTTGAAGGATAGCCGTCGTTACACCAGAACAGTCGGCTCCCATAATGGCATTCACTTTATCTGATGTAATCAACCGTTCAGCTGCAGCGCTGGCTGCTGCAGAATCTATGCAAGTTGAATCAGCACGTACACCCTTGATCTTGCCTCCCATAAACAAATTGCTTTTGTTGACTTCTGCGATAGCCATTTCAGCACCAGCGGCCATGTCTGGTGTTAATGACTCAATTGGCCCAGTGAAGCCTAGAATGATCCCAATCTTAACGTCTGCCGCTGCTATAGCCGGCAAAATCATGGCTCCCACAAACATCAGTGCGAGCTTATTTAACATTTTATTATTTTTCATGTCTCTCCTTAAAAGTGACATTGATTAAAATTAAGAACCCTGCAGGAGAAACTCTTTCTCCAAAAGATTGGATTACCACTCCAACGAATTCCAGGATTCCTGACAATTAGATAATTTACAATGAAAAATCAAAAAGGTCTACTAGACTCTTTCAGTGAAGATCTGAATACAAAGCCTCATGAACTTGGGACCTGGACGACAAGAACAGGGAGACTGCTTCTTTGCGCCACCTCGACGTTGGTGTTATGCTCCCTCCTGAGTAATATTTCTTATTTCCCCCTTCGCTTTTTGGTATAAATCTTGAAAAAATATTGTTTTTATTGATTAATTTTTTGGAGTCAGGACATGGATCGACCGACTGAAATTCTTCCCACGAAGGGAATTGAGAGCAAGACAGGAGCGATCGAAGAAATCCAAGAAGAATGGATTCAACCTAATTCGATGGCCATGTTTGAAGATTATTCAGAGCAGTTTTCGGATGCTTTCCCGAACCTGAATCAATGATTTTTTCAGGAATGGGGTGATGATTCCGGAACCAGTGTTCCGGGTTGAAATTCTTTATCCGACCCGATTACTGAAAAAGGGTTCCCGGAACTAATCTTCCAGGATGGTGCAGATGACCCTCCGCTGGTTTCTGGGACCGTCGAACTCACAGAGGAAGATGTTCTGCCAGCGGGAAAGCCCGATTTCTCCCCCGATGATCGGAATTGTTTCCGAGGGGCCGACCAGTCCTGCCTTGAGGTGGGAGTCCCCATTCCCGTCCTGTTGGTCATGCAGCCATACCCCCTTGGGAATGAGTTTTTGCAGGAGATGGATGACATCGGTGCGCACACTCGCATCCCAGTTTTCTGGATCATGACCGCGGCGGTTGCTCCCTGGGCATAGAGAGCGACCAATCCGTCACGGATTCCGCGGGACTTGACACAGGTCTTCACTTCCATGGTGATGTCGATCAGTTCTTCCCGTGCGCTGGAGGCGACGGTGATGGTTTGTTTCATGATTTTCTTGAATGGGTCTGAGGATTGATTTTTTCCGGTTAGATGCCGGATGGTGCGTCATCCTTCTACCAGCATCTTAGCGTTTTCTGCAAACCTTGACAGCTGAAGTTTTTCCTCGACTTGGAAAACTGGTTCATTGATTTGAGGATGGAAGTGTTTGCTCCAATCACTTATCTTTTTTGTATTCTGATCAAGCCCGACCCAGAGCATTTTGCATGATTTACGTTGTTCTGTATCTGGCCGCAATTGTGCTGGCCAATATCCTGATTTTACTTTACAACCCCGATACTGTCTCCATGACCTGGGCCCTGGTGGCGGAAACGGGCATTTCCTTTTTCCTCATAGGCCTCGATCTGTCCATCAGAGACAAATTGCATGACTATTGGCAAAACAGGAACCTCTGGCCCAAAATGGTGACTCTCATCGTGTCAGGTTCTTTAATCACCATCCTCTTCAATCTGGAAGCGCTCCAGATTGCCTTTGCCTCCTGTTCCGCGTTTCTGCTGGCAGGACTCACCGACGCCTTGATCTATCAGCGCTTGAGAAAACGAAGATTCCTGGTCCGCGCCAACGGGTCCAATCTTGGCGGTGCCGCGGTCGATTCGCTGGTTTTTCCGCTGGTTGCATTCGGGTTCTACCCGGGTGTCCACTGGATCATCCTGGGCCAGTTTGTCGCCAAGGTATTCGGCGGGGCGCTTTGGGCTTTTGTGATCGACCATTTCCGCGGGGAACCTGGAAATACCGCCGAAGCCGCAGTCTGATCCGGGATTTCCTTGGAAACTCCCAAAATTACTCTCTCCGTTCGGAGAAGGGCTCAAATTTAATCAGGATTGGTTGGAATTGACTATGCCCAAAGCTTCTGCGGATTTTTCACCAGCAGCCGCAATTTCCGGAAAGAGGGGTGATCAGTGCATTACCGATCAAGGAGCCGGAACAGATGTCGTCACAGTATTTCTGAGAATTGCTCCTCGGGATGGTGGTCTTCACCGTTGAGGATTGGCAGGCAACAAGAAAAAATGATGCAGCAATAAGACAAAGAAGGGATTTCATCAAATTTGGGAGAAGTCTATTTTAGATAATCTGAATTTTTGATCGATTTCAAACCGAATTCAATAATTTGGTTTTAGAAATCTGATAGGTTGTCTGACTAGAAAAAACTACCCCCCCCCTTAACAGATTTTCTTCAGATCAGAAAACCTGCAAAGCTTAGGGTCAGCAAACCGCTGCAAATGACCACTGCCGTGATGATGATAGCAGGGGTCAGCCTATCTTTTACAACCTCATGATTCTTGATCCAGTCATTGACATCGATCTGCTCTAGTTCTTCCTGTGTGATTTCATGACTTTCCATAATATCTCCGGGAAATGCATCAAACAATTTGATTCAGGACAAGCAGGAAAAATTCCAAAATTGACGATCGGCTGGAATTTTTTATTTTCATTGTCTCATGTTCTTAAATTTTTTCGTAGATTTGCACATTAAGTGTTGCCCCTCTCTTGCCCATTGAAGTGTATGATTAACAGTTCGTTAGCTTGCGAAAATTGTCAGGAAATGGTGGTTGAGAGTACCCAATCTCCGTCATCCATTGATCCTTTAAGCAATGCTTCTTACTGCTGTCTTTGTCTCTTGGGTTTTGCTGGTGATGATGCTGATGGAAGAGAAGGGCATAATCCCTCCTTTCTAGAGAATGATCCCCAGAAAACTTGTTTCATTGAAATGAAACGGACGTGATATTCAACAACTACGGGTAATTTTTGCTGAATTTTGGAGTCGACAGTCCTGAGATTAAATATTTTGAGTCAAAAAAGAATTGAGGAATCCTAAAAAAGGGTAGGAAAACCTTTGGGGTTTTGAAGATGCTTTGAATGATTAGGGTTCTGAACCTTTGGATGCTTGGGTTCCTGGAGTTTTTTCCAGGTCTCCAAACTTGATATAATTTTTCAGATAATCGTAGTCGGGAAAGGCTTTGCCTCCAAAAATGGTCCTGCCTTTTGAAGATTTTTTTCCGGCTTTCGGGCGGGTTCCGCATCTTGCAAACACACTCCCAGCCGATTGAGTAAGTGTTGCTGTACAAGATGGTTTTTTGGAAACAGGTAGACTGCCTGATGGTTGGTTTTGATAGGCCATATCCTGGAGTTGTATGGAATCTTCCGCATAATAACTGCGGTAACCCGGGATCAAATGCGGAGCAACCTGAGGCATTTGGTCTTCTTCGGCAAAAGAGGCTTGAGGTGCAATGGTTATGTTGAAGAGGATGAGCAATGTAATACAGGTATTAATAAACCACGATTCGGAAGAGAAAAATTTGGGATTCTGTTTCATTTTCCGGACTTGGAAACAGTATTCATGGAAAGCTAATCGCTTCTCTTAAATCAAAATCTTGAAAATCTGTTAACTTTTTCTTTTAGCCCATTCCTTTGTCATATTTCCGATTTTCTCCGCTCAAAGGAGGGTGTGCAGAAATCGCCTCTTCGTTGAGTTCGGTCCCCCAGCCAATGCCATCAGGGATCTTTAAACAACCGTTTTGGATGATGGGCTTTGTGGTGACCAGATCATCCTTCCAGGGTACATCGTCAATGTCGATTTCCATAATACGGAAATTTGGAATGGCAGCACAGAAATGGGCACTCATCAGGGTCGAAAGATGTCCGTAAAAATTATGTGGTGCAACATTCACCTCAAAGCTCTCTGCCAGACCGGCTATTTTTAGCGCCTGCCATATCCCGTTCCAGGGCACATCCACGATCGCCACATCCATGGACTGGTTCTCAAAAAATGGACGGAATCCGCGTAACCCAAAAAGTGATTCACAGGAGGCGACTGGCGTTTTCAAAGAATGCCTGATCCTTGCCAAAGATGCAGGATCGTACAGATCTATTTCAAACCAGCCCAGCCCAAGGTCGTCCAAGGCACGGCAGACGGTCATAAAACCTTCGGTACGGTAGTTGAAATTCAAGTCCAGCAGGATCTCTACCTCCATCCCTGCTCCTTCACGAAAAGCCACAAGTTGTTCTCTCAGGGAATCGATGATCTCACGTTCCGGATTGAGTGCGGGCCAACCCTCACTGCGTGCAAAACCGGGTTGGTGCATATGTGGCTGTTCGCCAAAGAGAAAAATGTTCGTTTTGAGGGCCCCGAAGCCCTTTTCCCTCACTTCACGTCCGAGGGAGACTAGGTCATCGAGGGACGTCAATGGAGGAACACCGATCATGTCAGCGGTTTGGGGCATCCTGTAGCTTCCACAGTGGGACCAGTACAAAGGAAGCTTTTCCCGGATGGCACCACCGAGCAATTCATAAACAGGAATTTCCAGGGAACGTGCCTTAAGATCTACCAAGGCGTTTTCAACCGCAGCGATTGCCTGTTGTGCAATCCCTCCATGGGCCTGTCTCGTTCTGGCATACAATTCGGCTGAGAGTTTCTCATGAGCAAAAGGGTTCTTGCCGATGATCCACTCCAACATACCCTCGATCACTCCGGTCAACCCTGGGCTTCCATAACATTCATTGTATTCGGAAATTCCTGTTGTGCCGTCTTCGGCAATCAACTTCAGGAAAGAAAATCTCCTCCATCCTGCATCACAATGAAGGGTTTGATAGGCTTCGAGTTTCATTTTTTGAACTGGAGAAGGAACCTGATTTTTCAATTCGGATCTTAGCCGATTTAGGGAAAAATTACCTGTTTTTTGTCACAATTATTTTTATCATGTCCCATTCAAATCAAAGGCTTGATTCATGATTTTTGGAAACCATTAAGGTGGAACACATCGCCCATGGAAGAGACGACCCATTTCTCTTTTCTCCAGATGATGCGATGGACACTGGTATTGGGGATGATGAAGCGGGTTGGGGTATCCTGGGACATGCCAAGACTGTATTTGAGAATGACACTGATGAATCCTCCATGGGTGACGATACCAATTTTCCGGCCTTCATGTTTTTTACGGATTTCTTCCAGAAATTCCAATCCTCGGACGAGTAAATCGAGGGTGCTTTCTCCACTTTCAATCCGATAACGTGAGCCACCAGTTTTAAAGGCTTTGTATGCATCCGAATACTTTTTTTGGATTTCGGGCACATTCAAGCCTTCGAAAATTCCTAGATTCTTCTCACGCAGCCTCACATCCAATTCAACCTGACGCCCGGTCCCGCGTGAAACAGCTTCCGCCGTCTTTCGTGTTCTCAACAGATCGCTACTATAAAGCTGATCCAGTTCCTCTTCCTGAAAACGGACACCAAGGGTTTCCACCTGGAATTTCCCTTTTTCAGTCAAATCACTGTCCTGATGTCCCTGGAAACGCTGCGCCACGTTCCATTCCGTCTCTCCATGACGGATTAGGATTACTTCCGTTTCTGGCATTTTTCTGTTGGTAAGGGGGCATTCATGGTTCAATGCATCTGTCTGAATCATAAGTCATACTAAGACATTTGAATCCAGTACGGAACTCAGAATTTATATATATTGTATGAAAAAGGTTTCAACTTTTCCAAGAAATTGATGCATTCTCAGTGTTGAAAGATCCATGAAGTTTGATGTTTTTTCTCAGTATCCTTGGCGTCATGGTTCAACTGTGATAATTTGAAACCTTCTCAATCCACATTTTTTTAATAATGGACCCAAAACGTTACAAACCGGAAACTCTGAGTTTGCATGGCGGACAGCTTCCGGACCCGGTAACCGGATCCCGGGCAGTACCGATTTACCAGACCACGTCCTATGTGTTTGAAGACAGCGACCAGGCTGCTGCGCTTTATAACCTCGAGCAGGGCGGGCACATCTACAGCCGCATCACCAACCCCACAGTGGCAGTTCTGGAAGAACGAATTGCCCTCCTGGAAGGCGGCAGCGGAGCAGTCGCAACCGCTTCAGGCCAGAGTGCGCTATTCCTGACCCTGATGACCTTGCTTGACTCAGGGAGTCACATCGTTTCCTCCACCTGCCTTTATGGAGGGAGTGTCAATCTGCTCAAACACACTCTGCCTCGCTTTGGAATTGAAACCAGTTTTGTCCATCCCCGGGATCTGGAGGGTTTCCGTCAGGCGATACGTCCTGAAACCCGTTTGGTTTTCGGAGAAGTGATCGGCAATCCAGGACTGGAAATCCTTGATCTGGAGGTTGTTTCCGGAATTGCCCATGAATCCGGGGTGCCGTTGCTGATCGATTCTACATTCAACACACCCTTCCTCTGCCG
>NYUB01000068.1 GCA_002683785.1 Deltaproteobacteria bacterium
CAAGATCCTTTCGTCACGGATTTGATGAAAATCTGCCCATCGAAGACGGATTGGAGTCTCTACAGCAGGAATTCCCAGCCATTCCCTCTGCAAAAACCCATGGAACAATCCGCTTCCACAAACCCAGAGTTCCCCGTCTCCGGCACCATCGACCCTCCCGTTGGAAAATCCTCCCAGCATCAGATGTACTTCACGCTTCAGGGATGGGAATGCCTTTCTGAAAGGGGCACGGAAACGAGTTTGATAAGCTTCCAAGGAATCCAAAGCGTTGACAGGATCGAATCCCTTCCAATTCCATTCAGGATCAAGCAACGGGATGACTGTCTGCATTGAATCCTTTTCATGGACATCTTCAAAGTTCCACCATGCTTGAAGCAACTGTTTTGCCTCGTGGAGAGGTGTAGTCATGTCTATTTTACTGTTTAGGAAATGTTGCTTACAAAAACGAAGGCGCATAAACCTTTTCATAGAATTCAACAGGCCCTTGCATTTCCCCGTGTGAATGACTCAAATGAACCGGTTTGCTGGGAAGCATCAGAGCTTCAAGCGCGGAACGAACCCCTGATTCCGAAAAATTCGCCACCCTCAAGAAGCTAATCCGTTCTTTGTGCACGGTGTGACGATCTCCTTGCTTAATTTTTGGCCTATGCATGAATCGTATCCTTGCAGTTTCAATCATTCTTCAGCAATGAGTTCCTTATTCTATTTATTCCGGATCGAATTTCTCCCAACCGTTTCCCTGAAAAGGGTCCACTCCAAGTTGCTGCATCACATGAGGAAAATCCACCATCACCCAGTTGGAAACGATTTTCCCATCCTCAACCTTCCAGAAGTCCATGTAACGGATCTCCACCCGTTTTCCTGTGGGAGCAATCCCCATGAACATACCACTGTGGGTCGCTTCCTGTCTTCCGAAAGCGGCCATCCATTCCCCTTCGGCCAGACGGGCCTCATCGATGCAAACCTTATCCGAAAAGGCCTGCTGAAAAGGCCTCTGCCAATGTTCCTGAAATGCCTTCAGTCCCTCCTTGACTCCACAACCGGCATTGCCGATCCAACGAAATTGATCATGAAAGAAGGCTCCCATCCCTTCAATTTGATGATCGTTCAGGCCGTCCACCATGCTTTCCACCAATTCCCGAGTTTCCTCGGTTTTACTCAAATCACTATTCCTCGTAAGTATGCCCTGCTCCGGCCTTGATCCTTTCATCTTCCACCTCTTTTCCATGATCATTCAACATTCATTCTTCCACGAAACGAAAAGAATTACAGGAAGAAACCAGTTTTTGCAATAAATATCTTGCCAATTTTGAATACGTATTCAAAATAATTTCTCCTTTAATCTGATAAGGAAACAAGGGAGCGGAAATGACTCCCATGCATGTGGCTTGAGTCATTATCCAAGCCTAATGCAGCTATATATATTCCCAGGCTAATTCTGGTTTGGGGTTAAACCGAAGGATACGTGTGCAATAGACGTATTCATAAATTGAAGAAAGAAGGAGACAAAATGTTTGTCAAAAACCTGGCAATTGCTGGTGTCATGACCATCCTGGCGGGAACCACTGCCATGGCTTGTAACATCGGGGCTCGCGTATCGATCGTGGGCAATGAATTTCCTGCCATTCAGTCCGTTGGAGCGGGTGCTAAGGAATGCAACGGCGCGAAAGTGTCGACAAACCTTACCGCAGACCATCAAAAGATCAACGTTCCTGGAATGCAGGGTAATCCTGCCGAATACACCTCAGCAATCATTGCAAACAGTTCAATCGTTGCACTGATGAATGAGAACGTTATCCGCCCGCTCGATGATCTTGTTGCCAAGCACGGCGGTCATCTGAAGAAGAACCAACTGGTAACAATCAACGGCAAAGTTATGGCAGTTGCCTTCATGGCAAACGCACAGCATCTCGTCTATCGTGCTGACGTACTGAAAAAGATTGGAGTTGAGCCACCGAAGACCTATGAGAGCATGTTGGCCGCTGCCAAAATGATCCGAAACAAAGGTATCATGAAAAACCCTGTTGGTGGTGCTTATGCGGCGGGCTGGAATCTCGCCCAGGAATTTAACAACATGTTCCTTGGCATGGGAGGCAGCCACTTCAAATCCGGTTCAGCAAAAGCCAACGTCAATTCCGATGCAGGGTTGAAGGCGCTCAACATGATGAAAAAGCTTTCAGGGTATATGAACCCAGACTTCTTGACCCATGACAGTAACGCAACCAACGCAGAGTTTCGTGCGGGCAATGTTGCTCTCATGAACATGTGGGGTTCTCGCGCGGCCACATTAGTAACTGTTGATGGTGTGCCCCAGGAAGTTGTCGACGGTTTTTCGATTGCTGGGCCCATGACAGCCGGTGGTGGTTCGACCCCTGCTTCGACTCTATGGTGGGATGGCTGGACGGTTGCCAAAAACATCTCTGATGAAGATGCCGAAGCCACCTTTATTGCGATGACTCACGCTATCCGTCCTGAAATTCTTTCAGATAATGAGGTGGCGAGGCAGGCTGTCTGGCTGATTGATGGCTACAAGCCTACCCCAGCTGCTGTTGGAGTCTTTGCTGCTGCAGAGGCTAACACTATTCCTTATCCNATGCTGCCTTACATGGGCCTACTTCATACTGCACTTGGCAAAGAACTTGCCGACTTTATGCAGGGCAAGGAAAGCGCTGAACAGGCACTGGCGGACGTCGAAGCGGCATATACTGCGGCCGCAAAAGAAAAGGGGTTCTTGTAAGAAATTCCTGCGGAGAGGGCTCCCTCTCCGCCCTTTTCAGGTTTTGTTCGGTATGAACGCATGAAACACAGTACCTTTTTCTGGTTCTTCCTTCCNACAGGGCTGACAATGCTCCTCTTCATTGCTCTGCCCATCCTTTCCGTGGTGTTGCAGTCAATGTTTACACCACATGAAGCAGTACTGCTGACCGTTGAGACCTGTACTCCCTTCAAATGTGTTGAAGAAACCACCATTGACCAGGAAGCTACCGCGGCACTGCGGGCTGAACAGCCTCTTGGTCGATTTGTTGGTATCGGGATCTATGTTGATAGAGCGCATCTGGCCATTGGTGAAGTCGCAACTTCCTGGGCCAACCGTTCGAGTTTAACGGGATTTTTTGAGTCGCTGCACAACCTGCCATTTTACCGAGCGATGTCATTTACCATGGTGTTTACTTTTGTTGTCACACCGCTAGTGATCGTCATGGGTTTGCTAATCGCATTGTCTGTGAATGCCATTTACGAGCGTCTGAAAGGTATCGTTATCTTTTTCTCATTGCTGCCGTTCGTGATTACCCCGCTCATAGGGGCGCTGGTTCTGTTTTGGATGATTGACAGCCGTGGCATTCTTGGCAATCTCCTGCAGTTCATGGCTGGTGATCCAAACCTTTCTCTCAAGGCCTCAACTGGGCTGATGTGGATGTCACTTATTGTCTATGGTGTCTGGCACGCTGCCCCTTTTGCTTTTGTGATCTTCTATGCAGGGCTTCAAACCATTCCACAGGATCAGATGGAAGCAGCACAGATTGACGGTGCGAATCGCCTTCAGCGATTACGATATGTCATCATCCCTTATTTGATGCCGCTTGTTACATTTGTGGCACTGATTCAACTCATGGATAACTTCCGCGTCTTTGAACCAATCGTCGGATTCAATGCCGGAGCTCATGCGACTTCATTGAGTTGGGCAATATTTAATGACCTTGGAGGAGAAACAAGGCAGCTCAGTTCTGCTGCTGCGACCTCTGTTATGACCATCATTGGAGTTGCCATCCTGCTGACTCCAGTTTTGATCCGCACCTGGCGGGATTTTAAAGTGAAAACCTGATATGGCACCACACGCACAAAGAATGCCGGTTACCCTAAGGACCGCACTTATATCCTTTCTTGGTATTTGGTTGGTTCTAGCCGCGTTCCCATTCCTTTGGACCTTCTGGGGGTCCTTCAAGGTTGAACTTGATTTCTTCTCGATCGCTGAATGGACCAACGCTATAAGCGGTACCCTTACCGAGAAAACGCACGGAAGCCCTTTCACCGGTGAAGGATATTACGGTGCCTGGGTTGAGGAGGGGTTCTTTGGCAATGTCATCAACACATTCATTGTATGCTTTTTTGTCGTTCTGACATCACTAACGATAGGAACTCTTGGTGGTTATGCTCTGTCAAGGTCAGGATACCGTTACACCTTTTTTTTGCTGATCACAGCGCTAATTTTCCGCGCCATGCCCCCCATCACACTTGTTGCAGGATATATGCTGCCGTTCTTTGAATGGAATGTATGGGGTTTTCTTACCACAACGATCGTTGTTCTGGTAGCGATCAACCAGCCCTTCACCTTGTGGATGCTTCATTCTTTTTTCCAGAACATCCCTAAGGAACTTGATGAAAGTGCCAAGGTAGATGGTTGTACGCAGTTCCAGGCCTTCCGCCATATCATCATCCCAGTGATGAGGCCGGGGGTAATCACGACAGGACTATTCAGTTTCCTATTGGCCTATAACGATTTCGCAGTGACCTCAATGTTGCTGTCCGAAGGGAATCGTACCATGGTACCACAAATCGCNGCATTCCTTGGAACAACATATACCGAAGGCAATATCATGTTTGCCGTTGCAGCTGTTGTCTCTGCTTCCGTCCCTCTTTTCATTCTCGTGATGTTCTTCCAACGTTATATTGTCAGCGGGTTGACAGCTGGAGCGGTGAAAGGCTGAAACATTCATAAAATAAATCATGCAAGGTTTCGATTCTGAATTCACCAACCTCAAGGATTATATCCTCAAGATCACCCACCGCATTTGGGAAGAACGGGGGGTCGATCGCATCCGTGATTATTATGCTGAACATGCTCCGGTCAAAACTCCTTCGAGCATCACTTTTCATGTCGAAGATGTGGTCCGCTTCACCCTGCAGACGCTGCAGATGTTTCCGGACCGGCAACTGCTTGGTGAAGACGTGATTGGATCGGAGGATATACCAGGAACATTTTACTCATCACACCGGATCCTCTCCACCATGACCCATGAGGGTGATGGTTTTTTTGGCCCTCCGACAGGAGCGAAAATCAGAACCCGCATCATTGCCGACTGCATCTGCAGGGAAAATCAGGTGATCGATGAGTGGATGGTCCGGGACCAGTCCGCCATCGTGAAACAGATCGGACTTGACCCAAAGGAATTCAGTCTCAAGCTGGCTCAGGATTTAAAGAAAAGCGGCCAAGCTTTTTTATCTGTTGAGGACTTGGTTGAACGCTGGTCAGGACCTCCNGATTCNGGTTTGGCTTCAGGAATCGTGAAAGAACTGATTGAAACCTATACGACCATCTGGGAAACCTCAGAACTCAGAATCCTGGACNAATCCCATGACCGGGCCTGTGAAGTATTCGCTCCGGGAGGAAATACATTCAACGGGCGATCACAACTGGCCGATTTTTGGACCGGTTACCTGGCTTCTTTTCCCAAGGGCAAATTCCNGCTCCATCACTGGATCCTTAATGAAGAGGAGGGCAAAAACACCCGAATNGCACTGCGCTGGTCCTACTCGGCCCACCACCATGGAGAAGGTTTTTTTGGCAAACCCAATGGAGCTCCGACAGTCATCATGGCGATGACCCATGCTGAACTTCAGGAAGGTAAAGTCATCCGGGAATATCATGCCATCGATGAAATCTCGATCTGGATGCAAATCCACCAACATGCACTTCAATAATTTTTTTTAGTATAGCAATCAACGAAAGGAACCCGTGGCACAGTGGCTTAAACAGGCAATCAGCAAACAGGACAAGGACGAGGCTCAGCAGCAGGTCAGAGAGACCGTCGAGAAACTGCTGGCAGACATCGAAACCCGTGGAGACATGGCGGTTCGAGAATTATCAAAACGATTCGACAACTGGGAACCGGAGGAATTCAAACTCTCTGAAGCACAAATCCAAGCCTGTATCAATCGACTGGATTCAGGAACTCTGGATGATATCCGTTTTGCCCAAGATCAGATTCGTAATTTTGCTCAGATCCAAAGAGATTCCATGAAAGATGTCGAAGAAGAAACTCTGCCTGGAGTGATCCTTGGACACCGGCATATCCCGATGAACCGGGTGGGTTCCTATGTCCCTGGTGGGAAGTTCCCCATGGTGGCCTCTGCTCACATGTCCGTCGTGACCGCCAAAGTTGCTGGCGTCAAAGAAATCATCACCTGTGCCCCTCCATTCCAGGGAAACCCCGCCGACGCCATCGTGGCGGCCCAGTCCATGGGAGGAGCGGACTCTATTTATGTACTCGGAGGGGTTCAGGCCGTCGCAGCGATGGCTTTGGGCACCGAGAGTTTTCCCGCAGTGGACATGCTCGTCGGACCGGGGAACGCCTATGTCGCAGAAGCCAAACGTCAACTTTATGGGAGGGTCGGCATCGATCTCTTTGCAGGACCCACTGAGACCCTGGTGATTGCCGATGAGACTGTCGATGGTGAGATGTGCGCCACCGATCTTCTGGGGCAGGCAGAACATGGCCCTACTTCTCCAGCGGTATTGCTCACCAATTCCACGGAACTGGCAAAGCAGACGATGGAGGAAGTCGAGCACCAGCTGAATACGCTTTCGACCAAGAACACAGCAGCACCTGCCTGGAGGGATTACGGTCAGGTGATTGTTGCTGATTCCTATGACGAAATGGTTGAAATTGCCAACCAACTGGCCTTTGAACACGTTCAAGTGATGACGGACCGGGATGACTGGTTCCTGGAAAACATGAGCAATTACGGTTCGCTTTTTCTGGGACCAAGGACCAATGTTTCCTATGGAGACAAAGTAATAGGAACCAATCATACCCTGCCTACCCTCAAGGCTGCACGTTATACCGGAGGACTCTGGGTTGGAAAATTCATCAAAACCTGCACCTATCAAAAGGTGCTCACCGATGAGGCAACGGTGAAGGTCGGTGAATATTGCTCCCGGCTCTGTCAGCTTGAAGGGTTTGCCGGTCACCAGGAGCAGGCCGACCTGCGTGTCCGTCGTTATCGCAAAGAGGCTGCATGAATGGAGAAAGCGGATTGATGCTCAACGGTCACCGTGCCCTGATCACNGGNNCAGGNAGAGGNCTNGGNGAAGCNTGTGCCAAAACNCTGGCTNAGNCAGGTTCCGAAGTNGTGCTGGTNGCACGTAGTCNGGANCANCTGGANNCCGTCNNNCANANCATCAANGATTCNGGAGGAAANGCTTCCGTCCATNNTGCNGACCTGACNAANATGGACGAAATNCGAAGACTGGAAGNACTGGGNGCCTTCACNATTCTCGTCAACAATGCCGGCATCAACCGGCCGGAACCCTTCGAACAGGTCAATGAGAAGGATTTCGATGATGTGATGGANCTCAACGTCAAGTCGGCTTTCTTTGTCGCCCAAAGCGTCGTAAAGGGGATGATCCAAGCCGGACGTGGAGGTTCGGTGATCCACATGTCGAGTCAGATGGGACATGTAGGAGGAAAAAAGCGGACGGTTTATTGTGCCACCAAGCATGCCATGGAAGGTTTCAGCAAGGCGATGGCACTCGATCTCGCTGCCCACAAAATTCGGGTCAATACCGTCTGTCCAACTTTCATTGAAACCGCAATGACAAAACCTTTCATGGAAAACAAGGAATTCATGCAGGACATCCTCAATCGCATCCCTCTGGGCTACGTAGGTCAGCCAGAAGACGTCGCAGGGGCCGTATTGTATCTGGCCTCAGATGCCAGTCGGTTAGTGACAGGNTCTTCGATCAAAGTCGATGGTGGTTGGACTGCAGTTTAGTCAAAACCCCNAGAGGANCCTGAAGCATGCCTAAGTTNTCNGCCAATCTTGGATATTTGTGGAAGGATCTNCCNCTTCCGGAAGCGATCCATGCTGCCAAGAATGCAGGTTTTGATGCGGTTGAATGCCATGAACCTTATCAATATCCTGCTGAGGAGGTCCANGAGGCACTTANNGATACCGGTNTTGANATGCTCGGATTNAACACCCGTCNGGGNGAANCGNATTTAGGNGAACGCGGTCTGGCCGCTGTTTCGGGCAGGGAAACCGATGCAAGAAACATCATTGACGAAGCGATCGAATATGCGTTTGGGATTCACTGCAAAAACATTCATGTGATTGCAGGAAAGACCCAAAGAACTCCTGATGCAGAAGAAACCTTCCAGAAGAATCTGACGTATGCAGCACAAAAGGCTTCAAATCATGGAAAAACCATTCTCATTGAACCCCTCAATCTCCTAGACAATCCAGGATATCACCTTTCCACTCTGGACGAGGCCCTGGTCACGCTAGAAGCGGTGAAGCACTCCAGCCTGAAGATCATGTTCGACTGTTACCATCTGCAGATCATGCAGGGAAACCTTCTGCAAAGGCTCCAGAGGCATTTGCCCAAAATCGGACACATTCAATTCGCCAATGCCCCTGGACGAACCGAACCGGATAAGGGGGAAATCAACTTTCCCTGGCTCTTTGCTGAAATCGACCGAATCGGATGGAATGGCTTTTTGGGAGCAGAGTACATTCCACTTGAAAAAACCGAGGAATCACTTGGATGGCTGCAAATTTTTAAAAGGTCCTAGGATTCCTCAGACATCTCATCAATTTTCAGATGTGTTTTTTCGCTACCCTAGAGTCACTAACCGTTCTTCAGTGAATTCATCTGTTAAAAATATTTATCGGGTCCCACCCCCTCCATGTCCTTGACAGACAACAAAACCAGATGAGTTGAGCCAGATGGACCCCATTCAATATCCTTTTTCAAAATCATCATCGGAAGAGATTCAAAGGATCCTGAAATCGGAAGGAATCGTGTGTTTTCCTACAGAGACGGTTTACGGTCTTGGTGGAAATGCGCTTTCGCCAAAGGTGATAGAAAAGATTTTTTCACTCAAAAAGCGTACGCCAGAGAAATCTCTTTCTGTTCTGGTGAATCAGGACTGGCTCAGGCGTTTGGCAAACTGGGAGGATTCCAGAGTCGATCGAATCATCGATGCTTTCTGGCCTGGGCCTCTCACGCTGGTGCTTCCAGCCCATCCTGAACTTCCAGGATTTTTGAAAGGTCCCCAGGACACCATCGCTTTACGCTGGAGCTCTTCAGAAGTGGTTCAGGAAATGATCGAACTGGGAGGGTGTCCCTTAATTGGGACCAGTGCCAACCTGAGTGGTTTGCCTACGTGTCTGAATCCAACTGAAGTTCAAAATCAGTTTGGAGAAAAAACTCCAATGCTCGTCAATTCAGGAATCCTGCCCGAAAACCTTCCCACTTCTCTACTGGATTGCTCCAAAAAGCCCTTCGAGTTGATCCGTTCGGGAAGTATCGATCTCAGCATTTTGGAGGGTTTTATCTGAACTTTTCGTGCTTTTTCCTGAATCAACATGATTTTTTGATTCAATTTAAAATCATGCCTCGCATTCAGGAAGGATATCAACCTGAGGAATCACTGATTTCTGGAAGAAGCCCCGAAGGCCTCCGGGTATGCAGTAACCAGAGTTGATGGGCAGCCCGAGTCACGCCCACATAAAGCAGATGTCTTGAAGCTTCATCGATGCCATAGGTCGATGCATCGGCATCTGTTACGATCACATAATCGAATTCAAGCCCCTTGGTCTGTGCAACTTCAGTGACTTCGATTCCTGGTTTGAAACTGAATTCCTGGTTTTTGATCAGACTCATGTTTGGAACGTCTGCACGAATCAACCCGCGGTACAGTTCCTCTGCCCCATCCAAATCCCTGCACAAAACGGCCATGCTTGCTTGAGGTTCTCGAATCTGGAGGTCTTCCAGAGCATCCGAGAGAAACACAATCAACGCACCCTGATTTTGGAAGCTGAAGCGTTCTACCGGAGCTCCATGCCTTACCGCACGCCATTCGGTATTGACCGTTTTCTTGCCAATCACAGATTTCGCAACACTCATGATTTCATGAGTGGAACGGTAACCCACCGTGAGCGGATCCATGGTTTTTACATCAACATCCAGGTGTTTCAGAACCGACTCCCAGTTTTCATGGCGGTTTCCGATGAGTATGCGCTGGTCCATGTCACCTGCCAGGGTGATGCTGGGACGATCCTTGGGAGAGAGGTTGACCAATAGTTGCATCTCCAGGGGACTGAAATCCTGCGCTTCATCGATCATCAAATGCGTATAGCGCAGGGGTTTGCCATTCTTGCGGAGGATGGGACCCACTAGCATTTGATAGAGCAAAAGCAGCAAGGTGTCATCTTCTTCGTCCAATGAAGGCAATTCATCCTTGAAAGTGGTGTCCTGATTCAAACCCTGGGAAGCCAGGGAATCAACCACGCTTTCACGAACAGGCATTTCATCTTCTCCAGAAGTCACCACCCTTTTCTGATACTGTCGAACACACCAGGACCAGATGCTTTTCAGTTGTCCTTCGGTAAAATCACCTGGAATGTAATCTGTAGCTCCCTGCTCCAGGGCTTCCCAGAACAGAAAACAATCATTCCAAATATGGATCACCAGGCTTTCTGGATTTTNCTGAAAGCCTGGAAAGAAATCCTCAACCAGCCTTTCTATGACCTGCATCAGAGAGGAATTGCTGCTGGGGGCGATGTCTCCTGCAACCCGATTGCCCCTGGACCACTGGAGCAGCCTTTTCACTTTCGCCACAAGCGGGTAAGGTTCGAGCAACTGCCATAACTCCTTCAGAGACTGATTTTCGGCATAAGAAGAAGTTTTTGAAAACAAACCCTGCTGAAATTGCAGTTCACGTTTTTCAATCAGCTCACGGAACCATTTCAACAGGAAGGGATGGCGTTTGAACTGAATCACTGCCACCGGGGTGCTTTCCGAATAGGACGAGGGAAGTTCCGGGAAGAGACGAATCCTAAGTCGGGAGCACCATTCCTGATAGACCCTTGGCTTCACNCCATGGATGCCCAAGGAAGGCAGAACCTTNCCGATGTAATTGGCCAAAGCCGGTCCAAAGACCACCGGCATCACCGTATCCGACTTGAAATAACCGGTTTTCTGGCTCACCAGATAGGCCATCCGGTGCAGGGCAACAGTCGTTTTGCCGGATCCTGCTCCGCCCTGAATCAAAATGACTCCTGACTGAGGTTGAGTGATGACGTCGAACTGTTGCTGATCAATCAGGGCCGTGATCTGTTTCAAATGCTTATCAACACTATAATGACGGGNCCCCTTGGAACGCCCCAGACGGCCAGCCACAAATTCTTCCTCGAACGGCCTGGATGCACTCCCCGATCCACCTTTGAGTTGTGACACATTTCCTGGGCCGGGTATCCATTGACCATGACGTTCCTCGATCGCTCCACCGTTCCAGTTGATCCGCTGAACCCGTCCTTCTTCAATCATCAGCATTCGCCTGCAGGTCACTTCTCCTTCGATTTCACGGTCTCCAATCTCTTCAACATAATCGTCTCCTTCACGGTATTTGAAGAAGATTCCGCTGATCGGAGATTGACGCCAGTCCACAATNGGACAGGGAAGATGGTTGGAAAAGCAATTGCCTGAACCAATCAGCAGATCTCGTTCACGTCCGTTTTCCAACAGACGCATGTGTCCGAAGTAGGGTGATTCCGGATCAATGAAGTTTGAACCCTGGCTGCTCTGCTGCTGGTATTTGAGAATCACCATGCGTTCCATCTGCGCCATCAGGGCCGGCAAATCTTCGGTCCGTGCTTCGGCCAGGGAATCACGGATTTCGATGATTTCCCCAAACTGATTCTTCAAGTCTGGATCTTCTTTATCCTCTGAGGCTTCAAGCAGCAAACCTTGTTGGATATCCAGAAGAAGTTTCAGTTCCTCTCGAAGGACCAAATCTTCATCAGGGCTCAAACCCGCCCCCTCCTGACTTTTCACTGTTTCACCCCTATCACCGTTTTNAAGCATCAGTTCAGGCTCCTCTCACCACGGAACATCCCAACCAGTCGTGCAGACCTCGACGGTTTCGATTCAAAAAAACCATCAGCAAAAGCCATCCTCCCAGCATTAAACTGAATAACCAGCCTGCCTCCCTCAGGATATTTCTTGCCAGGTTTGGACAAACAGGTTTGGCATTCGGAGATCGATTCTCTTTGGCAGCAACCCGGATGCCGCATATGAATTTTCCAGGAGTCTGACCATCCAACGTATGAAACAGAATGAAATATCCAACAAACAACAAACTCAAAAGGANCAACGTCATTGGCTGGGTGGGGATCTCGTAGACCTGCTTCGAAAACCAGTGGAGGTTGGTGGTGATCAAACCCTCAACCAAAAAATCACAAAATAAAAGCAGAATGAAAATCAATTGGTAGTCAATCACCCTTGCCAACAGCCTTCGTATCAGCCCTGGTTCAGGGTTTGAAAAAGACTGGCGTGGATGAGGATGGTATAGCGTTTGAGGATATTCCATCAGACTTGAACCCTTTTTATATTGCCCCCCAAAGCATTCAGGCGCTGATCGATGGATTCATACCCGCGATCGATCTGCTGGATGTTCATGATTTCTGTCGTACCCTGCGCCCCCATGGCCGCAATCAACAGCGCCATGCCTGCTCGAATATCCGGTGAAGAAACCAACGCACCACGAAGTGGAGATGGACCTGAAACAACCACCCGATGCGGATCACAGAGGATGATTTGGGCTCCCATCGAGATGAGTTTGTCCACCCAAAAAAGNCGGCTTTCGAACATTTTTTCAAAAATCAGTACTGCTCCCTCAGACTGGGTTGCAGTGACGGTGATGATGCTTGTCAGATCTGCAGGAAATCCAGGCCAGGGACTGTCATCGATCTTCGGGATCCCACCGGGGATGTCTGTTTGAACTTTTCTCTGCTGTTCTTTGGGAACGATCAGATGATCACCATCCGCTTCCGTTCGGATTCCAATTTTTTCGAACATGTTGCGGATAACCGAAAGATGTTGAACTCCTGCATTGAGAATTTTCAATTCACTTTTCGTGACAGCGGCCAACCCGATGAAAGATCCAACCTCCGTGTGATCTGGTTGGATCCGGTATTCTCCTCCACTCAAAGCACTCACTCCTTCGATTTGGAGCATATTGCTTCCGATTCCTTCAATCTTGGCACCCATCCGATTCAGAAAATGACAAAGCCCCTGGACATGGGGTTCACATGCTGCGTTGTAAATCGTTGTCTTTCCTTCTGCCGTAACCGCAGCCATCACCGCGTTTTCCGTCGCCATCACACTCGCCTCTTCAAGTTGGAAGTGACAGCCTTTCAGGCGATCGACATTCATGCTGAATTTCCCGTGTTTACTCTCATCCACCTTCACTCCAAGTTGTTGAAACGCCTGGAGATGAACATGAACCGGACGCAAGCCAATACGGTCTCCACCGGGATAGGGAAGTTCAACCCGGCCCTTCTTAGCCAGCAGGGGGCCAGCCAACAAAAAGGAGCCACGGATCGATGCTGCTTTTTTCGAATCAAGGGAATGATGCTGAAGTGTGGTCGGGTCAAAAACATAACTGCTGGAAGAGGTCCTTTCCACACCGACTCCAAGTTCTTCAAGGATTCCACACATGGAACGTATATCAAGGATATCCGGAACGTTGGTGAGCCTCACTATATCATTTGCTAGCAGTACTGCGGCTAAAACAGGAAGGGCTTCATTTTTGTTTCCTGAAGGCTCGATACTTCCTTTGAGGGAGTTCGCTCCTTCCACCAAAAACTTTTCCATCATAATCAGAAATTCAAAAACGGATGATCAATGTGTTGAATCAATATTTTTTAGCAGGATCTTTTTCTCATTTGGAAAGTCATCAGACTGCCCAGAAAGATCCTACAAAACCATAACAAATGCCGCATTCGGTATTAAATGACAGGAAATGAAACGTAATTCCCTTGGATGAATGGTTATTCATCCAGGATGATAAAACTGCTTTTTTAACCCATCACTTCCTGCACAGAAGGAGTCAGGTGATGTCGCAGGCGACTGAGGTTTCCTGGCAGGCTGGTCAGGGTCATAAGGATTCCCTCTTCCTGATAGTCTATGCTGTCGACCCTACTGTATTGGTATATGTCCGAAATATTTTGAGAATGTTGATAATCCAAACGTATGGTCATCGTTTCCATTCGTCTTTCGAAAAAACTTCCAATGCTTGCCCTTAATTCTTGAATGCCCTCATTCAAGGCGGAAATGAAAACCGCATCGGGATTCAGTTTACGCATGATTTGAAGTTGGGCAAAAGGAACCCGATCGATTTTATTGAAGACTTTGATGACGGGAATACAATCTGCCTCCATCTGCTTGAGAACCTGATTCGTGGTGTCTATATGATCTTCAAAGTCACTGCTGCTATCGATGACCTGCAGCAACAGGTCTGCATCACCAATGGTGCCAAGTGTCGAACGGAATGCCGCAACTAACTCATGGGGGAGGTTTTTGATGAATCCCACGGTATCCGACAGCAGGATCTTTGGTCTGAAATCCTCCTCCATCAGTCTCGTGGTCGAATCCAGGGTGGCAAACAATCGATTTTCAACCAGCACATCTGAATCCGTCAGACGATTCATCACGGTAGACTTACCGGCATTGGTGTAACCCACCAAACTCACATTGAGGCATTGAACGCGTCTTTTCTTCTGGGTGTCACGCTCCCTTTCGATACGTTTGATTTCTTCACGAAGTCTTGAAATCCTGCGACGTAAATACTGCCGGTCATTTTCAATCTGCTTCTCCCCACCTCCACGGGAAACACCAATCCCCCCACGTTCCCGGTCCAAATGCTTCCAGAGTCCTGCCAGTCGGGGAAGTAAAAATTCTGCTTGAGCCAATTCGATCTGAAGTTTTGATTCCCGCGTTCGTGCGTTGCGTGCAAAAATCTCCAAAATCACCTGAGTCCGGTCTAAAACCGGACGATTAAATTTTTGCTCTATGTTACGTGTCTGTTTCGGAGATAGTGAGGCATCGACAATGACTGCGTCTGCATCCTTTTGAAGGATCACCTCTTTAATCTGACTCAGTTTCCCTGTTCCAAAATAGTAGGCAGGATGGATCTGGGAACGGTTCTGGATTATTCGGTCGGCGACCCTTGCTCCAAGGGATTCAACCAGAGAAGCTAATTCTTCCAGAGATTGTGTGATTTCATGACTGGTTTGTTCAAGTTGCAGGGAAAGAAGCAATGCATTCCCCCAATGATCAAACAAACGGTTTTCGTCCAATCGACTCCTGTTTTTAGATTTTATTTCAATCTACTTTTGTGTCGTTACCGACTTCATTATTTGAAGAAAATACTTAAAAAAATATTTTCTTATGATGTTTACTTAAAAACCGGAAAAGTCAATATCATTTTAGGGTTCAACGAATTGTTTTGTGTATGCTTAATGAACCTTAAAAACGCTTAATAAAATTTTTTTGAAAGGGGTGTCTTAAAGCAGGTGGGAGACATGAAAAGACCACCATACAGAGACGGTGGAATCTAAAAGAAATTGGATTTAGGAACTAAAAAGATTATTCCAGAATTGTTTGCTCGCCTGTTTTCCAAGATCCGCAATGGATTCCGTGAGGGGGATGGATTTAGGGCATGCTTCCACACAATTTTGTGCATTACCACAGTCCGAAATTCCTCCAGCCTGCATCAGCACATCCAGCCTGTCCTTACGAAGGCTTTTTCCTGTAGGATGCATGTTGAAAAGCCTTGCTTGATTCATCGCAGCGGCGCCCAGGAAATCGTTATTCTTGGAATACTGAGGACATGCTTCCACGCAGCATCCACAGGTCATGCATTCAGAGAGTTTGTAAGCAACGTGCTGGTGTTCAGGGGAAATACGTTCCCCAGGACCCAAATCATGATAGCCGTCAGCCGGCACCCATGCCTGCACCTTTTTCAGAGCCTCAAACATCCTCGATCGGTCTACTGCAAGATCACGGATCACCGGAAATTTTGACATCGGTTCCAGGCGAATGGGTTCTTCGAGTTTGTCTACCAGGGCACTGCAGGATTGACGCACCTCGCCATTGATAACCATCGTGCACGATCCACAAACCTCTTCAAGACAACTGCAATCCCAAACAACAGGAGACACTTTTTCTCCTTTGCTGTTCAAAGGATTGGCCTGAATATCCATGAGACAGGATATGACATTCGAATTCGCCTTATATGGAACTGTGAAATCTTCCCAATAAGGGGATGATTCTTTGGAATCCTGACGTTTGATTTTGAATTTCAACATTCTAGACATGGCAGTTCCGCTTCAGTCGTATTTGCGTGGGCGAGGTGCTATCAATGACGTATCAACTTGTTCGTAATCGATAGTTGGTTTTCCGTTATTATACGTTGCAATTGAAGATTTGAGCCAATTTTCATTGTTCTTTTCAAAACGTTCCATGTAATCCAAATGGCTTGAGGCAAACTGATCCTTATGGACTCCTCCATTGAATTTCTGGTCTTCAAATTCCAGGTAATCTGCTGGATCAAAATCATCGGGTTGATTGAGGTCAAAATCGGGTTTGTAATGCGACCCCCTGAATTCGTCACGCTGGAGCGCGCCCATGGTAATGATTTTGGAAAGCTGGATCATGTTCCAAAGCTGATTCACAAAACTTGGCACAGGATTGGTCCAATCCTGGGTATCAACACATTCGATGTTTTTCCATCTTGATTCAATATCTTCAATAACTTTTAAGGTTGCGCCCAATTTTTCGTTTTCTCGGACGATCAGCACATTAGAAATCATCGCTTCCGCCAATTCATTATGAAGGGCGTATGGATTTTCAGAACCACTCATTTGGGAGATCTCGGAAAAACGATCCTTCCAACGTTTTTCATCACCATCAAACATCGAAGACGGCATCTCCGAAGCCGCCTGAGGAAGATTTTTCAAGTAGTTAACCACACCCGGTCCCATCATCAACCCGGTGTAAATACAACTGAGCAGGGAATTGGCACCCAACCGATTTGCACCGTGATACTGATAGTCTGCCTCTCCTGCGGCATAAAGCCCTTGGATCGAGGTCATCTGGTTTTGTGGCGACTGGTGGTTGATGAATCCATCGTCCGTACTTTCAAAATCAGTCCAGATTCCGCCCATTGAGTAATGGACTGCCGGAAAGATTTCCATCGGCTCTTCACGCGGGTCAACTCCAGTAAATTTTTCATAAATTTCAAGGATGCCACCCAGGCGGTCATCGAGGAATTCACGGCTTTTATGAGTCAGGTCCAGATAAACCTTCATTTCACCATGGACACCCAGCTTCTCATTGATGCAGATGTCGTAAATTTCCCTGGCTCCCACATCCCGTGGGACAAGGTTTCCGAAGCGAGGATATTTTTCTTCAAGAAAGTACAACCTTTCTGCTTCAGGAATATCCTTCGGTTTTCGTTCATCTCCTCCTTTTCTGGGAACCCATACACGACCACCTTCACCACGGGCAGATTCACTCATCAATCGTAACTTGTCCCTTCCAGGTATGGCAGATGGATGGATCTGGATGAATTCTGGATTGCCGTATTTGGCACCCTGAAGATACGCCGAGGTGGTTGCTGTTCCAGTACATACCATCGAGTTGGTGCTTCTCCCATAAACCAGCCCAGGCCCACCTGTAGCCAGGATGACTGCATCTCCCCGTTCCGAACGGATTTCTCCCGTTCTGAGATTATTGATGGTAGCCCCCACGCATCGCCCCTCACTATCCAGGACTGCTCCAAGGTATTCGTGCCACTCCATTTTTTCAACCAGCCCCCTGGTCTCAAAACGCCTCACCTGTTCGTCCAGAGCATATAGCAGTTGCTGCCCCGTGGTTGCTCCGGCAAATGCAGTACGGTGATGGAGGGTTCCTCCAAATCGCCTGAAATCCAAGTTCCCTTCCGGAGTGCGGTTGAAGGGTACACCAAGACGGTCCAGCAGATAGATCACGAAGGGAGCATGATAACACATGTCTTTGCAGAGGGGCTGATTAGCCAGAAAGTCTCCACCTTTGACCGTGTCATAAAAATGAATTTCAGGAGAATCTCCCTCTCCCTTAATATTGACTGCCCCATTGATTCCACCCTGGGCACATACGGAATGGGAACGTTTTACGGGCTGGAAGGAGACCAGCAGGACTTTGGTTCCCAATTCGGCAATTTTCATCGTTGCCGCAAGTCCAGCGAGTCCTCCTCCGATTATGATAACTCTTTGATCAGCCATGATTTGTCAATTGCAAAAAATAGGATTTTTCGACGCTCCCATTGTTACCAAATTGCTGCAAGAGCGTATAATGCACTGATGGTTAAAACAAGAAATGTGATGATGCTGATCACCCTCATCCTCTGTTGGGATTTAGGAGTGAGTGCAACCCCCCAGGTAATGCTGAAGGTGTTGATCCCGTTTGCAAAATGAAAGGTTGCTCCAAGGATTCCGAGGACATAGACGGTTTTGGTCACCAAACCGGTTTCAGGATCAGAAAAACCTTCTGCCAGATGCTCCCAGTGAGTCCCCCAGGTATCGGCTACCAATGGACCGAGTTGAGCATTCCAGACATGGGCAATGATGAAGAAAAGCACCCCGATGCCACTGAGACGCTGCAGCCAGTAAAGCAGGTGAGCAAAATAGTGATAACTAGGTTGAACCTGGGCTTCGAATGTAATCAATGCCCCGAAAACGGAGTGAAAAATGAGCGGGATGTAGACGACCAGGACCAGTATCCAAAGCGCCAGCGGGCTATCATAAAAGGAGTTGACTTCCTCATTATAGACTTCTGCACCTGAATGGAGATAGAGCTGAATGTAGAGGTGGTAGATGAGAAAAAGCCCGACGGGAATGATTCCAGTAAGACTGTGAATCCGTCGATATATAAAATGCGTGTCCATCGAACCCTTTGGGATGGGAGTTGACTGACAAGGAATGTTAAACTTTTTAAAATCGGAGCTTATGGGGCAATCATAAACGACCTTCCGATTCGTATTTACCCGTCTTCACTCAGAACGTGATCATCCATGAAGGATACCCTTTTGTATCCTTTGGAGAAATCAAAGAATGAAGACTATTGCGCAGGCTGGGCTTTGCCCATGGCTATCGCCAGCCTTGATTTATAACGAGCTGCTGTACGACGGTGCAAAACCCCTTTGGTGACTGCCTTGTCAATGGTTTTTTGGACCCCAGGATAAGCCGTTTTCAGACTTTCAGGGTTTCCTTCCTCCAGTAACACGCGGAATTTTTTAATTGCCGTGCGGGTGCTGGAACGGAGCGCACGATTACGCAGGGTTCGTTTTTCTGTTTGCCGGATACGTTTTTTTGCAGATTTATGATGTGCCATGGTTTCCTTGATTACAGTTAAAAAGCGTTTTCCAAGTGTTCTATCAATCCTTCCTGTTTTTCATTCAATACGATGGATATCACGTCGAAACGGGGTTGACGTTTTTCATTTTCATTTTTCATCAAATACATCCCTGCCAATTCCCGAATTCTTTTTACTTTGCTTTGAGTGACGGACAAAGACGGATGCAGCTTATGTTGCTCGCTTCTCGTTTTGACTTCACAGAATACCAGATATTCTTTGTTACAAGCAATGATGTCGATTTCCCCATAACGGCAACGATAGTTTCTCTCTAAAATCAAATAATCTTGCCGTTCGAGATGTTCAGAGGCCATTTGTTCCCCGATCGACCCGATTTTTTTTCTTACATCAGTCAAAACAAAGAAGACTGGATGGCTTCATCCTGATTCCCGACATACTGAAACGAATGCCGGTGAATCATGCTGGGCCTCCTGGTTTCAAGCATTTCCCGATGTCCCTTCGTGGGGTATCCCTTGTGCCTTTGGAAATCCCATCCGGGATAGAGGCAATCCATTCCATGCATCACCCGGTCTCTAACGACTTTCCCAACGATAGAAGCCGCAGCGATGCTTGCACAGCGGGAATCTCCCTTCACCAGAGCTTTTCCAGGCTGATTCAATTCCGGATACCGATTTCCATCGACCAGCACATAATCCGCTTTGGGATTCAAACGTTCTACAGCTTTTTTCATGCCGACCATGCTGGCCTGCAACACATTCAGCCGATCAACTTCGCTGGCTGGCATCGACACGGTACTGACTGCAAAGGCTTCTTTACAGATGATCTGGAAGAGTACGTCTCTTTCTTTCGGTTTCAATTCTTTCGAATCCGCCAGACGGTGCTGAGCATTCCAGTTTTTGCCAAGGATGACTGCAGAAACCACGACGGGACCCGCGAGTGGGCCTCTTCCGGTTTCATCCACCCCGGCGATGTTTCTGAATCCTTCACGCCAGGCTTCCTGTTCGTGGCTCAGATCAGCCGCGATGGATCATCCTTTCCTTAATCCTTGCCGCCTTACCACGACGTTCACGCAGATAATAAAGCTTTGCCCTGCGGACTCTTCCAACCTTGAGCACCTTGATGCTTTCGATACGCGGAGAATGCAGGGGAAAAATACGTTCCACGCCATATCCCTGCGCCACTTTCCTCACCGTAAAAGTCGCCTTGTTGTTTTTAGGACCGCAGTGCTTGCGCAGCAGCACCCCCTCAAAGGACTGGATCCGTTCCTTGTTCCCCTCGATGATCCGGTAGTTCACTCTAACGGTGGAACCTACTCGGAGATCCGGGAGATCATCTCGCAGTTGTGATTGTTCCACGAGTTCCATTGCTGTTGCCATGATCTTACTCAATGCTTCGGGTTGTCAAATCAGGTCGCCTTTGCCGTGTTCTTTCCAGCGCCCGGGTTTCTCTCCATGCTTGAATCCGGCTGTGATTTCCGGACAGCAGTTCTTCAGGCACTTCCATGCCTTTATAATTTCTTGGCCGCGTATATTGCGGATATTCCAACAGGTTCGCGGCAAAGGATTCTGTTTCTGGAGAATCCGGATTTCCCAGAACTCCTGGAACCAGACGGCTGACGCTTTCGATGATCAGCATTGCTATCACTTCACCACCTAAACAGACATAATCACCGCCAGAAACTTCCTCATCCACAAGTTCGCGGACCCTTTCGTCAAAACCTTCATACCGTCCACAAACCAGGAGCAAAACCTCTTCACATCTGCTCCATTCNTTTGCCTTTTNCTGGTCGAACGGCTTTCCTTGCGGAGTCAGTAAGATCCGTCTTACGGAACGCCCCTTTTGCTGGTGATGCGTCACTCGCTTTTCCAGCGCTTCCGCTATGGGTTCGACACGCAAAAGCATTCCAGGCCCCCCACCGAAAGGTTCATCATCAACCTGGTGATGAGGACCAAGTCCAAATTCCCGGAAATTGTTCATTTCCACCTGAAAAAGCTGCTTTTCGAGTGCCTTTCCAATCAGGCTTTCTGAAAGAAACGACCGGAAAAGTTCCGGGAACAGAGTCAGCAGGTCAAAATGTAACATTCCGGATTATTAATCAGAGGCATNACCGGAGAGCCTCCTTGATTCATCCCTTGTGATTCTTTGATGATGCATTAGCTTTTTTTTCACCATCATCAATCAGTCCCGGCACCGGATCGATCACCATCCTCCTTGCTTCTAAATCTAGTTCAAGTACCACTCCTGGAGCATCTGGGATCATGTATTCTTTTCCCTGATGCTGCACTTCATAGATCAGATTTGCACCCGTCTCAAATCCACCCTTCACCACGCCATAATCCTGACCTTGACGGTCGTACACCTGACATCCCGGGAGACGGTGTAAAAATACTTCACCTTTACTCAACGGCCTCAGTCTGGAGTCTGGAATCAAGAGACGCATACCTTTGAAGGCCTCGGCCTGCTCCCTACTCTCCAATCCTGAGAGGCGCAGGAGCCAGACGTCTTTATGAACTTGGATTTCATCGATTTCGACCTTTTTCAGGCCNTCCCTCGTCTCCAGAAGCAATTCCTTCTCCTGAAGGTAGTAATCCGGAGTGTCCGTCAGGGGTCTGACTCTCAATTCTCCTTTCAGACCATGGACACCCAGTACCGACCCGATCCAGGTCAGATGCTCATAATCCGGAGGATTGTTCATGCTCCTCCTAAAGATTTAACGCCTAAATCGATGGAAGACGTCTTCAGACTCCTTCGATTTCTGCCTGTTTCATCAATTTACGCACACGGTCTGTAGGCTGTGCACCCGCTGAAAGCCAGTACTTGGCACGTTCTGCATCAATTTCGAAACGGTTTTCCTGGATCATCGGATTGTAAAATCCGATCCGCTCGATGAATTTGCCATCACGTTTTTTACGGACATCAGCAACGACAATCCGATAATAAGGTTTTTTCTTAGCTCCCCCGCGGGCGAGGCGAATTTTGACCATATTGAGTTTCTCGTTTTAGTTCAAAGTTTTTAATGAATATCAATCCCTTACATCATGCTTTGCATCATACGCATCGCTTTCCCGGGATCCTGGGTTTTTGAAAGTTTGTGCATCATCTTCCGCATCTGCACGAACTGTTTAAGCAGCCGATTCACATCACTGACCCGCNTTCCGCTTCCTTTGGCAATCCGCAGCCTCCTGGAACCATTCATCATGTTGTGATTGCTTCGTTCCTTGAAGGTCATGGAACTGATGATGGCATCAACACGAGTGATTTGTTTTTCATCGAAATCTGCATTTTTCAGCGCTGCCGTGTTGACTCCTGGAATCAGTTTAACGATATCAGTCATCGAACCCATCTTGCGCATTGAACGAAGCTGGTCTCGGAAATCATCCAGGGTGAATTCATTGCGGCGCAGTTTGCTCTGCATATGCAGGGCTTCTTTTTCGCTGTAAGTCGATTCCACCTTTTCGATCAGCGAAAGCATGTCTCCCATGCCGAGGATGCGCGAAGCAACGCGTTGGGGATGGAAAGGTTCGAGATTTTCTAGTTTTTCACCCGTGGTAATGAATTTGATCGGTTTTTGGGTGATGGCCCGGATGGATAGAGCAGCACCGCCCCGTGCATCACCATCCATTTTGGTCAGCATCACTCCACTCAGTTGCAATCGGTCATCGAAACCCTTGGCCACATTGACAGCTTCCTGACCGGTCATTGCATCTGCAACAAAAAGAATTTCATCAGGATTCACATTTTGTTTGATCCGTGCCAGTTCTTCCATCAGTGTTTCGTCTATCTGCAGACGTCCCGCAGTATCGATGAAGACGTATTCGGCNAAGTTTTCTCTTGCTTCACGGATNCCGGCTTTGACGATATCCACCGGATCCTGACTGACTTTGGAGTCATAACAGGGGACCTCTAAAGTACGTGCCAAAACCTGAAGCTGGTCGATCGCCGCAGGGCGGTAGACATCGGCCGGAATCAGAAAAGGCTTTCCCCCTTTCTTTTTACAGTGAAGGGCCAGTTTGCCCACGGATGAGGTTTTTCCTGATCCTTGCAGACCCACCATCATGGTGATTAAGGGAGGTTGAGTGGCAGGAGCCAGGTCGACATTCTCCCCGCCCATCATTTCAGTCAGTTCTTCGNTGACAATCTTGATGAACTGCTGCCCCGGAGTCAGGGAGGTCTGAACTTCCTCGCCCAGCGACCGTTCCTGGACCGTCTTGAGGAATGATTTGACAACCCGGAAATTCACGTCTGCTTCCAACAAAGCGCGCTTCACTTCATTGAGCGTGTCGCGGATGTTATTCTCATTGAGACGTCCACGACCCCGCACCTTGCGGAGAGATCCTGTCAGTTTTTCAGAAAGCTGATCGAACATACTTTTTTAGAAAAATAAAAAACTATTCATTANACATGAAAAAGTCCTTTTTGTCAAGCATGGCTCCTCTTCTCTTGAATCCTGAATGGATTGGAAAAACAAGGNTTAAGTGCAAGAAAAGCGAACGCGAATGAAAAACAATAGACCTGAAAAAATGGCGTCAGGACATCTCGTATTCAGCCAAAAAAAAACCCCGCACCGAAAAACGGAGCGGGGTTCTTGATTGGCTCCCCAAGCCGGACTCGAACCAGCGACCCAGTGGTTAACAGCCACTTGCTCTACCAACTGAGCTATTGGGGAACAAGCTCTTTGGAACACAATAACTTATTTGATTCCAGGATTGCTTACAAGTTTTTTATCGGCTTGAGAAAGTTCATTTTCTGGCTGATGGAGGCTGATTTGGGAAATCCTTCTTCGACCTTGACAAAAACCGGAGAAACCCCTGAATACTGTTTCAGAACTCTTTCAAGATAGGCTAAAAGCAGAGGCCAATAGCGCTCACGGTAGCGTCCCAGCATTGGAGTGTGCCGGCCTTCAGGAACACTCCAGAATTCCTTAGGCTGAGAGGCTGCTTCAAAAAGCTCGAGTCCATGCTTGAAGGGGACGACAGGATCCTGGGTCCCATGAACGATTAGAAGCGGAATGGGTGAAATATGATGGACCACCGGTTTTGGTGCAAAACGATCGTCGAAAAACCAGCGTGAAAAGGGATTGCGGAACCAGCGCAGAATGCCGATGTTGTTCATCTTATCCTGGGCAATTTGTCGATAAGAGNCAAAAGCCGATTCTGAGATGGCAGCCGCCACCTGTGGAGGTTTTCGGTTTCCAAGCCAATTGAGGGCAATCGCACCCCCAAGGCTTTGTCCGAAAACGATGAGCGGTCCAGGATCCTTTTTCCTTCCATGGATCAGGTATTCCAGGGCAGCATCCGCATCTGCAAGGGTTCCTTCAGGATTTGGGGACCCTTCTGAAAGACCATAGCCCTGATAGTCGAAGGTGAAGAGGTTGTATCCTGCAGAGGGGAATTCGATGACAGAAATCAGAAAATGACTGATATTATGGGAGTTCCCGTGAAAATAGAGGATCGTCCCCTTTGCCGGTTTGATGGATGAGGGCAGGAACCATCCGTGGAGTTGCTTTCCCTGACTGTTAAGAAAATAGACATTTTCGTGTCGGGCACCGAACATCTCCGGTGTAAAAAAAAGCTTATCCGTCGGAAAATAAAAAAGTCCCTGGCAGCCTGAAAACACAAGAGATATGAAAAGCAACAAACAACTACAAGCATTTCGTTTGATGCTGAATCGCCAATGGCTCTTCATCCTGAAACCCATCCTTGGCCTGTGATGAAACATTACATCCTGAAACTGCTGATTCTTCTTCACGCTCATTCGGCCCTTGCCGCCCAAGATATTCCAACAGGATGGAATATGATTTCTCTCAAAGACATCAAGTTGAGGACCATCGACGGAGACACCTTTGAGGCGGATCTGAACCGAAACGGTAGGATAGCAGGAAAACAGGAGCGCGTCAGGCTGCTTTATGTCGACACTCCAGAACTCAACGAATCCCACAAGGGCAAGGATCTGGAACATGGCATCCCTGCACGAGGTTTTCTAGAAAACAAACTTGCTTCGGGGGATTGCAGGCTCTGGGTGGATCCGGAAAATTCCATTGGAAACAGAGGACGTCTGCTCGGATTGTTGGAATGTGCAAAGACAAACATAAGCCTAGAACTGATCACCCAAGGACACAGTTATTTCGACACACGTTTTTCCCAACCTCGGGATTATGTGCTCTACGCACGTCAGGAAGCCCGTGCCTTCAATGCCCGGCTTGGAATCTGGAGCAGAACTGATTCAAGAAATGCCTACCTGAAAAGATTGAGAGACGAGGGGAAAACCGTCTATTCCTTAAAAAATCCACTCTTCAAAGTCCAACCCAAGGAATCCCTCAGCCTTCAACCTGCTGTACATGAGGGGCGTTTCCTCAGAGTCCGTGGAAGGGTTGAAACAATCCGGGATTTGAGTCGGGGTGCGCGTTTGATCTTCCTCCAAAACCGGTTTCTCAAACCGGGCCTTCCCGTGATCACCTTTCCAAAACAGAGAAAAGCAAGTCGGATGGAGAACCTGAGGGTGAAAACCCGCATCCAGGTCGAGGGTTTTGTACAGTTATACCGGGGGAAGCAATGGCAGATTCGGTTTCACCGGGGAATGGTACTGAACTGAAACGAACAAATAATGGAGTTTTTTCACCATCATTGNTTGCGCATGCGTTTCAACATCGCATCCTGGGATACTTCATGATAATCATAGGACCGAGTCAGAGAATTTACCGATGNGGTTGGAGCACCGGAGCCTCCCTCAGAAAAAATCTGCGTCTGAGCTTTTTTGCTAGGATTGATGTTGCATCCCGGAAGCGTGATTCCGAGCAGGAGGGTAATCGCAAGCAGCTTTATTTGATGCATTGGTTCTTGGTTTGATTTAAGTTCATATATTTCTGAAAAGAGAATTTAATCGTTTCGAAAGCCCCATACAAGTCCATTGTCGCTTGAACGTCCGAGGAGNAGAAAAACTGATGAAATCCTATGTGATCTTCAATCCGGCAGCAGCCAGGGGCAAAGCGGGCAAACGCTGGCCGCATGTCGAAAAGGAATTGGAATCGCTCCATGGCCCCTTCATCTCATGTTTCACGGAAGCACCAGGCCATGCGACCCAACTCACCCGCAAGGCATTGCAAGAAGGTGCCGAAAAAATCATTGCAGTGGGAGGAGACGGGACCGTGAATGAGGTGGTGAATGGTTGGTTTGAGAACGATGAACCCATCGCTCCCGAAGNAATTCTCAGTGTTTTCATGTGCGGATCAGGTTGCGATTTTCAGCGCAGCCTGACTCCACGGTCTTTTGTGAAACCTCTGCCAAAGGACGATTCCTCAGGAATAAGCAGGATCGACGTTGGAAAAGTCACCTTCCNCGATGAATCCGATGGAAATTGCATTCGCTATTGTGCCAACATTGCAAGTCTGGGACTGAGTGGTGAAGTAGACCGTTTTCTGATTCGTCATCCTNAGTTGAAACGACTCGGGGGCCAAGCCCTTTTTCTTTATGCCACCCTGGTTCAGGTGCTGAGTTGTCCGCAATTTCATCTTAGACTACTGTTGGATGATACGTCCGAAGTCGAGATCCAAAGCCGCCTGGTCGCAATCGCCAATGGTCAGTTTTTTGGAGGAGGNATGCANGTCGCCCCAGGCGCCNTTCTGGATGACGGNTANTTCGAGGTGGTCTGGCTGGAGGAAATGAAANTGCTANCTTTTTTNNGNCACCTTCCCAAGGTCTACTGGGGAAAGCACATCGGCATCCCGGGAATTCAAATCAAACATGCCAAAAAGGTGGAGGTTCTCAGCCAGGAAACCGTTTGGCTCGATATCGATGGGGAATCCCCTGGAAAACTGGATGCCCTTTTTGAAATCCTGCCGGGATGCTTGAAAATTCAGCTTTGACGAGATTCTTAGAAGATGGAAAAGATTTATTATAACCTCCAGGATCCTCCGACTTGGAAACCAAGTCCGGAAGACCTTCCTGCTGATTCAGGAGCCGTGTTGCTCATGCGTCACTCCATCAGGCCACCCATGATTGCAGGGCAATTCGGCACCCAGATCAAACTCACTCCAACAGGTCTCACCAGGGCAGCAGAACTTGGAGAAGCCTGGGGGAACCGCATCCTCCAGGTCTCCAGCAGTTCTTCCTTGCGCTGCATGACAACAGGGGATCAGATCATCCGGGGTGCAGGGTTAAAAATGACAACCTTTCATAACCCAGCATTGGGCGAACCAGGTGCCTTCATCGATAATTCTCAAAAAGCCATTACAACAATGAAGCAACAGGGCCCGATGGAACTCGTCAATGCACTGCTTCAGGAGATTTCCATCCCTGGTCATTTGAGCGTCGAGGAAGGCACACGGATCATGCTCGAGTCCTTTCTCTCTGACAATCCTCCGAAAGGCAAAATCCGAGTCGAGATCACCCATGACACCATTCTGGCTTGCATGCTTTATCATCTTCAGGGGGTTTCCTCGTTGACTGAAAAGGACTGGCCGAGAATGCTGGAAGGAATTCTACTCTGGAAAGAAGGTCAAACCATCTTCTGGAAATGGCGTGGACAACCAGGAAACAAGGCCTTAATTCCTTAGATTCCATAACCGGAATCTAATTGCAACCGCCCGTTTGAAATCGAGTCGCCGACCAGTTTTCTTCATGCGGATCGAACTTCAGCATCCGACGATTGCCTGATGCATCGCAATGTGTGACCAGTATATTTTCATTCAATCCAAAAACGCCTGACACCGTGTAACCTTCCACTTCGGGTTTCTCCGCTGCAGAAATCCATGTGACTCCGGATGTATCCCGCTTCTCCAAAATCCCATTGCCTCCGTTCAGACTGAAACGGTAAGTCTGGCTTCCTGACTCGATACTGGCCTGACAGAATCCTTCTTGACAGCCTGATGAAGGGTTTTTTGCACAGCCTGCCGACAACAGTATGGACAGCAGAAGATAGGTCCAAAATCGATTGATCATCATCCCTCCTTATCTTGAATGACCCTATCATGCGTTTCCCCCTCCTTAGCAAGCTTAATGACCATGAAGTCGACTTGATTCTGATCCGACATCTGATATCGTTATCTGTATCAAATTCATGCCTTCAAACCCCAGAAGGCCTCCAAGCTCCCGTAGTTTAACTGGATAAAATAGGGGATTCCTAATCCCTAGCTCTGCGTTCGAGTCGCGGCGGGAGCACCACTGTTTGCAAAGGGTTGCAGGCCATTCGACCCAATTTTGAAAACTTGGGCTAACTTGGGATAAACCCCCCAATCTACGAAAAATCGACGAAAAACTTGGACAGGATCATGCCTGCTTGGGTAAATATGTCTTGGTGGCTTTTTTGAACTTCCCACCAAGGGGCTTGTGAAGCTTCCTGGCGTTGGTTCGGATCCCGGAAGCAGGCAGAGGATTTTTGCATGAGGAAAATTACCGGTGACCGGAAGTTCCCAATACTTAACTTTCCAATTGAATGCTTAACAAGATCTTGTCAGGCTTGGTATCAAGGTACGTCTAACTTGATTTAAAAGGAATCATAATGAAGAAGAATTTTATTGCCATCATCGCTGCAACCTTTATCAGCATTCCATCACTTTTTGCATTTCACGATTTGGCCACAGATCATCTTGTTTCTGGAATGCCCGTAGTGTTTATAGCCACCGGACCAAAGTTTCCCCCTGCGATGCATGATGCTGTTAGGACAGCTGTTGGAAGGTGGTATTCTTCAGACTGTTTTATGTCTCTACAAAACACCATAGAAGCCGCAGTTGATTCAGAGGGAAGGGGAATGGTTATAATGCGTTGGGCCACTAAAAAAGCATATATACATGACCAAAAAAAAATGACCCCGGAGCTTTGCGATCCCTTGAAACAGTTCAGGATGAGTATGGTAAAATTAGGTGGAGTGAAACCCACTGATCTGAAGTTTACGACTTTTACTTCAATCGCTTCTTCACCACGTTAATTCTATTGGGATCCAGCTCTTGGATCCCAATTCAACCACTGCAGAAAACTTCCTCTCATTTTTTGACTAAGTTATAGCATGAGGGTAATTACCGGTGACCAGCCAGTTCCCAATACTTAACTTCCCAGTCGATTTCTGGATGATCCAGGCTTTCCTGTTCTAGATCCATCTCCTTACGTTCAAATTCAACCTGGGCATTGTCAAGGGTCGAAGCCTAGTTTCTCAGCTTCCTGCCTCAAGCTATCTTTGACGTATTTCTGGATGGCCTTTGATTGGCTGGAAAGAATGGTGAGAGTCATTTTACCGATGTGTGGTGCCGGGCCGATTCGCATTTCGTCGTACCGGCCCACGGACTTATTTATAGAACCGGTCACCAATACATCAGAATTTTAGAAAAATTTCAAGAAATGTGCTTAGGGACTGCTAATCCCTTGTCCTGGTACAGGGTTGTGAGTGATTGGGTGGGCGACAGGTATGAATCAGGATAAAAGCAAAATAAAAGTAAAGAGTTTGTAATCCCTTGGAAACAAGGGGACTGCCTATGATTCCTAATCCCTAGCTCTGCGTCCGAGCCGTGACGGGAGCATCACCTTGATCTGTTTATTACCAACGGTTAGAAGCCAACCCAATAGCTCGAAAACAAGGTGGTCATCGACCCTTTTTCCAACCGCCACAAACGACACTTAAGGGGTGTTTTTACCGATTATTGCCGATCAAACTACAGTAGTTGCAACGGGTTATGGGGAGGTTAAGCAATAGCATTTTCCTGCATCTTTTTGATCAGTTCCTTAGCTCACCTGCGGGTAGCGAAAGCTCATCTTCTAGTCACGCCATCCACAGACCTCATACTCATTTCCTCCCGTACGCCTGCCATCAAGAGGAGGTTCAGAACACAGAAGCAGGCAGATAAATTTTGCTAAGAAAAATGGGGAGTTAATAATCCTTATAAACCAACTCTCTGTCAGATTGATCATAAAAAGAATGGAATCGCCACTGTTCATGTAATTCAATAGTCATATATTTTGGAAGACCTAATTCTTCAAACCAATCAAGAATGTCTTGCTTACTGTCTGCTTCCCAATGGCAAAAGGATAATTCGTCACCATTCCACTGAGAACGACACTTAACTTTAGGATTAGTTTTGTTTGCAAAGTCAGCCCATTCTTTAACAGTACTTTTTGCTTCTGGTGGATCTTTTTTATCAGGTGACATGCAATATTCTTTTTGTGTTTCATTGGTATGGAAACGGTGAATTGCAATAAAATGTTTCATAAAAAACTTAATTTCAAAATTAGAAAGTAGTAAGGGGGTTATTCCCAACCCCCGGAAAATCATATGAAACTAGAGTGTTTGAAGGACCTGGCCGCCTGCTAAAACAGTCGCGTCATAATCTTCAAAAAGTTTCATCAGGTCATTTATTCCATCCCATGCCATAGCCTGAGTCATATGGTTTCCCATCTGTTCAGGATTTGGGTAGGTTTCACTCATGGTAAACAACACTTTTCCTGTTGTACCTTCTTCGGGATTTGCAGGGTTTATAAATTCATCTGCTTTCGAAACAAAATAATCTACTAACTCTACTTCTTTACCAGGTCCAATTGAATGGCATGTACGCATCCAATCTGCATGATCTGCAAGTCCTTTTTCAACAGCTGGTGCTTGTTCAGCGGTTACTTTGAAATGAAAACTTATCGTGACGTTGTCTTTTTGAGTAGGCATGGATTTTCTCTTGATTAATTGTGAAGAATTAAGAATGAGACTTAACTATCTGAAATATAAACCGTTTCTTATTCTAATGTAAAATCTTTTTTTGGGAGGATCGAAAAAACTTTGCACTGTCGTGAGATCGAAGCTTGAAACACCCAAACTACAATAAAACCCTTGAGGCGTTGAAAACAATCACGTCGCGTGTTTTTCTTAATCCCCTGCTCTGTGTTTGAGTTGAGGAGGGAACACACACAGAACAAAGGATTGCATCGGCAATTGATCCGTTTTCTCCCAAACGACAAAGGTTACAATAAGGAGTCATTTGTAAAGATTTGTGCCGAGCTAACTGCAATCAAACTCCAAAGGTTCAGGCCTGTTTCTTGGTAGGCTGGTGGTTGATGACAGGCTTATTTCTGTTTTGACACCCTTCGGGATATTTATGTTGGGAGTGCTAGAGAGAAAGGTCCCCTATGGCGCTTCTGAAGCTTCTTGGAGATTGTTCCCTACTTAGAATCAGGCAGGGGAATTCTGTATGTCAAAAATAGAGGATGGAACCGGGACTTGATGCCCCGGCTTTATGCAAACAAGTTTTTAGGGAATTTTGTAAGACCCTCCAAACCTACCAAACACCTGGAATGTTCCCTGTTCAAAAGAAGGTACTGGTGTTGCTTTATACCAACCAGATCCAGTGATACCTGCATATTTCCCAGTACCATAAACCAAATCCATAGTGGCATCAGTAGCCCCCCCTAAAGTTCCTTTTGCATAACCCCTAAAAGTGACTGTGTCTCCATCAGAATCGCGGAAAGTACAAAGGCCATTACCTACTGTTTTCGGCATTTGAGTCACTTCAACTGCAAAATGACATTTATTAGAGTTCATGTGGAAAATACCGCTACCTGCATCATTTGTTGTATGACCATAATATTCTGCAAGTATGAATCCCGGAGCTTTACCTTTCATATGCATGGATAATACTTTGCCTGCTACAGCAAATTTTCCGTTGAATTTTCCTTTCTTTGCAAGTTGAGCTTCAGCATTCATACCAAAAGAGATAACTAAAACCAGAGTTGAGACCAAAATCGATATTAATTTATTCATAAGATTTCCTTTCAATAAAATTAAGTATTATATTCGTTATAATTAATTTCATAGCTAATTTGATCTGTCAATATTTTTTTGCATTTCGTTGGTCCAGAACCCTGAAGCAGACAGATGAATTCTGCAGGGTTATGATCAGAGATGGGGCATAGAACAAGGGACAGGAAGGACACCATTTGCAGAGGTTTACGAGGAAAAGACATTTTGGTTTCTTCATCCCTAGCTTTAGTTATTATTTTCAAGGCACACCCTTAGATTCGCCCCTTTTGACACGTTAGGCGAAAAGGTTTTGTGGGAATTAGTCTGATATGTATGTATCCCCTTTTAACCCTGCAAAAACATGCCACAGTGCAATTACAGCAAAGACAATGATCATAAAACCGGGTGGTCGTAATTCAGGATAATCTGGATAAGCAGATAAGTGTTAAAAAGCCAGAGCTACTAAACAGAAAAAACCAATCCCAGTCCCCAAAAGAACATTTTTCACATCAGGAAACTGTAGGTTGCGACAACTATAAAGAACAATAGCTAAGAAAAAATTAAATACTGAACAAATTTCCAACTCTGTAGCGCCTAGAGTCATTGCTTCTTCACTCAGTCCAGGTGCCATTTCCATGTACATGGATTCAGCTCCAAATAAAAGCATCAAACCATGTAGAAGATTTAGAAAGCCGATCACAGTAAATAGTTGATGCTTAAAAACTTTATGTTTATCTCAAAGAGAGATTAGAAGACTTTAGATGATGAGAAATGTGTAATTTCAGGTCTTTTAA
>NYUB01000069.1 GCA_002683785.1 Deltaproteobacteria bacterium
AAGAAATCAAAAAATCTGAGAATGCTTGCTGCGATTTCCTTCATTATGCGTTGCTGGCTGATTGCTCATTCATTTCTACGAAAAACATCTCNCAACATTTTGCTATAACATAGCCAACTTGGAACACAATCATTGTGTTGGATGGCGACTATATCTCATCATCGCAAGGTTTAGGATTCTCTCCAGAACGGCATCCCTTAGATCAAGCTGGTGCAGAATTTCCACGGTGTTTTTGAGGTAATCCATGTTGGTACCACGTTGTCCTTTTGCTTTGGACACCAAGAGTGCGGTCTCCTCAAGGTTCACTGGAGGAAGATAATGTTCGTGATTCTGGTTGGCAACGAAGGTAAGGGCTTCAATGGGATGTGGGTTCCTCTCGACGNTGACCCATTTNGGNAGGTAGGTCCCTGCAAACATTTCACGATCCCATAGCAACAGGAGGTCCGGGAAGAAATGTTTTTTTGGTATGAAGAAAAGCCTTCCTGGACAATTTCCTCCAGGAGCAAGCCCCATCACCACTCCAGGTTGTTCGGGTGTTCCACGGTAGACGGTTGAACGAAGACAGAGTCTGCGATGATAGCCTTGGAGCAGTCCAGGTTCGGTTTCAGAATGGCGGACATCGGGGTTCCACATCAGAGAACCATAACCAAACACCCAGATTCCTGAATCGATTTCCCGGGATTTCAGCATTTCCCGGACATCCTGTTTCAACTGGTCCATGCTGTATTTTCGTATGGCGTTCGCATGCTCGCCCTTGGCCCAGCCCTGGAGTTCTGCCGGGAAAAGAAAATCACCATGGGATTCTGTCATCAGACCAGGATCCGGTAACAGGGTTGATACTCCTTTTCGGAAGGGAGTTTCATGCGCTGGTCTTTGCAGAAGGAGTCAAGCAGCAGATCCAGATTTTGCAGCATCTTTCGTTCTCCTTTGATTTCGAATGGACCGTAATCCTTGATGTCACGGATGGCTCCCTCTTTGATGTTCCCTGCAACGATTCCGGAAAACAGACGTCTCANATTCGATGCAAGCTGGTGGCTTGGCATCGAATGATCCAGTTCCAATTCCCGCATGTTTTGGTGGGTGGGTTGAAAAGGGAATTGGAAGACAGAATCGATATGAAGCATCCAGTTGAAATGATAGGCGTCACCACTTTGGTTTCTGGATTTTCGAACTTGACGTACGGCTTTGGCAGCAGTTTGTGAAACTTTCACCGGGTCATCGATGATGATCTGGTAAAACTGCTGGATTTCCTCTCCCAAGGTCGAGACAAGGAATTGGTTCAGTGCTTCAAAATANTCCCTTGCTGAAGAAGGGCCGGTCAATATTAATGGAAATGGTAGTTCATGGTTAGCAGGATGATTGAGAATGCCCAGTATATAGAGCAGTTCTTCCACGGTTCCCGCTCCTCCGGGAAAGACAATGAAGGCGTGGCCAATGCGCAAGAAGGCTTCCAGCCGTTTTTCGATGTCCGGCATCACCACCAGGGAATTGACAATTGGATTCGGAGATTCGGAAGCAATGATGCCGGGTTCGGTCAGTCCGAGATAACAGCCGTTATCGATTCGCTGTTTCGCGTGNCCGATCGCTGCACCTTTCATAGGACCCTTCATCGCTCCAGGGCCGCATCCGGTGCAGATGTTGAAACCCCTCAAACCGAGTTGATGTCCGATTTCCTTGGTGTATTCATATTCTTCACGGACGATTGAATGTCCCCCCCAACAAACGGCCATGTTGAGTTCGGAAAGNCCTTTCAAGANTCCTGCGTTACGTAAAATATGATAAATAAAATCAGTGATTTCCTGGGAATTACTTTGCTCTCCGAGAGCAAGGGTTTTTTCTTCCTTGACGATGTAGACGATGTCTCGGAGGACGGAAAAGAGGTGATCCCGAATGCTGTATATCAGCTTGCCGTCTACAAACGCAGACTTTGGAGCATTTTTCAGTTTGAGTTTGATGCCTCGGGTTTCCTGAACGACAAATATTTCGAAATCTTTGAAGCGCTCCAAGACTTCGAGACTGCTGTCGGTTTCTTCTCCAGTGTTGAGGACAGCCAGGGCACAACGATGAAAGAGTTTCTTGAGATATCCTTCTTCGGNTCCGCTCAGTTCCGAAATTTCCNNCTGGGTCAGAAAATCCAGGGTGCCATAAGGACGTATGACCGCATCCATGATTTATTCGACCAAATTAATATGAAGGATTTTTGTAAGGATTAGAGGGTGATGAGGCTAATTCACAGATGGGCTTTAAGGTATAATGCTCCATTCAGCCTCAATCTAAGCGGAAGTGGTTTCGGACTGACCAGTCCGATCAACAATTCGCTCAGCGGAAAGGACTGTTCGAGGGGATGCCGCATGTGGTGGTTGATGAGGCCCCGGATCCTACGGCAAAACCCGAAAGCTTGCGCTGGCTTTCATGGTTACCGCATTCCGGNCAATCAATGGGGGCATCCATTTCGGAACATCGGCGTAGCTCCGTAAATTCCGTCTGACACTGTTCACAATGATAACTGTAGATGGGCATATTCTCTCTCTGGAAAAATATTATTCTATCACGAAAACAAAATGCGTCCAGCAGGAACTGTTCATCTATTTGTGGATTGTATCATGAAAGCCTGAGAATACTTGAATTTAACTTGTGCCTGAAGGGGAGAGAGAAAAAGATGAATCCATCAGAAAATTCCAAGAAAAAGGATAGAGCCATGAAAAAGATGGATTTCATGAAGGTCGTGGTAGTTTTTCACGTTTTGATCGGTTTCTTGATGCTGGGGCAAGTCTCTGCGGAAGAAGTGATTTCTTCCCATGCCATTGCCATGAATGGGACTCCACGCTATGGGGAGGATTTCAAGCACTTTGATTACGTCAATCCTGAGGCCCCCAAAGGTGGAAAGGTGAGACTCAGTTCAATCGGCACCTTTGACAGTTTCAACGGTTTCATTTCGAAAGGAGTGTCTGCTGATGGAATCGGAATGATCTACGAGACCCTGACGACAGGTTCTTCGGATGAACCTTTTACGGAATACGGTCTGCTTGCAGAAAAAATCGAATACCCAAGTGACCGGAAGTGGGTGATCTACCATCTTAACCCCAAAGCTCGTTTCCATGACGGGGAACCAGTGAAACCCGAAGATGTGATTTTCACCTTTAATACCTTGCTCGAGAAAGGTGCCCCCTTTTACAAATCCTATTATGGGGAGATCCAAAAAGTGGAAAAGTTGGGACCAAAACAGGTCAAGTTCCATTTTGATCCGAATACCACGAATCGCGAACTGGTTCTGATCACGGGACAATTACCCGTGCTCCCAAAACACTATTGGGAAGTTCGTGATTTCAGTAAGTCAAGCCTCGAGCCTCCTCTCGGAAGTGGGGCTTATCAGGTCGGTGAATTCGAAGCAGGCAAGTACATCACTTACAAAAGGGTAAAAAACCACTGGGCGGAAGAACTTCCCGTTCATCGTGGGATGAACAATTTCGACGAGGTGCGATACGATTATTATCGTGATGCCACCGTTGCACTGGAGGCTTACAAGGCGGGTGAATACGATTTTCGTGAAGAAAACAATTCCAAGCTTTGGGCGACAGCCTATAAAGGGGAGTCCTTTGAGCAAAAACTCTTGATCCGTGATGAAATATCCCATGAACTCCCAAGAGGAATGCAGGGCTTTGCCTTCAATACGCGTAGAGCCATCTTCAAGGACCGAAGAGTTCGTGAGGCTCTGGGCTATGTTTTTGATTTCGAATGGAGCAACAAAAACCTGTTTTATGGACAATACAAGAGAAGTCCCAGTTATTTCACCAATTCAGAGTTGGCTTCCAACGGTTTGCCTTCCGAAGCGGAATTGCAGCTATTGAGGCCACTGGAACAAAATTTACCTGAGGAAGTTTTCAATAAAGCTTTTGTCCTGCCGAAAACCGATGGTTCAGGAAACATCCGCAAACAACTGCGAAAGGCGTCCCGCTTGCTGGAAGAAGCAGGCTGGGTGATTAAGGATGGCAAAAGGGTCCATGCTGAAAGTGGTCAGTCACTGGATTTTGAGATCCTTTTGATTTCTCCAGCCTTTGAACGGATTGTACTTCCCTTCGCAAAAAATCTTGAACGTTTGGGGATCAAGGCAAGTGTCCGGGTGGTGGATACTGCACAGTACATCAACCGGATTCGTGCTTTCGATTTTGACATGATGGTAATGGTCATCGGCCAATCCCTGTCCCCCGGGAATGAGCAGAACAATTACTGGCACTCGGAAGCAGCTGATCGAAATGGCAGCCGTAATTTTATGGGAATCCAAAATCCTGCCATCGATGAATTGATCAGTCATGTGATCCAAGCCCCGGACCGAGAATCCCTGGTAACCAACACCCGTGCACTGGACCGGGCCCTGCTTTGGGGGCATTATGTCATCCCCCATTGGCACATCAACTACTACCGGCTTTCTTACTGGAATAAATTTTCCCGACCCAAAATCACCCCCAAATACGGTTTGGGATTCTTTAGCTGGTGGATCGATGTGGAAAAACAAAAGGATCTTTTTTCAAAAAAACCAAACCTGAAGAAATAGAAGCGCAACTTCGATTGACCCAGAAAATAGGATTGAACACGATTTAGACGAACAATATTGAATTGGAGAGCTTCCCAAAAGAAGGTGAAAAAACCTATACTTTGGAAAGGTCAAAAAAATCCTCATCAGCCTGAAGGCGTTGTCCGGGGGATGTTTTTAGAGTTCTTGATGGAACTGAACTGTGAAACGCGAGACCTTGCAGTTTCTCGGGTAAGAGTGAATGAGGAATCCTTTTCGATGACCTCTTGGTCAATAACTCCTGGAAAAAATCCAGGTCAGAATTGAATTCGAACAAAAAGAAGTCGCTTCGATGAGCTGAAATCATCTTACAATTCCAGACTTTTTACCCTCCTCATTATTCCGTGATTCCCATTCCTGATTGTTCCGGTTTTATCCTGGAAAGCAGTATTGCATGGGCAAACCTCTCTGAAACAGGACCTGATCGATGACAGCCTATATTATTCGACGTCTGCTTCTGATTATTCCAACCCTTCTCGGGATCATGACCCTGAATTTTTTTGTGATTCAGATTGCTCCGGGAGGACCTGTGGAACAGATGATTGCTAAACTTCAAGGGACGGAAGTCAGTTCCACAGAGCGCATTTCCGGAGGTGGGGAAGACATCAAACGCAGTTCTGGGTCTAAATCCGGTGGGGAATCCAAGTACCGTGGTGCACAGGGCCTGGAACCCGAATTGGTGGAAGAGATCGAAAGAATGTATGGATTCGATAAGCCAATTCATGTCCGATTTTTTCAAATGCTGCGAAATTATGTGTTTTTTGATTTTGGAGAAAGTTTTTTCCGTGACCGCAAAGTAACCGATCTGATCCTGGAAAAAATGCCTGTTTCCATCTCACTTGGTGTCTGGAGTACCCTGGCGGTTTATCTTGTGAGCATTCCCCTTGGCATTCGGAAAGCAGTACGTCATGGGTCCAGGTTCGATGTTTGGAGCAGTACCATTGTGATATTTGGTAATGCTATCCCGACGTTTCTGTTTGCAATTTTATTGATCATTCTTTTTGCAGGAGGCAACTATTTCAGCTGGTTTCCCCTGCGCGGTTTGTTTTCAGATCAATTCGAGACCCTTTCCTGGGGGGAAAAGATTCTTGATTATTTCTGGCATCTCACATTACCCATCATTTCGATCCTGATCGGTGCTTTTGCAACGTTGACGATGCTGACCAAGAATTCGTTTCTGGATGAAATCAATAAACAATATGTGATGACTGCCAGAGCCAAGGGGCTCACCGAACGGGGGGTGCTTTATCGCCATGTCTTCCGCAATGCGATGTTGATCATCATCGCAGGATTCCCAGCAGCCTTCATCAGCATGTTTTTCACAGGTTCCCTTCTGATTGAGATCATTTTTTCATTGGACGGACTTGGTCTGCTTGGTTTTGAATCAGCCCTGCAGCGGGATTATCCATTGATGTTCGGGACCCTCTACATTTTCACCCTGCTAGGCCTTGTGGTGGGATTGATCAGTGATCTCACCTACACCATCGTCGATCCCCGTATCGATTTCGAGTCCCGAGAACACTAACATCACTATTGGGAAGGGCATGGAAATATTAGGATGAGTCCAATCAATCAGCGCCGGCTTCAGTCATTTCAAGCCAATAGACGTGGTTACTGGTCTCTTTGGCTCTTTGGTCTGCTATTTTTCGTCAGCCTCTTTGCAGAATTGGTTGCCAACGACAAGCCGTTGATGGTCAGTTTTTCCGGCGACTGGACTTTTCCAGCGTTCAGGCATTTGGTTGGATTAACTGGAATTCCGGAGACTCAATTCGGAGGTGAATTCGCGACTGAAGCTGAATACCGCGACGAGTTTGTTGCTTCTTTGATCAACGAAAAAGGCTGGATGATATGGCCACTAATACATTACAGCTACCGCACGATCAATTATGAACTCCCCAGTGCAGCACCCTCCTTTCCGACATCAGAAAACTGGTTGGGAACAGATGACCAGGGCCGGGATGTGGTGGCAAGGTTGATTTATGGATTTCGCATTTCTGTACTGTTTGGGTTGGTCTTGACTTTTTTCAGCAGCATCATCGGCATCGCAGCCGGTGCAGTCCAGGGCTATTACGGAGGAAAAACAGATCTATTTTTTCAACGTTTCATGGAAATCTGGTCGGGTATGCCCCAGCTTTATCTGCTCATCATTCTGGCCAGTTTTGTGGAACCCAATTTCTGGTGGCTACTACTGATCATGCTTCTTTTCAGTTGGATGACATTGGTTGGGGTAGTTCGGGCAGAATTTCTCAGAGGTCGTAATCTTGAATATGTCCGTGCCGCACATGCTTTGGGAATGAACAACCGGCAAGTTATGTTCCGTCACATTCTTCCGAATGCACTGGTGGCAACAATGACTTTTCTGCCTTTCATCCTTTCCGGTTCCATCACCACCCTCACTGCCCTGGATTTTCTTGGATTCGGTCTGCCACCTGGTTCTCCTTCACTGGGAGAATTGCTGGCGCAGGGTAAGGCTAATTTACATGCACCCTGGTTGGGGATAACGGCCTTTATGATTTTAGCCCTCCAGCTCAGCTTGCTGGTATTTATCGGGGAAGCCGTTCGGGATGCCTTTGATCCCCGTCACAACCGCTGAATGCATATGAATCTGTTGGAAGTAAAGCATCTCTCAGTCGATTTTGTCCAGGGCTCGCAGCAGTTTCATGCCGTTCGGGATGTCTCGCTGAGCATCGAAAAAGGCGAGACCCTGGCCTTGGTTGGTGAGAGTGGATCCGGAAAATCTGTCACGGCTCACTCTGTTTTGGGGCTCCTTCCTGCCTCTGCCAGACATCCTCGAGGAGGTTCAATCCGTTTCGAGGGGAAGGAGATACTTGAAACAGAGGAAAAGGAGATGCGCCAGCTTCGTGGGAATCGCATTGGGATGATCTTCCAAGAACCCCTTTCTTCCTTGAATCCGCTGCATTCGATTGGGAAACAGATTTCTGAAACTTTGCAACTTCATCAGAGATTTTCCTTGAATGGGATTAGGCAGAGGGTCCTGGAGTTACTTGAACTGGTGGAAATTCAGGATGCAGAACAGAAGATGAGAGCTTATCCCCATGAACTCAGTGGAGGTCAGCGCCAAAGGGTGATGATTGCCATGGCCCTCGCCAATGATCCTGATCTGCTGATTGCCGATGAACCCACTACGGCTCTCGATGTTACTGTGCAGGCCCAAGTGCTTGGGCTCATCAGCAGATTACAACAACAACTGGGAATGGCAATTTTGCTGATCACCCATGATCTGGGCATCGTCAAACATCACTCCGAAAGGGTGGCCGTAATGACTGAGGGCCAAATTGTGGAAACTGCGGAAACTTCCAAACTATTCCTGAATCCCGAACACCCCTACACCCGTAAACTACTCGATTCTGAACCCAAAGGAGAATCTCTTAAAACGGATCAAAACACCAAATCCCTGCTTGAGAGCCAGAACCTCAAAGTATGGTTCCCGATTCGTAAAGGTATCTTGAGACGCACAGTGGGACACGTCAAGGCCGTGGATGGCGTCAATCTGGTCCTTCGGGAAGGTGAAAGCCTCGGGGTGGTTGGAGAAAGCGGATCCGGGAAATCCACCTTGGGTCTGGCACTGCTTCGTTTGGTTCAGAGTGAGGGACAGATTGTTTTTGATGGGACATCGATCGAAAAATACCAGCAAAGGCAAATGCTGCCTCTGAGACGTGAAATGCAGGTCGTGTTTCAGGACCCTTTCGGAAGCCTCAGTCCAAGGATGCCGGTTGAAAGGATTGTGGGAGAAGGCCTTGAAGTGCACGGAATTGGAGATGAAGCGAAACGGGAGCAGGAAGTGATTTCAGCCCTTCGGGAGGTGGGGATTGATCCGGAAATCCGCCATCGCTACCCCCATGAGTTTTCGGGTGGACAGCGTCAAAGAATCGCCATAGCACGGGCCCTGGTGCTCAAACCAAGATTTATCCTTCTCGATGAGCCCACTTCCTCCCTGGATCGTACCGTCCAGTTTCAAGTCCTGGAAGTACTGAGAGAACTTCAGCGGAAGTACCTTCTCACCTACCTCTTCATCAGCCATGATCTCAAAGTAGTCCAGGCATTGTGTCATCACATCCTCGTTATGAAGGATGGGAAAGTGGTTGAGCAGGGGACATCCCAGGAAATCTTTCAACATCCTCAAACTGCTTATACCCAGGAGTTGCTTGAGGCGGTGCTGGAATGAATCTTCAGAAAGTAGAGTTTCATCGAATTCGGAACAATTCATCTCGTAGCCCTATGTTAATTTTATTTAGAGTTATAACTGAATCTGGTGTATGAGGTCTTGAAAAGAGGCGGCGTATCTGGTTGATTTAATGTTCCCTAACATCCAACCAACCAAGA
>NYUB01000070.1 GCA_002683785.1 Deltaproteobacteria bacterium
AGATTCCATTCGATGAGTTCTTTAATTTGTTCTCGAAGCAGTCCTCCGAAAACGAGGATGGGTACCGTAATTCCGGCCTTTCTCATTTCGAGCCCTTCCTGAGGAAGGGCAACAGCCAACCAATCCACACGCAGTTTTTGGTAGAGCTTCGCGGTTTCGATGAGTCCATGGCCATAGGCATCCGCCTTGACCACTGCCATCACCTTGGAGGTACCCGTGTNTTTTCGAATTTGCGTCAGATTATGGGCGAGGCAATTAAAGTCAACTTCAATCCAACAGGGTCTCATGGGAATTTCAGNAAATATCCANCAAATTCAGCCTGGAAAAATTATCCCTGCTGACTGTAGAAACCGAAAAGAGCACTGCAAAACAATTCAAAGTTTTCGATTTCAAAATCTTCATTGATCTTCTCAAGGGTTTCGAGGAATTGCTCAAATCCTTGAAATTGTCTGTAGGCTGGNTAGATGCGAACTCGAACCTCATGTTTCAGAAACATGGGGACCATTTCGTTGACCAGACTTGCAAGCTGATTGGGGTCTTCCTTCAGGCGGTTCAAGACATGATGAAAAAAAGCTTCAATTGCCGTTTGCAGTCTGACTTGGTTTTCTGGGAGATGTGCTTGTTGCTCATACCCCTTCCCTTTGGTTGGGACNGAACTCCCCTTGGTGACTTTTCGTTTCTGGTGGGCACTTCCACTTCCAGGAAAATGTACCCTGTAGCCCTGATCAGTACCTATCTCTTGGACCAAGGCTCCTGCCTTTTTTGGATCCAAATCCAAGGGAGGGACTTCACTGCCTAGAATGCGTCCTAAAAAGGGATTCTTCTGATTGCTGTAGACTTCGTAAATCTCCCTTCCAAATTCATATGGNAACGCTTGCGTTCCCTTGATATTTCGNGGATTTTGTTCAAGAATCAGCGGTGTTTTCTGCTTTTCTTTTGAGCTTTCGTCCGTCAAAGGATAACTCTAGTGATTTGGAAAAATGGATATGAATATAGCTGCTGAATAAGCATGATTGTTTTCAATCAGTTCGATTGACAAAGTTGCTGATGAAAATCATTTTCAGTTTCTATTTAGGAAACATGCAGGATGAAATATAGCATTTGAATTTCTTCATATTCCAGTAATTCCTAGGGCTGTTTATATTCAATGGTTGAAAATCCAATCAAATCCTTAGCAAAGGAACGTTCTTTGCGTATTGTGTTCATGCAGGATCATCACCTGAATGAACTTTTCTTTTTGATTTTCTAATTGCGGATGTTGAAACCAACACATATCAGATTGCTTTTTTTAGGATTCCTGAGCCTCTCTGCTTCCAGTTCATTTGCTCTGGTTCCAGAGTGGAATGTTTATCGGGATGTTTTTTTGGATGGAGGTTGTCCACGGATCATCAAGGAACTAGGTTCAATCAAGGTCACCTCTCCTGGTCCCCATGGCGATTTCTGGTCGAAGTCCATGTTGCTCGTCGGCAAATGTTTGTTGAAAGAGCAACAGCCAGTGAAGGCAAAAAAATTCTTTTTGCTTTCTTCTAAAGGGGCCTATCCGGATGCTGCGCTGTATCATCTGACTCAGGCTAATTTGGAGGCCGGTGAAAAATCCAAGGCATTGGAANACATTGCTCAATTGTTGAAGCAACCGAAGCACAAATTCTACCTGGCCAGGGTCCACACTTTACTCAGAGAGAATTTCAANAGTGAAGATGAAAAGGAAATGCTTTTTCGGTTTCTTTCCAAGCAAAGGGAAAATCCGAAACTCTTGCTGAAAGATGCAGTTTTGCACCANATTTTTATGACGCAGTCTGACAAGATGCACCAACCGGTTGCAAAAGAATTAAGGTTGCTGGGTTGGATGTATCCTGAAGATGTTGAGAGTGCGAAAATGGCCCATAAGGCAATCTGGCCCACAGATTTTCAAGACCTGAGCCATGATCAAATCAAGCTCCGTGTTCGAAATCTACAAAAACTCAATCTTCACCAATATCTTGGCAAACACCTTCTAATCCTTGCAGAAGGAAGAGATGCAAAGCTTCGGCGCTGGCTTGGCAATGCGTGGATCAAATCGCATTTCAAAACCAAGCATTATAAAAATTTATCCTCGAGTATTGAAAATGGGGAATTNGGGNAAAAATGGGGGATTTCAAACAAAAATCTGCTTTATTGGAATGCCCTGATCAAAATCAAACGATGGAAGTTGCAAGAAGCAGTAGGTCATATTGAAAGTCTGAAAAAAATTGATCCCAAAAACAGCAGACTCCCTTTTCTCTATTTTTCCCTNGCGAAGAATTATAAAACCCGAAGGAGACCCAAAGACGCACATCAATGGTTATCCCGACTGATACACGAATTCCCAAAACATCATCAAACGATGAAGGCTCACTGGGAACAGGCCTGGAAGCATTACACCCGAAATCAGCATCATTCATCATTGAAACATCTGGATGCAGGNTTGTCGTTAACCTCGAAGCATTCGAAGATTCGGCCCCAGTTCATTTATTGGAAAGCTAAAATCCATGCTCTGCTGAAACATGAGAAAGAATCCGACAAGCTTTATGGAGAATTACTCTCAAAATATGCCAACACCTATTATGGTTTGCGTGGTCTTCTCGAGCAGGAAGAACCCGAAGGTGAATCAGGCACAATGAAAATTTTGGCGAAAAAAGATCAGCACAGACCTGGGCAGGAATTATCTTCAGAAGAAGAAATTTTTTTAAATCGTTGGGAGTTTCTGTTCGATATTTTTGATACGGAACAGGCAGAGGCAGAAATACTCAATGCCCTTAAAAATGATCACAGCAGAAGTTTCAGTCGGAAGATCTGTGAACTGCTGAATCACTATGAGGCGTTTCACACACTTCAAAAGGTGATTGCCAATCATTATATCTTTGTGCTCTATGATCAGAAAATCGGTGAAGATCCCTTGTGGGAATTTGCNTTTCCNAGGCCTTATTGGGNCCANGTCCGTGAAGTAGCTTCNAAGGCAGGGATTGATCCATATTTCGCNCTTGCGATCATGCGTGAAGAGAGTCATTTCAATCCGAATGCAATTTCACGTTCCGAAGCGATGGGTTTAATGCAATTGATGCCAGCCACGGCAAAAGAGCAGGCGGGAAGGCATAAGATCCAGATCAGGGACCTGGAAGAAATCTTTGATCCTTTTCTCAATACTTTGCTGGGGACACATTACTTGGGCAAAATAGCTTCACGGTTCAATGATGAACTCGTCTATACTGCAGGCGGATACAATGCGGGACCTACCAACATGAAACGTTGGTTGAAGACCTATAATGGCGCCTCTCCAGAAGAATTCGTAGAACACATTCCATTTCAGGAAACCCGGGAATACGTCAAAAGGGTCTACCGCAGTTACCAGATCTATCTTCAAATCTATAGTTCCTAATCTGNTTCTCCTCTTCTTCTTTTTCTGCAAGACATGACNCTATACGCCGAGAGAACTTTTAAAATAGACACGGAAAACGCATTCAAGGTCGGTCCNCACATCGTCAAGGTGGAAAAGGAANGGGCCCCGGTGGTCAAACTCAATCTGGGNGAGCCNGATTTNCCTGTTCCTTCTCACATCAAGGATGAGATCAAAAGNCAGTTGGATCTGGACAATACCCACTATTGCGATCCGCAAGGACTATTAAGTTTGAGGGAGTCTATAGCAAGGCAGGTCAGTCAAACACGCAAATTGGAAGTGGGGCCTCAACAGGTGGTGGTGTTTCCGGGAGGAAAACCTCCGATAGGACTGGCACAGCAGGTTTATTGNAATCAGGGTGATGAAGTGATCTACCCCAGTCCAGGCTTCCCGATTTATGAATCATTCATCCGCTATGTGGATGCGGTTCCGGTTCCACTGCATCTGGATGAGGCGTCGGATTTCACCTTTTCTCCAGAACAACTGGCAGAACTGATCACTCCGAAGACCAAGTTGATTTACCTCAACTTTCCTTCCAATCCGACCGGAGGAGTCGCAACCCGTGAACTGCTTGAGTCGATTGCCGAAGTGATCCTGGAACGTTGTTCAGAAGATGTGCGGGTCTATTCTGATGAAATCTATGAAAATATCCTTTTCGATGGTCTGAGCCACCATTCAATCGCTTCGATGCCTGGAATGGCTTCCAGGTCCATCATCGCCAGCGGATTTTCGAAAACCTATGCCTGGACCGGAGGTCGAATCGGCTATGCAGTGTTTCCCAATACGGAAGAAGCAGAGATTTTCAAAACCCTGAACATCAATTATTTTNCCTGTGTCCCTCCCTACAATCAGGAAGCGGCCAGAGTCGCCCTGGAAAATACGCTCTCGAAAACAGCAGTGGGGCAGATGGTCCAAACTTTTGAAAAAAGAAGGGATGAAATTTTGGAAGCTTTGAACCAGGTCGAAGGAATCAGTTGCCGCAAACCCGGAGGAGCATTTTACCTTTTCCCGAACATATCAGAAGTATGCTCAAAGCTGGAATTGACAGAATTTTACTCGGCCCTTTCCGAATCGGAGAAAAAGGAAACTTCTCCAGCAGGAATCTTCCAGATGTTTGCTCTCTACGAACATCAGGTGGCGGTTCTTGACCGGCGGTCTTTTGGAAGTCTTGGGTCGGAGGGGAAGCATTACTTACGCCTTTCCACCGCTTCTGAAATCGAGGTGCTTCGTGAGGGAGTGCAGAGGCTCAAGAATGCTTCCGAGGATCAGGCCGGNCTCAAACGGTTTCTTGAACGGAGGCCTGATCTTCCATAGACGAAACGAGTTTCAGCAGGTTTTATGGGGCTAAGCTCAGCCACCATAAAAAGTTTTTTCTCCTAGATCCCTAAGCCAAAGTGTTTCGTCGTCTGCACGTCCTCCTGGTTCATTGGACACTCCTGCCTCAAGGACTTCACCGACAAAAAGGGAATGATCCCCTTTTTCAATGCTGTCGACGAGGCTGCATTCGACGAAAGCGATCGCATTGTCCAAAAGAGGACAACCTGCAGCACCAGTTTGGAATGCTTCTCCACCCAGGGTTTCACCATCTCTTTCGACGGGTTTGAAGAACGCATAGGCCAAGCCTTGCTGATTCTTACCCAAAACGTTGAGAGCAAATTTCCCGGATTCTTTGATGATGTCATGAATCAAGGAATCTTTTTTTACACCAAGTGCAACCAAAGGGGGTTGGAAAGAGGTCTGAGTGACCCAGTTGATGGTTGCTCCGGACATCCGTCCCTGACTGTCTTCTGCAGTCAGCACATAAAGTCCGTAAGGTATCATCCTCAATGCAGTTTTTTTTNCATTTTCATCCATGGCGTCTTCCTATATTTATTGTTTTTATAGACTCAAAATGGGGCTTAATCCTTATTGATAAGATCCATTGCGGTAATGTTTGAACTCCAAATAATCGTGAAAAATAGAAGGTTTATAAATNGATTTGTCATACAGGATTCTTATACATTCTTGAATNCCCTCAATGATCGATGGATGTGGATGGATCAACTCAGCCAATTCACCAATTCCTTTGTCCATCGAGATCAAGAGAGCAACAGCCTGAATCGCACTGGATGCATGTTCTCCTAACGCACGCATGCCAAGCACTTTCATTTCTTCATCATCAGTGACCAGGATTTTGAAGAACCCTTGGGTTTTCCGCATGGCAATAGCCCTGGGGATACAGCAGAAGTCGAATTTTGCACAGTGGAAGTTGATTCCTTTTTGCATGGCCTGCTGTTCATTCATTCCAACACCCGCGACTTCAGGGTTGAGAAACATGATGGTCGAGATGTTTTCGTACCCTAATTTTTTTAATGGATTTCCATACATCTTTTCAATCGCGTGGCGTCCTTCCAATTCACCGACGTTGACCAGAGCAATATCAGAGGTTATGTCGCCCACGCCGTAAATGTGGTCGATATTGGTTTGAGTATCTTGATCCACAATATAACCTTGATCACTCAACTCCAGACCGATTTCTCTCATCCCCGTGTTTTCTATATTTGGGACCCTACCGACGGAAACAAGCCCTTTTTCTGCTTCAAAGGATTCTTTACTTCCATCAGGATGTTGCAAAAGATATTCAACTTTTCCTTCAACCACATCCATTTTTTCCAGTCTGGACTCACGATGTATCAGCACCCCGTTGGCTTCCAGGTTTTTTTCCACAACTTTGGCCAGGTCTTCATCTTCAAAAGGCAGAATCCGATCATCTTTAGCGATAAGGTGGACTCGGGTTTTTCCAAAATTCGAAAAGATCGTTGCGAATTCGCATCCGATCACCCCAGCACCCAGAATGACCAGGCTTTTAGGATATTCTTGCAAGGTACTGATGCCGTCACTGGTCAATATCACAGACTCATCGATGGGAATATCCGGGAGTTTTCTGGGCCTACTTCCTGTCGCGATGATGACATTTTTCGCATAAATTCTGGTCGTTACATCCTCAGTCTCCACTTCGATTTCATGAGGAGAAACAAAGCGCCCCCAACCGCGTAAAAAAGTAAAATGTTGTGGATCACGTTCAATCACCTGGTCCAGGTGTTTTTGGAGTTGATTTGAACGCTCCATGACTGCTTCTTCGACCTCCTTCACAACATTTGAAAATCCAATTGAAGGCATCGGAAGTCCATAATGCCTCATCCTCTGGTTGAAGGATCCGTATTCTTTTGAAATTTCCCAGAAGGTTTTTGATGAAAGTGCACCATCAAATATGCCCGCTCCCCCCAAACGCTTTTTTTCAACAAGAAGTACCTTTTTATTAAAATCCACAGCTCTCATGGCAGCAGCATAACCTGAGGGACCGCCACCGATTATGCATAGATCATAATGTTCCATATTCAATTTAGTTTATTCACGGAATGGGCGTATACATCACAAGGGAAAATTGAAAGAACGAGGTTCTTTTTGTAAAAAAAGAATGTTATGACAGAAAGTACTCAGAATTTAAAGTCAGCCTAAATCTTTTGGCTTCGCTCCTTGATTTCATGATTGAGGATACGGTCATTCTCACTGTAGTCCATGGGGACTTCCACGACATGAACTCCGGGTGTGTTAAAACACTGTTCTAGCAGTGGAACCAGTTGTTCCGTTTCTTCGACACGGTGCCCCTGTGCCCCATAACTCTGGGCATATCGGACAAAATCTGGATTCCCGTAATCGAGCCCGAATTCAGGGAGATTCATGTTGGCCTGTTTCCATTTGATCATCCCATAGGCATTGTCACGGAGGATCATGACCACAAGGTTGAGTTTCAGTCTGACGGCAGTTTCGAGTTCCTGGGAATTCATCATGAACCCTCCGTCACCGCAGATGGCCATCACCCAATGTTCTGGGTGAACGATTTTCGCCCCCATGGCAGAAGGCAATCCCGCCCCCATCGTAGCCAAGGCGTTGTCCAATAATACGGTATTGGACTGATGGGCAAGATAATTTCGGGCAAACCAGATTTTGTAGACACCATTGTCCAGGGCGATGATGCCATCCGAGGGCATCACTTTCCTGACATCAGCCACCAACCGTTGCGGGTAGACTGGGAAACGTGGATCATCGGCTCCTTCGGCAAGGTGCGTGATGACCTGTTCCTGGACCTTCATGAAATAATTGAAATCCCAAGTATCCTTTTTCATGATTCTTTCCTTGATCTGCCACATGCTGTTGCCAATGTCTCCGATCACTTCCAGTTGAGGGAAGTAAACAGGATCAACATCCGCACTCATGAAATTGATGTGAATCACCTGGAATGAATCCTCGGTCATGAAAAAAGGAGGTTTTTCGATGTCATCATGCCCGACATTGATGATGAGGTCCGAATTATCAATGGCCCTGTGCAGAAAATCATTGGCAGAGAGCGAGGCGTTACCAAGAAAGAGCGGATCTCTTTCATCCAGGACTCCCTTGCCCATCTGGGTGCTGATGAACGGGATTCCAGTTTTATCCACAAACGCACGCAGCATTCGTGCAGGAAGTTTGCGGTTGGCACCGGCTCCGATCAGGAGCAGCGGGTTTTTTGCTGCTTCGATCATGTCCACGGCCTGTTTTACCGCTTTGTTTTCGGCAACAGGTCTTCGGGCACGGCTCGCAGGAATGGGGCTTAAATCGGTCTTTTCAGAAGCAATGTCTTCAGGAAGTTCAAGATGGGAAGCACCAGGACGTTCCTCCTGTGAGATACGGAAGGCTTCACGGACTCTTGAAGGGATGTTGTTCCCACTGACAATCTGATGCGTGAACTTGGTCAAGGGGAGCATCATTTCAACCACATCCAGAATTTGAAATTTTCCCTGCTTGCTGTGCGTCACCGGTTTTTGGCCGGTTATCATGACCATTGGCATTGCCGCCAGCTGGGAATAGGCTGCAGCGGTGACCAGGTTGGTTGCTCCAGGTCCAAGGGTTGACATGCAGACTCCGGCACGTCCGGTCAAACGCCCATAAGTGGCGGCCATGAAACCTGCTGCCTGCTCGTGACGGGTAAGAATCAGCTTGATGCTCGAATTCCGGAGCGAATCGAGGAGGTCCAGGTTTTCTTCACCTGGGATTCCAAACAGATATTCTACTCCTTCTTCCTCCATACATTTTACGAACAGATCAGATGCTTTCACAATTTTCTCTCAATTTAAATGTTGTCGGTGGTTCAATTCACTCAAGGTTTGATTAAACAGAGGGATGAATATCATTGAAACTTTCTGCATTGGCAGCTTCAACTGCTCGTGCATAACTATCCGGAAGAGATTTTTTGAGGAGGTCACCTGGTTTCAGGAAATCATATATTTCTGAATAATTACGAATCTCATAAGCTTCAGTTCGCCTCATCAAATGCCAGGGTTTGAGATCATCGGTTTTTTCCAGACCCATCGCCCCCATCATTTCACAGGCGCTTTTGAGGATATTCTTCTGGAAGTTATAGACACGTTTACACTTGTCTTCAGGGACCAGTCCCACCACCAGTCCAGGATCCTGGGTCGTCACTCCCACGGGACAGGTGTTGGTATTACATTTGAGGGCCTGGATGCATCCTAGGGACATCATCATCCCTCTGGCCGAATAACAGAGGTCGGCTCCCATTGCCAGACGCTTGATGATGTCAAAACCAGTGATGATCTTGCCACTGGTGCAGATTCTCATTTCTTTGCGCAGGTCAAACCCGACCAGCGAATTATGGACAAAGATCAAACCCTCCACCAAAGGAGTGCCGATGCGGTTCGTGAATTCGAGTGGTGCGGCTCCAGTACCTCCTTCACCGCCGTCGACGGTAATGAAATCAGGGGTGATGCCTGTTTTCAGCATGGCTTTGCAGATTGAAAGAAATTCCCGCCTTTTGCCGACGCAAAGTTTAAATCCGATCGGTTTCCCTCCTGAAAGTTCCCTCAGCTGTTGTATGAAATGCATGAACTCGGTTGGATTCGAAAAAGCGGTGTGTCCAGGAGGCGAGTTGACGTCCTTGCCCATCGGCACACTTCGAATGGAAGCAATCTCCTCGGTCAGTTTAGCAGCAGGCAAGATCCCTCCGTGTCCAGGTTTTGCTCCCTGGGAGAGTTTGATCTCAATCATCTTGACTTCCTCAAGGGCGGATTTTTCCTTGAACATATCCGGATTGAACTTGCCTTCATCGGTTCGGCAACCGAAATATCCTGTGCCCACCTGCCAGATCAGGTCACCACCTTGAAGATGATAGGGGCTGATGGATCCCTCGCCGGTGTTGTGGGCGAAATTTCCCATCTTCGCTCCCTTATTGAGTGCAATCACGGCGTTCTGGCTGAGAGCCCCGTAGCTCATGGCCGAGATGTTCAGCAGACTAGCATTATAAGGTTGTTTGCAGTCTTTTCCTCCAACCAGGACGCGAACTTCCTCCAAATCCAGATGCTTTGGGCTCAGAGAATGATTGACCCACTCGTAACCTGTTGCATAAACATCCCTCACGGTTCCAAAAGGGACCGTATCTCGGACGTTCTTTGCCCGTTCGTAAACCACACTCCGTTCTTGACGGTTGAAGGGTGCTCCACTGGTATCGGATTCGATGAAATATTGACGAATTTCAGGACTGATCAGTTCTAAAAAATAACGCATGTGCCCAACCACCGGGAAGTTTCTCAATACCGAATGACGGGTCTGGGCCATGTCCCGGAATCCAACCAGAATCAAGGGGCCGAACAGGATCAATGACCATAACACGGGGGGCCAGACAAGATAAATCAAACCATTCAGGGCCAGAACCAGAAAGCTGGCTCCGATAAAAATGCTTCTCATGTTTCCTGTTCGATGGATGGGTTGCTCTGGTCCGAATCAATTGATTCGGATCCAGCTGGGTGAAAAAAGGATTGTCAGGTTCTCGCTAGGAACACGCATCAGGCATGAATGTTCTATAAAAACATGGGTTTGTAAAAAAATATCATGAAATATAAAATTCCAAATTTCATGATCTTCTTCTCAAGTTATGCATAACTTCCAGAATTTTTCTGGGTTTTGCAAGATATTCCTCCCTCTAGGATTCATGGGACGAACGGGTTCCAATCAAAGCTTTGCTTCTAAAGATTTGAAGGATGAAAACCCTTTTCAAGAGGAATTGAAGGATGGTGGCTTGTTGAGGCTTTTCGTGCGGAATCTTTTTATTCCGTTTTGTAGATCCAAATGGGTTTCCATTTTATTCCTTAATCATCCTAATAGTTCCTCTGTGTACGGTTTCTGATCTAGATAAGTCATAAATATATTTGAAGCTAATAACCGAAATTTACCATATATGATGAAATATAATATACCTTAATTACATAAACACATGAATATATTGTATATTTAATAAAATAAATTTATTTTTAATTGTCCATTCATTTGGGTTGACATTAATTTTTCATAAGTCCTATATTATTTGAAAATCTAATTTTTCTAAAGTAATTGATATTTAAATAGCGAAATTTCATGATATGGACTATATATACGCACGTGGAATCCTGACTGGGTTTTGCGGATTTTCAGAATTCTAAACGCCTTTGAGATACGGAACCTTCTCAATGAGTGTATCAATTCCCCTTACCAGATCTATTGGGCAGATGGCCTCAGCAATGCGACTGCTAGTCCTAACTTTGCTGTTCGTAGTGCATTTTATTTTTGTCGCTTGTGACACTGCTCCTGTTGAGGAAGAGCAAGATACCCTACAAACGGCAAAACCTGATAATCCAGTAGTAGTCACCACGGATGATCAAGTCCCACCGGAAATATCATTAAATTCAGGAGCATACCCCACGGGCATCATCATGGACACAAGCCCGATCTTGAATTTCACTTCGAAT
>NYUB01000071.1 GCA_002683785.1 Deltaproteobacteria bacterium
ATTTTTTGTCAGAGTGTTGTCAGAGTGTTGACCAGGTTTACCCCCCTATTTCGGGCATATTCAGGATTGGTTTTGCAAATGCAAAAAATCAAGAATATGCTGTTATTGACTGAAATCATTGAAGAAATACTGGTGCACCCGGAGCGATTCGAACGCCCGACCTACGGAACCGGAATCCGTCGCTCTATCCAACTGAGCTACGGGTGCAAGGAGAAGAGGCTTNCATCNTTTTGGTATTTGAAAGATTTCCTCTGGANGCTGGAAGTATCAAGAGAATTCCCATTTCTGGAAAAGCATTCTCTCCTTTGATCAGAAATCCAGACCCTTGAAAAGTGCGCGTCTAGTTGGAGGAGATTCCCTTTTTTTGAANCTTCTGGATTCACGCCTTAATCCATCTTCTAAAGATTTGAATTTTTTACTGATTTTTTTCTTGCTTTGATGGACGACCTCTGCCAATTCTTATTTGTAAGTTTGTTCTAACTTGAGAGACAGAATGAAGACAACCAGGGCCGGAGGAATTCTCAAATCATGAGTGAAATGGAAGCCGATCTGTTCTGGCGGCCCGAGGCCATGCAGGTCGTACGGACCCAAAGCCCACTGATGCGGCAGGTCCTCGAGAAGTTGAAGTCCGTTTCACCGACACGGACCACGGTCCTTTTGCTGGGCGACACAGGAGTCGGTAAAGGAATGATCGCCAAGCTGATTCATCAGCACAGCAGCCGCAGTGAAATGCCATTTGTCCATCTTCATTGTGGTGCAATTCCAGAGACCTTGGTGGAAAGCGAGTTGTTCGGTTATGAAAAAGGAGCCTTCACNGGAGCCAATAAACGCAAACTCGGACGATTCGACAAGGCCCAGGGGGGTACGCTTTTTCTTGATGAAATCAACACCATTTCTCCTTCGACCCAGATCAAGCTCCTCCAGGTATTGCAGGAACGGATTTTCCAGCGGGTCGGCGGGGAACAACCCATCGAGGCAGACGTGCGTATCATCACCGCTTCCAATGCGGAACTCAGCAGNTTGTGTGAAGAGGGAAGCTTCCGTCGAGATCTTTTTTACCGCCTCAGTGTCTTTCCAATCCAACTCCCTTCTCTGCAGCAGCGAAGCGAAGACATCCCGCAAATCGTCGAATCCCTGATCGAATGGTTCAACCGTCACTATTACAAAGACATTCAAGGCATCGATCCTTTTGTGATCAAGGCACTCAAGCAGTATGACTGGCCGGGGAATGTCCGTGAACTCGAAAACATCATCGAACGATCCTACATCCTGGAAAAAACGAGAATCCTCAGTGCAGAAAATTTCCCACAGGAGATCCTGGCCCATGACGGTCACACCGCCGAAGTTCTACTTGATGCCAAATTGCCACTTGCCGAAGTCCGTCGACAAAGCCTGGAACAGGTGGAACGCCAATACCTCAAGGAACTGCTCATGCTCCATCAGGGACGGGTCAACCNTGCTGCAGAAACGGCTGGCATCACAACCCGGCAGCTGCACAAGCTTCTGACCAAATATTCCATCCGCAAAGAAGCTTTCAAGCCCTCGAAAGAGACCAAAAAACAGCCCTCCAAAGAAATCAACTGAAACCTGTCGCTTTTGGCAGAATTAATACCTCACTCTTCCAGCATAACTCCAATCCATCATGAACGATCCACATCCATTTCTTGACGTGGCCCTNGATGCCGCAGAAAAGGCNGCAGCATTCATTCGGCAGGAAGCCCATAAAACCCTGGATATCGGTTATAAAGGTGCCACGGATTTGGTCACCCACGTCGACCTGGGGTCGGAAAAGATCATCAAGGAGACGGTGCAATCAAAATTTCCCNAACATCAATTCCTTGCTGAAGAAGGGGGCATAGAGCAGAGCGATTCCGAATACCTCTGGGTCATCGATCCTCTTGACGGAACCACCAATTTCGTCCATGGCTATCCGCTCTATGCGGTTTCGATTGCACTCTATCAAGAAAACCGTCCACTTGCCGGAGTGGTGAATCACATTTCAAGCGGAGAAATCTACACGGCGACTTCCGGAGGTGGGGCTTTCTGCAACGGCAAAGCCCTGCAGGTATCCAAAACGAAGGAACTCAGCAAATCTCTGCTGGCCACCGGATTTCCTTACACCCACGACCAGATCTGGTCACGCAACATGGAACACTTCAAGCTTCTCACGGACCGGACCCAAGGGGTACGCCGGGCTGGAGCAGCCGCGCTGGATTTCTGCCATGTTGCCCGGGGATGGTTGGATGGATTCTGGGAATACCAGCTTGGAGCCTGGGACATGGCCGCGGGAGTGCTGATCGTCGAAGAAGCTGGAGGACGGGTGAGCAAGATGAACGATGAGTCTTTCGTCCTGATGGAACGTGAGGTCGTTGCCAGCAACGGCCTGATCCACCANGAATTGCTGGAACATCTGAATCAGGAGCCCTGAACGACGGTTCAGTTCCCCCGAAGTCATAAAATCAATCCTGAAACAGAATCGGTTCAGGGATTCTCTTCAAGCACCGCGTGGGCCGCCGCCATTCGGGCAATTGGGACACGATAAGGCGAGCAGGATACATAGTTCAGTCCAAGTCGATGACAGAGCGAGATGCTCTTTGGATCTCCGCCATGTTCCCCGCAGATGCCAACTTCAAGGTCAGGCCGGGAGGAACGTCCACCCTGAACCCCAATGTCGATCAGCTTGCCCACCCCGTTCGGGTCGATGCTCGCAAAAGGGTTTTCCTTGAGGATTCCACGCTGGATGTATTCCATCAGGAACCCTGATTCTGCATCATCACGCGAGATGCCGAAGGTGGTCTGGGTCAGGTCGTTGGTGCCGAATGAAAAAAACTGTGCAACCTCCGCGATTTCATCTGCCGTCAGCGCCGCTCGCGGAAGTTCGATCATCGTCCCGAATTTATATTTTACTTCCAGATCCTGTTCCTTCATCACTTCACAGGCCACTTCCTCGAGGGAGGATTGCTGAATCTTCAGTTCATTGACATGGGAGGTCAGAGGAATCATCACCTCAGGCTGAACATCCACTCCGTCTTTGGAACAGATGCAGGCGGCCTCGAAGATGGCACGAACCTGCATCTGGGTCAGTTCCGGAATGAGGATCCCTAGCCTCACCCCGCGGGTTCCGAGCATCGGGTTCTGTTCACGCAGGGCTTCCACCTGTTCCAGATAATCCTGCTTGACCCTGATTTCGGCGAGGGCACTGTCGATTTCACTGAGGGTATGGAAATGCTGGGTCCGTACTTTGAGATCCGCCAAACCCTGAACCAATTCTTCGAAGGAAGGCAAGAATTCATGCAGAGGAGGGTCGATCAGGCGGATGATCACGGGATGGCCGTCCATCACCCGGAATAAGCCCTCGAAATCTCCACGTTGAAGGGGAAGGAGCTGATCCAGTGCTTCCTTGCGTTCCAGGGTATGTCTGGCCATGATCATGCGTTGCACGATAGGCATTCTTTCCGCTTCAAAAAACATATGCTCCGTGCGGCAGAGTCCGATCCCTTCCGCGCCATATTCTCGAGCCCGTTGCGCATCACGCGGGTAGTCCGCATTGGCCCAAACCCCCAGCTTTCGTATTTCATCCGCCCAGCTTAGCAGTTTGATCAACCCCGGATTTTTGATGTCCGGAACAACGGTTGGGAGTTGCCCGAGGTAGACCTCGCCCAAGGTTCCATCCAGGGATATCCAGTCTCCCTCTTCGATGATGATGCTGTCGCTGACTACCATCTTCCGTGCGATCAGATCGAGTTCCAGTTCACTGACGCCGACCACCGCTGGCTTGCCGAACTGTCGTGCTACCAAAGCGGCGTGGCTGGTGCGTCCGCCTTTGCTTGTCAAAATCCCTTCCGCCGCCAACATGCCGTGCACATCGTCAGGTTTGGTTTCCGGACGGGCCATGATCACCTGCTTCCCTTCGTGCTTCGCCCAGCGTTCGGCGGTGTCCGCATCGAAAGCGACCATCCCCACTGCCGCTCCCGGAGAAACATTCAGTCCGGAGGCGATTTTTTTTGCTTCTTTCATCGCACCCGCATCCAATTGCGGATGGAGGAAGAAATCAACCTGTTCGGGTTTGACCCGGCGAACGGCTTCCGTGCGGGTGATCATTCCTTCCTCAACCATCTCCACCGCGATTTTGACTTCCGCCTGTGCGGTACGTTTTCCATCCCGGGTCTGGAGCACCCAAAGCGTTCCTCGTTCGATGGTGAACTCCATGTCCTGCATGTTGCGGTAATGCATTTCCAGTTTGCGGGCAATTTCCCGAAACTGGTTATAGACTTCCGGGAGCCGGGTTTTCAGTTCACTGATGGGCTCAGTCATACGGATTCCCGCGACCACGTCTTCACCCTGGGCGTTCATCAAAAAATCTCCTTCCAATTCATTTTTGCCATTGGATGCATTACGGGACATGGCCACTCCGGTTCCAGAATCTTCCGATATGTTGCCATATACCATGGCCTGGATGTTGACTGCCGTTCCCAGGTCGTGGGAGATGCCGGCTGCATTCCGATAGGCCTGGGCCCGTCTGCTGTTCCACGACTTGAAAACTGCTTCGGTGCCGAGCTTGAGCTGCAGGTAGGGGTCTTCAGGAAAATCCTCATGCGTGTAGGTGTTGTAGATCTGCTTGAACTGCTTGGTGACCACCTTCCAATCCTCGGCCGTCATTTCGGCATCGGTCTTGACTCCGGACACTTTGCGTTGGGCTTCAATGACGGCTTCAAAGACTTCGTCCGGAACGTCCATCACCACGCTGCCGAACATCTGGATCAACCTACGGTAGAGGTCATAGACGAAACGTTCACTGGTCTGACGTATCATCTGCTCGGCAACCGCATCGTTGATTCCAATGTTGAGGACCGTGTCCATCATCCCAGGCATGGAGAATTTTGCACCCGAACGGCAGGACACCAGAAGAGGATCGTGCAGGTCACCGAATTTCCTCCCCATCTTTCCTTCCACAACCTTCAGTCCTTCCAGCACCTGCTCCCACATCCCTTGGGGGAATTCCTCTCCCGCTTCCAGAAAAGCATTACACGATTCAGTGGTGACGGTCAGTCCCGGAGGAACGGGTACACCAAGCCGGGTCATGTCCGCCAGGTTGGCCCCTTTACCACCAAGCAGGCCACGGGTTGAATCCCAATTGCCTTGGACATAGGCTTCCGCCTGATCCAGTTCACTGAAAAGATAGACGTGTTTTTGTGTCGCACTCATAAAGTATTCCGGATGAGGTTTAAAAGGGCTTTGACCTGTAACTCATTGGACTCTGAAGGATCCTACCCCTGAGGGGCGTGCCAAATCCTTCAACCCGTGAAGTGTTCAAGTGGCCATCGGAGATCAGACTTTGGGAATCTTTCAAGACTTGTCCGTTGAATCAAACTGAAGATGGGGTGAGCTCAAGGAAGGAGCAAAACTTTTGCACACCCCATTTTGTCTTCTTGACTTTGACAATAACATCCACGACAGGGGGCCAACATTCGTAAAATTACTTGAGATTCAAAACCTGAATCCCTTCAAAAAAGGGAGTCCCCCTCAAGATCCGGTGGATTGAAAAAGCTTCTCTTGTATTCAAAAAATTGTTTCACCCGGAACAGATTGGGTTTGGTACTCAATGTGGATAGATTGAAGTTTCACACGCATAACATTTAAACCATGGAAGATCATGAAATCGTTTCACAAGGAACTCTGGATGGACGTCCCACAGAGAATGGATTTCGTCAACATCACTCATGATGTCGAAAATGCATTGAAGGAGAGTGGAATTCGTGAAGGAATGTGTCTGGTCAATGCCATGCACATAACCGCTTCAGTATTCATCAATGATGACGAAGCCGGGCTTCACAGTGATTACAAACGCTGGCTCGAAGAACTGGCTCCCCATGAACCGCTCAGCCGCTATCGCCACAACCTGACCGGCGAAGACAATGGCGATGCACATCATAAACGCCAGGTCATGGGCCGTGAAGTGATGGTGGCCATCACCGAAGGCAAGCTTCATTTCGGTACCTGGGAACAGATTTTTTATGGAGAATTCGACGGCAACCGAAGAAAACGGGTGCTCGTCAAGATCATTGGCGAGTGATTCCAGAACCGACTCGGATAGCTTTAGAACTCCCTTCTAGAGGAAATCTGAGTTTTGGCTTTTGAAAAGGAAACACCCCTCAAGGGCAAAGTTTTAAAAGTAGGCTAGAAAAAAATTTTATGCTCCAGTAAATTAACTTTTACATCTGCAAAACGTTTCAACGTGCAGGTCTTTCTCCAGGATCACTCAAAGGCATGTCACAGGGCAGCAAAACCCGATCAGGAACTTCGCATTTGATCAAAGAAAAACCAACCTCCAGGAACGGCTCCAGTTTTCCTTTTTTAGCGTTGATCCTCATCGTCTGCTGGATGATGGTGCCATGCCACCAGGTATTTTCCAATGAACTAAAGAACCTGGCCCTCTACCAGGAAACTGGAACCAATGAATGGGAACTCCAGGGAGATGAGGATACACATTGGGTCTATCGAGGAGAACAACAGAAGGGGAAACCCCATGGAGAAGGAGTCGCAATCCATCCCCTTGGAGCGAGCTACAGTGGAGGCTGGAAGGATGGACTTTATCATGGAAAAGGAATTTTCAAATCACTGAATCATGCGTCCTTTCAAGGTCAGTTTCGTGACGGCAAGAAACATGGACATATCGAATTCCAGGATCCTTCAGGGAACCGTTTTTCCGGACGTTTCCAGAATAACCGGCGTAATGGCCCAGGTATCCAGTTTTTTCCTGACGGCTCCAGTCTCAAGGGAATCTGGGAAAAAGGAAGACTGGTCGAGGAACTGGAATTCCGCAACCCGCAGCTTTTTCTCGACCTCAAAAGCAGACATTGGAAAAAAGAAGGGAATCCTGAAAAAGACGGCCATTACGAGGGAGAAATCAAAGACGGGAAACCGGAAGGCCGGGGGAGTTACCATAGCCCGGACGGTTTCAGCTATGACGGAACCTGGAAAGAGGGCATTCGAGAAGGGATGGGACTTCTGAAATGGCCCGACGGCAGCAAATACTCGGGAGAGTTCCAAAAAGGGAAACGGCATGGGAGAGGCAAACAGATTTTTAAACAGGGCCATGTCTACGTCGGCGACTTTGTCAAAGGCCTCCGTGACGGGCTGGGAGATTTCACATACGGCAGCGGTTCCAGCAAGGGAGACCGCTATATCGGTGATTACTCCAAAGGACGAAGGCATGGTGAAGGCACTTACCTCTTTTCCGATGGGCGTAAGTACGTCGGACAATTCCAGAAAGGACGGCAGTCAGGAAAAGGTCGTTTTTACTGGACCAACGGAGTGATGTTCGAAGGAGAGTTCGTCAATGGAAAACCCTGGCAGGGCCGGATTAACGACAAGTACTGTGAAATCCTTGAACTCAAGGGATTTTCATGTCATGACGGCATCGTCGAAAATGGAGTTTTCAAGAAAGACCCTGGATCCTTGAAATCCCTGGTAAAAAAAAATTAAAATCCTTATGAAGGTTTGAGGCTTAAACCCTTCCGGAACAAAATAAAGCCATGCTTCAAACTCCCGATTCGATGCATTTTCCGAAACGTACTGCGGAAGTCTGGGGGTTCGGCCTAAGGGTGGGCATGATAAGTATGCATGAATCATAAGGAGTCTTCACTTCATCAGACCCATCATAGCCAATGACCGTTCCCTCCTTTTCAATCACCTCCATTCCTGTAAATTTTTCAACAAATCGGAAAGAGTCGGTTTGGATGGTGTAGGGTCCTGATACCTCGATAAACTGCTGCTTTTCAGGAACGGTTTCCGTTTGAAAAGGAACTGCTTGTTCTTCGGAAACCATCCCGTTTTTCCAGAGAAACCTCCAAGCTGAGGCAATCGCGAGGTCTGCACTTGATGGTTGCCAGTGCTGTCCGCATTCGATGAGAATCGCATTCTTGCTGCTTTTCGGGTCAGAAAATCCTTCATAGTCCCTCATCCTCCTGCCGGCTTTATGCCCCCCGTCTGTAACCACCGTTTCTGGTATTTGCACTTGTTTCGCCAGGGCACGTCCCTTTTTGAGAGGACCTGCCATCATCAGAGGTAAGGTGGGAGTCTGCATCGAATGGATATCAAAAAGCAGGTCCACCGTTTCGATCATCGGCCATACTTCTCTCGCCCTCTGCAGTTCCCGGCTAGTCCGCTCTCCTTCCAAAACCTCTTTCGTCCAGAGCCGGTTGAAATCCTCATCAACATAACGTGATTCCTTGGGCCTTTCTGGATCAAAACTCTGAAATGCCTCCACGTTCATGAATGCCAGGCTAAGCCGGCCCTGCATGGGCCTAACTTCATGCCTGAAAAGATGGTCAAGGGCTATTGCCCCACAAAGTTCATTGCCATGGACAACCGCGCTGATCATCACATGTGGCCCGGGCTTTCCTGAGTCGAATTGATGAATGTAATCGATTCCCGTGTTTCCTTTTTGATAGGCAGAAATGTCGGGGGCTTGCAGTAACACAGGATAAGAATTTTCTTCAATGATGCTCATGTTGGATTTTTGAAATCAAAGTTCTGGAATGGACACATTCTAGAAATATATCTACATTTGTTCAACTTTCTGGGTTTCCTTCAGCAGGGTCTAGGAATTTCCTTGATCATTATCAAATGAAAATCTATTTATCTATCTCCCTGTTTGGTTGGATGAGATAGTCATTCCTATTTTCATCCACTGATGAAAATTTTTCCAAGGAGAAGATATGAAAAAAATCATTGTTCTTTTGATTCCACTTCTGAGCCTGATGTTCATCAACAGTGCATCAGCAAAAGTCCTGCGTGCAGGGATCAAAGGGGAACCTTCCTCAATTGATCCTCATTATCACAATCTGACCCCGAACAACGCTCTGTCACGTGAAATCTTCGATCGGCTGATCATGCCTGACGACAAGCAGCAACTGATGCCGGGTCTTGCAGTTTCCTGGAGGGCAGTAGATGACCTAACCTGGGAATTCAAACTTCGCAAGGGAGTCCGTTTTCATGACGGCAGTCCATTTACTGCAGATGACGTGGTCTTCACCTTCGAACGCGCACCGAATGTCCCCAATTCTCCTTCAAGTTTCATGACCTACCTGAAAGGCAAGAATATCGTCAAAATTGATGACCACACGATCCACATCAAAACCAAGCGTCCCTATCCCCTGATGCCGAATGATATGATGACGTTCAGTATCATTTCCAAAAAACATGGACAGGGAGCTACGACGGAAGATTACAATAATGGCAAAGCCGCGATTGGAACAGGACAGTTCAAGTTTGTCGAGTGGGTCCCAGGCGACCGTCTCGTCTTGGAACGCAACGATGACTATTGGGGCAAGAAACCCGAGTGGGATAAGGTGATTATCAAGCCCATAAAATCGTCCCCCGCTCGTGTTGCAGCACTGCTTGCAGGAGATGTTGATTTCATCGACAACGTTCCAACCACCGATATTGAGCGGTTGAAGGGAGAATCAGGGATCGAACTGAGTCAGGGCATTTCAAACCGTGTCATCTACCTCCACCTGGACCACAAACGTTCGAATTCTCCATATGTCAAAGCGAATGGCGGAGGCTCAATTAAGAATCCTCTTCAAGATCAAAGGGTACGGAAGGCTATTTCGAAGGCCATCAACCGTGATGCCATCGTTGATCGAGTGATGGAAGGAGTCGCAATCAAGGCAGGACAATTACTGCCGGAAGGCTTCTTCGGTGTCAGTTCCAATCTAAAACCAGAACCCTACGATCCTGCTGGAGCCAAAAAACTACTCGCAGCAGCAGGCGTTCCAGACGGATTTGAAATGACCATCCATGGCCCGAACGACCGATACATCAATGATGCAAAAATCTGTGAAGCGATTGCACAGATGCTTTCACGTTTGGGAATTCGGACTGCAGTAGAAACCATGCCGAAAAGTGTTTATTTCGGTCGTGCCTCAAGAGGAGGACCCGGCAAGACACCAGAATTCAGTTTTATTCTGGTCGGCTGGGGTGCAGGTACTGGAGAAGCTTCTTCTCCACTAAAATCACTGCTTCACACCTATGACAAATCCCAAGGTTTTGGTGCATCGAACCGGGGACGTTATTCCAATTCTGAAGTTGATGTTCTTGTAGAAGAAGCACTGGCTACGATTGATGATGCCAAGCGTCAGGACTTGCTGGCAAAAGCCACGGAAGTGGCCATCAACGATCTGGGTATCATTCCGCTTCATTACCAAGTCAATACCTGGGCAGCGAAAAAGGGCATCCGTTACAAAGCCCGTACCGATGAAACCACTCTCTATTCCGGTGTGTATTCGAATTAACCACACCTCTTGATCAAGGTGGGTTCTTCCCAGGACCCGCCTTTTTTTTGTTCCCACCTAATCAACCCTGGTGCCATGACGGTTTTCATCATACGCCGTTTGTTGCAGAGCATCGTGGTCGTATTTTTAATGTCTCTCCTGGTGTTCGTGGGAGTCAATGTCGTCGGTGATCCGGTGGACATGCTGATCAACCCGGAAGCAGATCAGGCCGAAATCGAACGGGTGATCCGTCATTTCGGACTCGATAAACCCCTGCATATTCAATACGGACATTTCCTGCTAAATGCCCTCAACGGCGATTTAGGCAAGTCCTTTATCTTTGGAATGCCAGCATTGAAACTGATCCTGATGCGGATGCCGGCAACTTTGGAACTGGCCTTCTCCGCCCTGATCTTGGCGGTCTTGATCGGTATCCCCCTAGGAGTCTATGCGGGATTGAAATCGAAAGCCAAAGTCAGCCGCACCATCATGGCCGGATCCATCCTGGGTTTCAGCCTACCAACATTCTGGGTAGGACTGATGATGATCATGGTTTTTGCGGTGATGCTGGGATGGCTGCCCTCGACGGGTCGTGGAGAAACTGTACTGGTGGCAGGGATAGAACTGAGTTTTCTGACCCTCGATGGTCTTTCCCATTTGTTGATGCCTGCCCTCAATCTCTCCCTCTTCAAGATGTCTCTCGTGATTCGCCTTGCCCGAGCAGGAACACGGGAAGTGGTTCATCAGGATTACATGAAATTCGCACGAGCCAAGGGGCTCAGTGAATCACGACTGATTTTTGTGCATCTCATGAAAAACATTCTCATTCCTGTCGTGACAGTACTGGGTTTGGAACTCGGAGGTTTGATCGCTTTTTCAGTGGTCACAGAAACCGTCTTTGCCTGGCCAGGCATGGGAAAACTCATCATCGATTCCATCCATCTGCTGGACAGGCCTGTGGTGGTCGCATATCTGATGATCATCGTGCTGATGTTCGTGATCATCAACCTGATCGTCGACGTCCTTTACTCGATTTTGGACCCCAGGGTTCGCCTCCAGGACATGAAAACCTGACTCAACGATGGAAGTTCTACAGAACGAAGACGGGAGAACCGAGAAATTCTCCAAACCGGACCCCCCTCTTCAGCGTTTCCTTGAAAATTTTTTTGAAAGCAAAGTCTCTACAGGAGCCTTTGCTGTTCTGCTTTTGATCCTCATCCTCGGGCTTTTTGCACCACTCATTTCTCCGACTGATCCTTATGATCTGGCACAAGTCGATGTTATGGACAGCCGGCTTGAACCTGGTTCGAAAAGCTACACTGGAATGACCTATTGGCTTGGGACCGACGGTGCTGGGCGGGATTTGCTGAGTGCAATATTATACGGACTTCGAACCAGCCTTAGTGTGGGAGTGCTGAGTGGATTGATTGCCTTAGCCATCGGTGGGGCTTTTGGGTTGATTGCCGCGTATTTTGGAGGAAAGGTAGAAACCCTGATTATGCGTGTTGTGGACATTCAACTCGGCTTTCCGGCCATCTTGGTGGCATTGGTGCTGGTGGCCCTGCTCGGCAAGGGCGTGGACAAGATCATCGTTGCCCTTGTGGTCGTGCAGTGGGCCTATTATGCCCGAACCGTCAGAGGTAGTGCTTTGGTCGAGAGACGCAAGGAATACATTGAAGCGGCCACCTGCCTTGCCTTAAGTCACCAACGCATTGTTTTTCGCCATCTGCTTCCAAACTGCCTTCCACCCTTGATCGTGGTTGGCACTCTACAAACTGCACATGCGATTTCTCTGGAAGCCACCCTCAGTTTCCTGGGCATAGGGCTCCCGATCACCGAACCTTCACTGGGACTCTTGATCGCCAACGGATTCGAATACATGTTGAGTCAAAGATATTGGATCAGTTTCTTTCCTGGAATCGCCCTGCTGATTACCATCGTCAGCATCAACCTCGTCGGTGACCAGTTACGGGATGTACTCAATCCAAGGCTTCAGAAATAAGGACTAGGGTCATGAACACAAGAACAATCTTTACTGGACAGGATTTTATTTTTGAATCCTTCTTTGAAAAATCCTCTAACGATTCCTGAAGTTCCATGCCCCAACCCACCCTGGATGTCCGCAACCTCCAGACCCATTTCTTCACCCGTGACGGGGTGGCTAAAGCCGTTGAAGATGTCAGTTTCTCATTGGGTTCTGGAGAGGTTCTGGGACTGGTTGGAGAATCAGGTTCTGGTAAAACCGTAACCGGATTTTCCATCCTAGGTCTTGTGGACCCCCCAGGAGAGGTGGTAGGTGGAGAAATTCTTTTCAAGGGACGGAATCTGCTGAAGCTTTCAGAAGAAGAAATGCGAAACGTCCGTGGAAACCATTTGGCCATGGTTTTCCAGGATCCAATGATGACCCTCAACCCGGTGCTTCGCATCGACACCCAGATGATCGAAGCGATTCAAGCCCATCAGAAAGTGGGCACGGATGTCGCCCGAGAACGGGCCCGGGATGCCTTGGGGAAGGTCGGTATCGCCTCACCGGATGAAAGGCTGCGTGCCTACCCGCATCAGTTTTCGGGAGGCATGCGGCAGCGTGTTGCGATTGCGATTGCTTTGTTGAATCAACCTGAACTGATCATCGCCGATGAACCGACCACAGCACTTGATGTCACCATCCAGGGACAGATCCTCCATGAGGTCCAACGACTCTGCCGTGAAACCGGAACCGCACTGATCTGGATCACTCATGATCTGGCAGTAGTTGCCGGACTGGCCGAACGGATCTGCGTCATGTATGCCGGCAGGATTGTCGAAACCGGAAGCGTGGATGAGGTACTAGACCGTCCGCTGCACCCTTACAGCAAAGGACTGATCGAATCGGTTCCCTCCCACAATCAACGCGGAAGGAGATTGAACCAGATCCCCGGGATGACACCTTCCTTATTGAGCCTTCCGGAAGGCTGTGCCTTCCGGACGCGCTGTCCCATTGCAGACGTGGAATGCCGCCGTCTGCCTTCACTCCATGAAGCAGAAACGGAACGCCGAATCTTTTGCCATCATCCACAACGGGAAACAGCATGAGTTCCTTGCTGGAAACTCGAGAGCTCTCAAAACGTTTTGTCAAGCATCTGGATTTTGCAGCAAAACTGGCCCGCAAGCTTGGAGCCAATGTTCAGGAGGAGGTAGTACAGGCCGTAGATCAGGTCAACCTTGACATCCGCCAGGGAGAAGTCGTTGGACTCGTAGGAGAATCCGGATGTGGAAAATCAACCTTTGGAAGGATGGTCACGGGAATTCTCCCTCCTTCTGCAGGAACCATTCACTACAATGGCAAAGACATCTCCAATGCGGCCAGTCCGGAGGGACATGCAGCAGCCCTCAAAATCCAGATGATCTTTCAGGATCCTTTTGCTTCCCTGAATCCGAGGATGCGGGTACGCGATATCATTGGGGAAGCTCCCAGGATTCATGGACTGCTTGAGGGGCAAAGCCAGGATGAATATGTTGCAAACATGCTTGAAAAAGTGGGCCTTGATGCTTCCTATTCAGGACGTTATCCACACCAGTTTTCAGGTGGCCAACGTCAGCGTCTAGGAGTAGCCCGGGCTTTGGCGGTACAGCCAGAATTTCTTGTATGCGATGAAGCCGTTGCGGCACTAGATGTTTCCATCCAGGCTCAGGTACTCAACCTCTTCATGGACTTACGTGAACAGTTGAATTTGACTTACCTTTTCATCAGTCATGACTTGAGCGTGGTCGAGCATATCTCGAACCGGGTTCTGATCATGTACCTAGGAAGGGTGGTAGAAAGTGCTCCCACTGAAGATATGTTTCACAGTCCCAACCACCCATACACCCAAGCATTGCTGAATGAAGTGCCAAGGCTCGATTTACGAAAACGGCAATACACTCCTGTAGCAGGAGAAATCCCTTCCCCTTTGAACCCTCCGACCGGATGTCATTTTCACCCCCGTTGCCCCCATGCCACTTCAAAATGCCATACTGAAATACCCCAACTGAAAGGCATTGCACCTGATCGGCAATCCGCCTGTTTTCTGAATGAAACCCCTTGAAGGTCATATCCGAGATAAAAAACGATGAAACATAATGGTGTCCCACGAGTTGCTCTCGCAGGAATTGTTCTCGAAAGCAACGCCTTTGTACCCGTCGCACAAGAACAGGATTTCCGTTCACGTTATTATTTTGAAGGAGAATGCTTGCTGGAAGAGGCCCTCAAGCAAACCTCCGTCATTGCACCTGAAATGTGTGCTTTTGTGAAAACAATGAACCGCACCGGCCCCTGGACCCCGGTCCCTGCATTGCTGACCGGATGCCAACCGGCTGGACCGGTCGATCATCGATTCTTCATGAGTTGTGTCGAAACAATTAAGCAGAAACTGGAAGCATCCCTGCCTCTGGATGCGGTTTATCTGTCCCAGCATGGAGCCATGGTTTCCACCGATTCCAGTGATCCGGATGGTTTACTGGTGGAAGAAATCCGGAAAATCACCGGACCTGACACGAGGATCCTGGCCACCCTCGACCTGCATGCGAACATTTCCAGGAAGATGGTAGATCAGTCCGATCTGCTGATTTCCTATCTCACCAACCCGCATGTAGACATGGTCCCACGGGGTGAGGAAGCGGCCCATAGTCTCCGCAAAATCCTGGATGGAACAGATCCTCAGACCGCTTTCATCCGTCTTCCCCTGACTCCAGTCAGCCTCACCCTGCTTTCCCGTGAAGGGCCCTATGCCGACATGATTGCCTTGGGCCAGCGCAGGCAGCAGGAACATGGTGGAAAAATCCTCAATGTTTCCATCTGTGGAGGTTTTGTTTTTAGCGACACTCCTGAAAACGGGGTGGCAGTGATCGTAACCTCCAGCGGTTCGGTCCAGGATGCTCAAGGACTCTGTCGTGAAATCGCTGAATATGGATGGCAGCAGCGATCACGTTTCGTCAGGAAACTAACCTCGATTCATGAATCCGTGGAGCTTGCCAAGCAGACCACATCCGATCCTCAGTTCCCTGCACTCATCTATTCCGATGCAGGAGACAATCCTGGAGGAGGAGGTTCAGGCAACACCACCTGGCTGTTGAAATCCCTTGTCGAAGCAGAGATTTCCAACGTGTTTTACGGATCCTTCTTTGATCCGGAACTTGCTGCAGAAGCCCACAAAATGGGTGAAAACATGGAATTCATCGCACATTTCAACCGCCAAGGTGAGACAGAATTCAGCAAAAGCTTTTCTGCCAAAGCCAGAGTGCTCAAACTCTCTGATGGCGCACACGTCGGCAGGCTGGGTATGGGTGAAGGAAGGCTGATAGTAATGGGGCCTTCTGCCGCATTGCAGTTCAATGGACCTCAAGGCGTCACGGTGATCGTCATCAGCAACCGTCATCAGACCGCCGATCCCGTTTTTTTCGAAGCTTTCGGACTCGATATTGCCGATGCGAGAATCGTCGTGGTCAAATCCCGAGGACACTTTCGTGCAGGATTCCATCCCTGGTTTGCTCCGGAACAGGTATACGAAGTTGATACTCCTGGACTCACGGCCCCGGTTTTGGAACGTTTCGAGTGGCAAGGATTGCCAAGACCGGTCTATCCCCTCGACCCGGATGTTGTCTGGGATGAGAAGGATCCTTTCATCTCTCAATAAGCAGAAGAAATGAAAAGCGAACTCACTTTACACATTTCAGAAAGAACCCTTTTTGCTGAAGGGGATGCTTTTGGAGAAACCGGAACCTACGAAAGAATCAAGGGAAGGGTGTGCTATGCCGTTGATCCGCAAGAAGAAGCGTTTTCCCGAATCACCGACCTGGACAAAGCACCCACGAATGAAAAAGGTCTGGTGGAATATTCCACCGATTTTCTGATCCTCAAACCCCAGAATCCAAAAAAAGGAAACCGTCGTCTTTTCTTTGACTGGGGAAATCGCGGGAACATCCGTTGTCTCCAGTTTTTCAATGACGCCTTGGCCAGCAACGATCCCAAAACCCGGGAACATGCTGGAAACGGATTTTTGTTCCGTAGAGGCTACACCCTTGTATTTGCAGGTTGGCAAGGAGATTTGCTGGCAGGAGATGGGAGATTCCTGATGGATCTGCCAGTGGCCAGCAATCATGGAATATCGATCACTGGGCAAGTCCGTTCCGAATTCATTCTTGAAGAAAGCGGGATCACCACCCAACCGCTTTCAGGCTGGGCCAATACCCGTAGTCATCCTACCGTTTCCCTTGACACTAACCAAGCATCCTTGACACGCAGGCTTTATGCGGATGCCTCAAGGGAGGAAATTCCGTCGGATCAATGGATGTTCGCCCGGGACGAAGGTGGAAGCGGGCTGGACGGGGTTTCGAAACAGACGGCAATCGTCCCCTCCGATACCAACATCTATCTGCCCGGGGGATTTGAA
>NYUB01000072.1 GCA_002683785.1 Deltaproteobacteria bacterium
GATAGGATCTCCCGGCGGAATAAAAAAGCCCAGGACTGCTCCAATAGCTTCCTGCGCTTCGGGCCAAGATGATCCAGAGGGTCAAACATGTTGAGTGTTTTTTGGTCTTTGGTATAAATCATGTTAAAACTTCACAAGCTGTTGATATTAAAACATAATTTACGAAAAAATGAGACAAATAGCAAGTGTTAATTTTAAAAAAAACGTTTATTTTCAGTTGTTTATTTAAAGAAGACTTTTTACGAGTTCATCAACTTTGATTCCTGAAAATACTGCCATGATCTTCTTCATTCAGATCAGATCCTTGAATGAAAAAATCGAAATGATGGACTCCAGCCGGAATCCTGTAGCGCTGAAGCGTATCCGGCCCACAACTCGCAGTTCCCAATCCTCTCTGCATGTGATCCAGATAAACCGAGGTCTCCTGGCGTGGTTTTAATTCGAAGGCATGAGGAGTTTGATAAAGATCCTGGTCTGGATAATGACTAACGGATCCCTCGAAATATCCAGAAGAGGAAAAGAACAGGCCTCTGCTCTCTCCGTCGCTTAGAGCCATCCAGCGAAGGTCGGTAAGGTTGCCGTGTTCTTGGGGAACTATGTAGGGAACATACTGATCCGAAACCGAGGATTGGTAGCGGCCGGCCCTGACCCCGGCTTTGCGATCACAATAGCTTTCATGCGGACCGTTTCCAAACCATTCGAATTCCTCAAACGAACCCGACAGTTCCAGACTAATTCCAATACGAGGAAGATCCTCAAGTGTTTCATGAATCTTGACCCGATTCCTCATCCAGAGGGACAAATCTGGAAACACATGCCAGAGGGTTTCATGCACGAATGCTTCCTGGGTGTCACCGCAGTTGTAGACGTGTTTCACACTAAGATTCAGAAGCACTTGCTTTGCTACATTTTCCAGGAAATTATTTTCCGGAAGTTCTAACTTCTCCTGAATTGTTTCAACTTCATCCAGTTGAAGAACCCTGCAGCTTTGTTCTTTGATATCCAGCTTTTGAATTCCAGCTTTGAGCCAACGTCCGAGGGGTTTGTGCTCCTGTCCCGACCAGGCTTTGATGCCGTCATTATCGGTGGGAGCCCTCCAGGCATTCAGCCTTGGAGACGTAATGAGGATCTCTCGGCCATCGAACTTGATCCGTTTCAGCAGGCCGGAAGCAGGATCAAATTCGATTTCAGATTTTTCTGAGGAAACCCCCAAAGATTGATCTGTAATGGATAAGGATGACTTGGGGGCCTGAGTTAAATTCAGAGAATTTCCTGTCGGTTGAGTTTCCCACTCTGAAATGCGGAATTGATCCCAACCCATCGGGTGTCCCGCTTCGGCCCAAGTGCAGTCTTTTTTGAGAAAATAGAACAGGGTCAGGTGAACTTCCTGCCCCGTTAGGATTTCAGTTTTTTTCAGCGGAAGTTCAATGATCTCCGATGCACCAGGAGCGGCATCCAGATCTTCCAGTTTCCCCTGATCTACGATTCTCCCATCGACTTCAAGCTGCCACTCGAGTTGAATATCGCCAAGATCCAAAAAATCCCTGCGGTTTCGAATTTCGATTGTTCCCGAAGATACATCGACAAGCCTTGCTTCCAGAGGCTGAACCAATTTTTTGAATTCCTCCAGGGCAGGATGAGGTGTCCTGTCAGGCCAGATAAGACCATTGATGCAGAAATTCGCATCATTCGGATGGTCTCCAAAATCACCACCGTATTTCCACTCACCTTTTGATTCAGGATCAAGTCCCTGGTCCACCCAGTCCCAAATGAATCCGCCCTGGAGGCCATGATGACTGCGGATGGCATCCCAGTAATCCGAAAGACTGCCATTGCTGTTTCCCATGGCATGGGAATATTCACACATGATCAGCGGACGTTCGTCTTCCGTATTCTGGACCCATTCCACCAAATCGTGAATCTCAGGATACATCGGAGCCACCAGGTCGGTGGCCAATCGGTTGAAGTCTTTATCGGGTTGCCATTTCCCCTGATGTTCAGGCCTCAAAGCTCCCTCGTAATGAANCAGGCGGCTATTATCCCTTTCACGGATCCAGGCGGCACAAGCCGCATGGTTGGGTCCGTAACCCGATTCATTTCCCAAAGACCAGAGAATGATCGAAGGGTGGTTCTTGTTCTGTTCTACCATCCTTATGGTTCGATCCAGAAAACCCTTCGCCCAGGCGGGCTCACGGCAAAGGCGACCGTAGTAGTGATGGGTTTCGATGTTTGCCTCGTCGATCACATAAAGCCCGTATTCATCACAGAGCTCATACCAAAGCGGGTCATTCGGATAGTGTGAACAGCGCACAGCATTGATGTGATACTGCTTCATCAACCGGATGTCATGAATCATCGAATCNCGTGAAACCGTTTTCCCTTTGACCGGGTCGTGTTCATGCCGGTTGACTCCCTGGATCAGAACAGGTTCCNGATTGATGAGCAGTTCGCGGTTTTCTATTTCAACCCTCCTGAANCCNANCCGGCAGGANGTCCATTCCACTTCCTGCCCCCTGGGATCTTTGAGACAAACCATCAGGGTATAGCGAAATGGTGTTTCCGAACTCCATAAGAAAGGATTTTCGAACCGAACAGAAAAACGTACCAGGTGACCGAGGTTGATCCTGGTTTCTTCCGCCAAGGGGATTTCCTGCTGCTGGAAAAGCTCCTTCATTTTGGAACCTAATGGATCGAGCAAATGACTTTCCACCATCCAACCTGCTTCTGGGATCACATCAAACCCTCCACGAATCTGGATCTCTAAAAGGCCTTGGGTCAATTCCCGGTTCAAAGTTGTCTGGGCAAAGACGTCCTCAAGATAAACCTTTTCCGTGGAACGCAGGTAGACNCTCCGNTGAATACCNGCCATCCACCAGTGATCCTGATCTTCNANNTGACTGCCNTCNGACCAGCGGATGACCACCACCGAAAGCTGGTTCTCTCCCTCACGGAGCAGGGGACTCAAATCAAATTCAACTGCCGTCCGACTGTCCTTGGCAAAACCTNCCCGGATTCCGTTGCAGAAGACAAAAAACGCACTTTCCACCCCGCCAAAATGAATCANCACTCTNCGTTTTTCCCATCNGTTTGGAAGCNGAAAACGAATCCGGTAAACCCCNGTAGGNTTNTCTTCCGGGACTTTNGGAGGTTGGTCNGNGAANGGCATCTGCACATTGGTGTAGTGAGGCCGGTCATGACCCTGCATGGTCCAGTTTCCTGGAACTTCGATGCTGTCCCAGTTCGAGTCATCCAATTCTTTGGCAATCACCTCGCGGTCCAAAACGGCTGGCTTTGGAAAAAGCCTGAACTTCCAGGTCCCATCCAAAAGTTGGAACAAAGGCGATCTCTCTGGATCTCCTTCCAAAGCCTGGGATTCATTCTCATAGGAATGGAGGTGAGCCCTTGGAGGCAGATTTGCGATACCCGTGCATTCAGGATTGAACCAGGGAACGTCCGGTCCCGGACGAAGGAAATCAGGACACTTCATCATGAATGAAGAAGGTAATGGACAGGAGAGAGCCCACGCAGTCGTTCCGCAGCTTGCTCCGGGGTCAGGTCCCGCTGTGCTTCAGCCAGCAATTCGTAACCGACCATGAACTTCCTCACGCTGGCGGATCTCAGCAAAGGAGGGTAGAAATGGGCATGAAGCTGCCAATGTGAGCTTTCCTCTCCAAAGGGGGCACCATGCCAACCCATCGAATAGGGAAAGGAGGTTTGAAAAAGATTGTCATAACGGCTGAGGAGTTTTTTGAGGATTTCCGCCAGCTGCTCTTTTTCAAGGGAATTGAGTCCCGTCAGCCGCTTCACGTCCCGCTTGGGAAGCAAAAGAAGTTCGAAGGGCCAGACAGCCCAATAAGGAACCACGGCAAGCCAGGATGGATTCTCCTCGACGATTCGTTCCTCTTTGCGAAGTTCCTTTTTTCCATATTGTAAAAGTAAAGATTCTCGGTGTTTTTGAAAAAACTCTTGCTGTTGCAGATCTTCCTTTTCAACGATCGAAGGAAGTTGGTTTGACGCCCAAATTTGTCCATGGGGATGGGGGTTGGAGCAACCCATTTCGGTTCCCTTGTTCTCAAAAATCTGGACCCAGCGGTAAGAGTCTCCAAGTTCCTGACTCTGTTGCTCCCAGATTCCGATCACCTCCATGATCTGTTCCAGTTCCAGTTCCGGCAGGGTCAAACGATGGCTCGGAGAAAAACAAAGAACCCTTGAGATTCCACTCACTTTTTCAACTTTGAAGAGTTCCTCAGAATCCTGAATCTCTGGTTCTTCCCTCATTTGCTGATCCACCAGTGCCGGAAAATCGTTGTCGAAGACATACGTTCCCGGATAGTCAGGATTGATTTTTCCTCCCGCACGCGGATTGCCGGGGCAAAGGTAACATCCAGAATCATGGTCCGGCAGTTGAGGATCTTTTTGTGGTTCCGTCTTGCCCTGCCAGGGTCGTTTCATCCTCTGCGGAGAAACCAGCACCCAGTCTCCAGTAAGGGGATTGAAGCGTCGGTGGGGAAGATCAGGATTGATGCTCATGAACTTTTGTGGAGAAATTCAGCAGGATCCACGATCATGATATTCAGCCTGTTCTAAAAGTTGCAGGTCTTCGGGTTTTTCTCCTTGAATCCTTCGAAGAAGAAGCCCACAAAGCTGTTTCCCGGCATGATCCAATGAAGCATGGAATGCACTCACCGGGGGATCACTGAATTCAAGGTAACGGGTTCCTTCGAATGCTATCAAACAGACATCTCTTCCAACTGCCAACCCTGCTTGCTTCAAGGCTGCCAACATCCCGAGGGTGACTGAAACTCCTGGACTGAGAAAAGCCCGGGGTGGATTTTTCATTCCAAGAAAAGTCCCCATGGTCTCACGCCCGCTTTCAAAGGAAAGTTCCATGTCTACGACCCATTCCGGTTCAGGACGGACTCCCCATTCATTCATGGCCTTGTTGAATCCCTTCCGTCGATGGCTGGTATAGTTTAAATCTGCAGGAGGACTGACGAGAGCAATCCTACGATGACCGGCTTCCAGGAATTGGATGGTGGAATGGTAAGTGATTTCTTCGTGTGCCACATCAAAATAAGGATGCGGGCTGAATAGTTCGCTTCGACCGAAGCTGACAAAGGGAAAATCCTTCTCCAGAAGATATCGGAGTCGAACGTCTTGGTTGCGGGTCTGTCCGACAATCAAACCATCGGCCAATCCAGATTCCACCACCCGCTTGAGAGGAGCCAGCATCTCATCACCTGGAAAACGTGGAATGATGCTCAGTGTCATATTGCTTCCTTCCAGTTCCCGGATGATGCCCTGACAGAAATTCATGTAACCCATTGCCGGGAAGGCACTTTGAGGATCGGGATAAAGGATGAGGGCAATGGTGTTCGTCCTCCCGGTTCTGAGATTGAACCCCCTCTGATCCGGGAAATAACCCAGTTTTGAGGCTGCTTGCTTGACCCGTGCAATCGTGTTGGGGCGAACCTCCGGCCCCTCCTTCAAAGCACGGGAGACGGTGGTCACCGAAAGATCCAGATGACCCGCCAGTTTTTTCAGCGTGACCCTCTCCGCCATCCTATTCCTTCACCGCACCTAAAGTGAGTCCGGCGATGAAATGTTTCTGCAGTAAAAAAAACATGACTACAGGAGGAAGCGCAGCGATTATGGATCCAGCAGATATCAGCTGCCAGGAAGCAGTCCATCTGCCACGTAAAGCCTGAATTCCTAGTGTAATCGGTCTTGCCTCATCTCCCTGAACGAGAACCAGGGCCCAGAAATAATCATTCCAAATGAATGTGAATTCCAGGACCGCCAAGGCAGCAAGTGCCGGTTGAATCAAAGGCAAAATCACGCTCCAGTAAACACGAAACTCAGAAGCGCCATCGATGCGGGCACTTTCGACCAATTCATGAGGTAATTCTTTGATAAAACCCCTGAGAAAGAAGGTGCAGAACCCGGTCTGAAAAGCTGTGTGAAAAAGAATCAATCCGAGCTTGGTATCATAAACTCCCAGTTTCAGCGTCAGGTCCCTTACAGGAATCATCAGGATTTGAGCGGGAACGAAGTTTCCCGCAATGAACATGGCAAAGATCAGAAAGTTACCCCGGAAACGATGCTTTGCCAGAGAATATCCAGCCAGAGAACTGAGAGCCAGCGTAGCTAAAACAGTTGGTAGGGTGATAAAAATGCTGTTGTAAAAATAGAGCAGCATCGGAGTGGCCTTGAAGACCTGGGTGTAGTTTTCCAGCAGGTGGAATTCCGTCGGCCAACCCCAGTAATTCCCGGAATTGATGTCCGCCAGAGACCTCATGGAAGTGATAAGGATTCCCCCCAGAGGAAGCAACCAGATCAACAAAAACGCATAAAGGACAAATCTATAAGTCCCTTTGACCGCCGCAGAACTTTTGTCAATAGGTTGAGGAAACATCTCAGAGCCTCCCTTTTTCATTTCGCCAGACCCGGATCAGGAACCAGGCGATGTAAATGTCCAGAATGAAAAAGAGAATGGTGGCCAAAGCAGCTCCGTACCCCATGCGGTAATTGAAAATGGCCTGCTCCACCATTTCATAGGCAAGAACCGTCGAACTACCCCAGGGCCCCCCCTGGGTCATGATGGCGATGAGGTCGTAACTACGCAATGCTCCCAGTACAGAAACCACGACAGCGATAAAAGTTGCAGGCCTCAATTGAGGCAGGATGATATTCCAGAACATGGCCCATCCCTTCGCCCCATCGATTCGGCCTGCCTCGATCATCTCTTTATTCAGTCCGGCAAGGCCTGTCAGGTAGAGGATCAGGCAATAGGCGATTTGAGGCCACATCGCCGCAATGATGATGCCGTAGTTGACAAGCTTTTCATCCGAAAGCAGTGCCAAAGGTTGCAGGCCGACCTGTTCCAGGAATAAATCGAGCAACCCGTATCTTGGATTATAAAACCAGGAAAAGATAAGCCCTACGACCACGGCACTCACCACAAAGGGAAAGAAAAAAAATGATTTAACAATACGTAAATCAGGTAAATTCTGGTTCAGGTAAAGCCCAAGCCCTAAACTCAATGGAGGCGTCAGGAGAAAAAAAATAAGCCAAAGCAGGTTGTTCCAGACAGCAGTATGGACCCGGTCGTCATGCCACATTTCCTCATAGTTGGCAAAGCCGATCCAAATCATTTGCCCAACCCCGTCCCACTCGTAAAAACTTATCCATAAACTTGAAAAAATGGGGCGCAACACATACACCGCAAAAAGAAGCAATGCGGGGGTAAGGAAGAAGACCGGAGCCAGCTTCAACTGGTTCCGGTCCCAAAAACTTGCTTTCATTTGAATAGGGCAGGTGAAACCCTGCCCTGAGGATAGATTATTGCTTGTAGATCCGCTTGCGGGCACGCTCAATGCGTTGGCGGATCTGCTTTTCACGCTCTGGTTTGACCATGAATTCCTGAAATCCTTTCATTCCTTCCTTGGCCATTTCCGGGGTCGTGTCGCGATCATAGAATTGTGCCAGACCTGCGGACTCACTCAAAACCTTGAATCCGATTTTAAGGAACTCATCATCCGGTACTGGAGACTGGTTATTTGAGGAAAGCATACCGGAAGCCTGTGCAATAGTACCCTGAATATCCGGTCTTGCCACATAAGCAAGAAACTTCTTAGCGTCTGCTTTATTCTTTGCTTTTGAAGGGATATGCATCGAGTCTGTAGGAGCATCCTCATAAGTGCGGACACTACCATCAATAACTGGGAATTGGAAGTATCCGATTTTACCATCTAGCCCGGCTTTGACAAGATCTGGCACAACGAAGTTACCCATGAGATACATCGCGGCCTCACCGTTAATCATTGGCGCCTGGCCTTCCTGCCAGGAATAGGACGCATGGTTTTCAATATAATACCCTTTACGCGCCATATCGCCCCAAACATCGAATACTCGATCCAGACGTTTGTCTTCATAGGAAATTTCGCCACCCATCAGTGCCATATGAAAATCATAGCCGTTAATTCGCAGATTGAGGAAATCAAACCATCCGGCGGCCGTCCAGAGATACTTTGTACCGATGGTGAATGGAGTGATTCCATTCTTCTTGAGAGTTTCTGCAATGTTCATCATATCCCCCCAACTTCTTGGTTCTCCCAGACCATACTTGGCAAAGATATCTTTACGGTAATAAACACCCCATTGATAGTAAGTGGTGGGCAGTCCCCATTGCTTCCCTTCTACGGTTACGGTCGACCGAGCAGAGGACAACTGCGAGTGGAGATTATTTTTATCCCATACATCACTGACATCTTCAAAAAGTCCTTGGTCTACAAAGAATTTCATCCTGTTCCCTGAAAACCAGTTGACCACATCCGGAGGTTCTGCCTGCAGGAAGTTCCGGATTGCTGTCTTATAGGCTTCATGGTCATAGACGGTCATCTCGACCTTGATTCCAGGATTTTCTTTCTCAAACCCTGGAATGATCTGTTCATTCCAAAGCTTATGGATATCAGAATTTGAACTGTTGTTGGTAATCTTCAGCGTTCCAGAAAACGTGACATTAACCGACACCAGGATGAATAAAAATACTCCAATGATTTTTTTCATATTGCTCTCCTTTTTCTTGAGCGATTAACAAATATGGTTCCGGATGGAACCCTTTTCACCCGCGAATCATTTCACGAGCCTTCCGGGCCATTGCAGTCAGGGCAATAATTCCTGCGAGCCCAAGTCCATAAAAATTCTAATTCCATTTATGGATACATTACTTCTTTGATATCATAAAATTCTTTCCAAGTAAAATATATAATAAATGATATAAGACTAGAGTACCTTTTTTTTAAAAAAAACAATTAAACATCTCCAAAAAAATAATTCCTAGATTCAGTGAAATTTAGGAAGCATCGCCCCATGGGCTTCGATGAGCTCATCCACCAGTTTCCAGATTTCATCGATGGATAATTCTGCCGCAGTATGGGGATCCATCATGGCTGCATGATAAATATACTCTCGTTTCCCCGTCATAGCCGCTTCCACTGTGAGTTGCTGGACGTTGACATTGGTCATGATCAGAGCCGCCAGCTGCGGAGGCAGATTTCCCACATGCAGGGGCTGGATTCCGTTTCGATCGATTTGACAGGGAACTTCGACGCTGATATCCGACGGAAGGTTGGAGATGATGTCTTGATTGGGAACATTGCCGTTGATGATTGAGGAGACTCCGGTTTCCATGGCATTGATGATAGACGCTGCGTATTCGTGGCTCTGGCAGACATCAAGCTTGACTGATTCATCCTCCAGGTCCCTCCTTAATTGATCCCATTCGGAAATCTGATTTTCACAACGGGTGATGTATTCATCGAGTGGGATGTTGAATCCTTCGATCAGATCCGGACGATCCCGCTTGATGAACCAGGGGGTGTATTCTGCAAAGTGTTCACTCGATTCGGTGACAAAATAACCGAGTCTTTTGAGCATCTCGTAGCGAACCCGGTTTTCTTTGGGCATCCTTTCACTTTGTGCTATTTCCATCAATCGTGGATAGAGATCCTCCCTTTCTCCTTTTTGCACTTTCTCGAACCGAAGGTAGAAGGACATGTGGTTGATCCCTGCACAAAAATAATTGATCTCCTTCAATTCTTCTCCGAGATCTTTTGCCAGTTCTTCTGCGGTCCCCTGCACACTATGACAAAGCCCGACCATTTTCCGTTCCGGTGCAATGCGGTTGATCGCCATGCAGAGCATCACCATCGGATTGACGTAGTTCAGTAAAGTTGCATCAGGACAGAGATCTTCCATTTCCTGAAGAATTTCTTTGAGCACCGGGATGGTCCTCAGCCCTCTCATGATCCCGCCAATCCCGAGAGTATCGGCAATGGTCTGCCGGAGCCCGTATTTCTTAGGAATTTCAAAATCTGTCACCGTTGCCGGCCGGAAGCCTCCCACCTGCATCATCAGGATCACATAATCGGCTTCCCTCAGCATAGCCCTGCGGTCGGTTGATGCCTGAATCGATATGTCTAAATTGAGACTTTTTGCCAGTCTGCGTGTCACAATTTCGGAAGTCTTCAGCCGATCCGTATCGATATCATGAAGCATCACCTCCACTTCTCCCCTCAGTTCGGGAGTCAGTAGGATGTCCCCAATTAAACGTTTTGCGAATACAGTTGAACCCGCTCCTATGAGTGTAATTCTTGGCATGGTGATGGAATCGTTATTTTTCAATCATCTAATATAAATCAAAAATAATCGTTTTTAAAATAAAATCGTATCGATACGATTCCCCTAATTCATGAAACCATGAGATGAACGTTCCAAGACTTTCGTTTTGAACATGATGCAAACTTGGAGGAGGGTAGAAGAAGTTATTTGGAATATTTAACATCCCCACGAGTCAAAGAAGAAAACAATGCTGCCTTACCGGATTCTGATCAGCATCACAGTGATCCTTGTTGTATTCTGGATTTGGAATTTCGAGACCAATGTTTACACAGCGGTCTTTGTTTCAGCGGGGCTGGTACTGGCAGTAGGAGCCTATCTGCTCAAGGAGCGAGAATCAGATGATTAGCTTTCCAGGAGTTTTCTGATGATTTGGTACATGGAGGGAAAGGCCACTTCATTAGGATCAATTTTATCTGGATCACGCCAGCAAATTTCAAGAATTTCTCCTGAATCAAATTCCTTTGGTGCTTGAGATATTTTTCCCAAGAAGAAAAAATCCAAGGTCTGGTAAGGAACACCAAGGTAGTGGTAATGATTCGGAGCAGAAGTGAAATAAGACAGATCCACGGATTCGATCATCAGTTCTTCCTTCAGTTCTCGCCTCAAAGCCTCTTCTGCCGTTTCACCAAATTCGACGAAACCTCCTGGCAGATCGAGCAACCCCCTCCCTGGATCTACAGCCCGCCTGAGCAGCAGTAGTTGCTGTTTGAACATCATCACCGCAACAACAGCTGCGACCGGATTCTGGTAATAGACCCAGCCACAGTCGAGGCACTCATTCCTTTTTCCATCACTGAAATCCAAATCCACAGAAGCGCATTTGCCGCAATGTGTGAAAACGGATGAGAAGTCCAAATCAGTTTTTTTCAAAAGGAACGGGGCAGTCCCAACACGTGTTCGGCGAGGTAGGAAAGGATGAGATTGGTAGAGACCGGGGCGATCCGGTAAAGCCGGGTTTCACGGAATTTACGTTCG
>NYUB01000073.1 GCA_002683785.1 Deltaproteobacteria bacterium
ATCCTAAAAAACTATGGTGTTGCAAATGTTTGTATACTAATACGATTTCGTTCATAAGATTTCTTGGTGATGGTTATCTTAGAAATTGATGAAAAACTTTTGATTCGTTCAAAAAAAGCGAACCCTGAACATTTACAAAATAATTTGTGTTATAAATTTGATTTTCATGAAGTTCGATCATTTTCTATACGGTCAATGCCGATGAGTCAAGGACAGGGATTAAAAAAGACCAGTCATGTCTCCCAAAGTGCACTTCTTCATGAAGATCGTGAAGCACGCTACAAAGCAAGGACACAGCGTACCTTAGATGAACTGGTTCCGATTTCAGAAAAGCTCACCCTGCTCGTTCATGCCTCGGCCAACCGTGCTGCCTTGAGTGGACTGAAATTAGGAATNCAAGTTAAGGAGACGAAACGAAGAATGGGGGAACGGACGCGCACAGGAAGCAGCGGNTATTTCACCAACATCGTGCTGGAAAATCCNCACCAGAGCATGACCTTCTATCTCAGTAAGGAAGAGAAAATTGAAATCCTGTTCTATCTGACGGAGGTCCGTAAACTTGATGCGGCATTCACTCCGGAACAATTCACCCCAGTCCATTTTATCAATGATCGCCTGACTGGATGGGGATGGGAGTCCCTCCTAAATGTGAAGGAGGGACAAAAGTTTGGGGAAGAATGCAGGAGTAGACTTTTGAAAGGCCTGCCTGGAATGAAAAAGCTTTTAGAGACTTAACGTCCTCTGGCCTCCTGAATTTCCTTGACCACCTGCTGGACCAGCATAGGCAGGATGCTTTCCAGACCTTTCTGCACTGATTTAGCTACCAGTTCTTCCAGTCTTGTTGAATCCATTTCAAGTGAAGAAAGTTCTTCGCTGAATTCTGGAGCAGACTGAGGAAATGGCTCTGCAGTTGTTTCAAGTTCGATCATGGTGGTATCTTCTTCATCCAGCATTTCGAATCCTGGTTCCACCATTTCAGAAACCGCCACCGGTTCCACCAGCATTTCTTCCTGTTGGGTTGCAGATTCAGGAGCTGTAGGCCCTGAATCTTCTTCTTCTTCAGAAAAACGGTCGAAATTCATGAACGCGTCTTCTGCTGATTCCCAGTCGCCGAACGTATCTTCCGCAGGAAGAGCATCCACCGCAGCAATCTGAACTGTTTCAGCCTCCAGTTCTGCTTCCTCGGCCTCTGCCATGATCCCCCGCTCCAGTTCCTCTTCGACTTCTTCGTCTTCAAGGTAACCATCGAGTTCATCCAGAACGAATTCACGCAGTTCATCTTCGGCCTCTTCCCATGTCTCAAGCGCTTCTTCTTCGGCAATCTCTTCCGCAAGAACCTCTTCGGCAGCTTCGAGGGCAGCCATTTCCTCATTCAGAGCATCCAGCTCATCGAGGGCTGAATCTCCAGAACCGGTTTGCTCATCACCATCCAGGGCAATCATTTCCTCTTCGGTTTCTGAAATCGTTTCCACCGTTTCTTCTGAAGTTTTAAGCATGAACTCATCCAGATCTTCAGTTTCACTACCATCTTCTGTCTGTTGCACTCCCTGTTCGGCTAGCATCACATGATCCAATTCGTTGGAAACGGGGTGATACTCATCTTCAATGGTCGCTTCGATGACGAAATCATCCATTTCCTGCATCCCAGTTGCCGCTCCATTTTCTGTGGTTTTCCTTGGAGCTGACTGCTGGACAGGTTCGCCAAGCGGTTTCAGGTTTTTAGGTAGTTCAGGATCAAAATCGTTGATCCCCATTTTGATTTCCGCCAGATTGTCNCGTGGAATCTGATTCAGGTCCGGAGGATTTTTCCAGAGTTCCTCGGGATCTTCAAAATCGTTGANCTTGAGATTGATCGGCGTCTGTCCCTCACGCAGGGTTTGTGGAGGATCTTCTCCATCATCCAAAGCAACCGACTCAGACTGCAGGTCTATCTCAAAAGAGGGTGCATCGCCTGCGAAATCATCAAGGCCTCCTGCAACCGCTTCCGCTAGTTCAACTGCAAAATCCTCCTCCTCACGATCAGTGAGATGGTCTCCTGCCAAATCTTCTTCAAGCATGCNTCCGGTTCCTGTCTCATCAGGAAGGTCCGGTTGCGATTGTTCTTCCTGAACCGATGGTGTTTGCTGATCCATCTGCAATTCCTCTTCGGTTAAAGGTTCAAGGGAAATCGAGAGATCTCCCAGATCATCATCGAGCATCAGCGAATCCATTTCGCTGGCATCCGTGATTTCCATGTTTTGGGAACTGCCGGTTGGACGTGTGTTTGCTGCACTCATGGCAATTTCCTCAATATTCCTGTTGGTGAGCCCATATTCTGGTTCTTCATTTTCTAAACTAGGTTCTATTACGTTCTGGTGATCGGAGTTTTGTATTTCATCCATCAACCCCGTCATTTCCGAATCAAAAAGTTCTAATTGTCTTAATCTACCAGAATCCTCGGTGCTTTCCAGTAAAGGTTGTTTCAGGGAGAGATGTTTTCTAAGTTGCTGTTTGAGTTTGAAGGCATCAAAGGGTTTNAGAATCCGATCGTCAATNCCTATCTCAGCCAAGGTTTCTGGATCTTCATCAGCATCTGAGCCTTTCGCAAGCAANACCAAGGGAGTCTTGTCAAATGCTTCCTCCGCTCTGATTCCACGACAAGTTTCATAACTCCGAATCTGTTCCGAGTTGCCAACAAAGATCAGGTCAGGCCTCAGCTCAATGGCCTTGCTCAAGAAGGATTCAGGGTTTGATTCCTGATGAATTTCTATGCTGTCCGGATTCAGACTTGAAGCAATCAGTCCCTGGATTTCCGGATTTTGTTCCAGGACAAGTATCGATTTGGACATGGAATTTCCTGTAACTCCGACACCTGGAAGATACCTTCCTTCCATGATGCCGCTTTAACTGAATAGGGTAACTCCTCCTATGCAAAGCAAATTCCAAGTANCCAATTCCCTTTCTTTGTTTCTGTTCCCCTCAGGCTAAACGTGCTGGTTCATCAATTCAAGATTCAAAATGTGCTTATCATTTTGAATCTTGCCCGGAGAGGTTTTATTTTCTTTTTTGGAGTATAAATCAGATTCCAAAACATTTATTGATTCCTCAGCATCTGAATTAAACTAATCCTTTGAGGCATTCTCAAAATCCCTTCTGTCAGGTATTGACCATGAAGATTATGCTTTTTTCGTTTAANATANTCTTTTGAACAANATCACTACAATTCAGAANTTTTGANATGATCTCCAGATATCTTGCNGGNGAATTCACNAGNTTCTTNATNNTTTTTTTANGTNNCTTCCTGATCATGATCTTCATTGGTAATGTTTTCAGCAATCTCACCATTATTTTCGAAGACTGGGAGGGTTTTCTCCGTTTTCTTCGCATTACAGCCCTGATGATGCCCCAGCTTTTGGAATTCACGATCCCGATTACCGTCCTTCTGGCAACCATCACCACCTTTAGCACCTTCAACCGTACTTCAGAACTTCTTGCAATCCGATCTTCAGGAGTCGGCCCCTGGAATCTGGCCTGGCCGCTTCTGCTGATCACCCTGCTGATTGCTGCATCCACTTATGTGGGCCAGAATTACCTCTACGTTTGGATGCACCGACAGTGGGCGGAAACCGATTCAACCATCAAACTTCAACCCATCTGGAAGGTTGCTCCCGATAACCGGCTTTATTTTTTCGGAAAACTTCCTGAAAAAGGAAAACTGCAATCGGTCACCCTTTTTCAATGGCAAACTGAACCCTACAGAATGGTTGAGCGTACAGCGATTGAAAGGGGAGAGCAACAAAAAACCTCATGGAATTTCCAAGATCTGGAGCAATACCTTTTCTCGGATAACCACCTGAAGTATGAAAATTTGGAACAGCTGAATCTCAAAATGGAAGAGGTTCCTTCACTGAAATATGAAAAGGCGATTTCCCCAAGAAATCTTCCCTTTTTGGATCTTAGAGATGAGATCGAAAACCGACGAAATGAGGGACAGGATGTGACACGCCACCGTGTCGCATTTTTTCAGAAATCGGCCTTCCCCTTCCAACTTTTTATTATGGTCTTTCTAGGATTGGCCCTTTCCACCTCACATAGTCGCAAAGGAATGGGTGCAGAATCGCTGGCGTTGAGCTGCCTTTTGGCAATCCTATTCTGGATCCTGAACCAAATCCTACTGGCCCTCGGAGACGCGGGGGAACTACATCCCTTTTCTGCAAGCTGGGGAAGCATAGGCCTTTTCACACTCATCGCCTGGCTGCTGCATCTGCGCTATCGGGTTTAAAACCAATCTCATATCTATCAATCCCTTCTATTCAAACAAAGAATCAGCAAAAGCTTTGGGATCGAAAGGACGCAGGTCNCGGNTTTGTTCTCCAATNCCGATGTAACGNACCGGGATGTCGAACTCATTGACGATGCCGATGATCACACCGCCTTTGGAGGTGCCGTCGAGTTTAGTGATTACGAGTCCTGTCAGTTCGGTGGCCTCCAAGAATTCTCGGGTTTGGAAGATCGCGTTCTGCCCCGTACTGGCATCCAGGACCAGCAGGATCTGGTGGGGGGCTTCCGGAATTTTCTTTCGGATGACACGCACCATTTTCTTCAACTCCTCCATNAGGTTTTTCTTGGTGTGCAGCCTTCCGGCGGTATCACATATGACCACGTCATAAGCTTCTGCGACGGCTCTGCTAACCGTTTCGTACATCACCGAGGAAGGATCGCTGCCGGCTTCTTTGGAAACGATGTCACAACCTGCACGATCCGCCCATTGCTGGAGNTGCTCAATGGCTGCAGCCCGGAAGGTGTCTCCTGCTCCAAGCAGGACCTTTTTCCCTTCGTCCACATACTGAGCAGCAATTTTCCCGATGGTCGTGGTTTTTCCAACACCGTTGACCCCTACCATCAACAGCACCAGGGGTTTCGTGTCCTTCGTTCCAACCTCNGGATACTGCTTGTCCATGATGGAANTGATTTCTGATTTGATTGTCTGCTGGAGGACTTCCGGATCCTTGAGTTCCTTGCGTTCCACTTTTTCAGTGATGACTTCAATCACCCGTTGACAGGTTTCAGGTCCCAGGTCAGCACCAAGCAGGACTTCCTCAAGATCATCGAGCAGTTCTTCGTCAATCTCCTTCTTCCCCTGGAGTGTCTCTCCAAGACTTTGAAGAAACTGTTCGCGTGTTTTCCTAACTCCCTGCTTCAGTTGTTCCAGCAGCCCAGAAGGAGAGTCGTCGATTTCTTCCTCTTCCTCGGCTTTGATTTCCCGCTGAAGGATCTGCCTTTCTCGCAGTTGAGCTTCCTGTTCCTGGAGCTCTAATTTTGCACTGTCCTCTTTCTCACTGATTTTCTGAAGTTTGGCTTCGTTTCTCTGTTCCCGGAGTGTTTCCTCTTCTTTAGCAAGTTCCTCGAGTTTTTTAAGCCGGTCTTTTTCACTGAGTGGGGGAGCCTGGCTTTCGTCAGAGAACAGTTTCCTCAGGGTACTCACAAAAAACACGCCGATCACAATCAGCACCAACAGAACAACCGAAGCTGCCACCAGAAGCTGGGGGTCGCTTTCGAGGATTTTAAGGATCAGGGTTTCAAACTGATTTATGGAATTCATGGCATTCGATGGAATTCAAAATAGAAGCTGCAGTTCTCAAGCAGGATTCAAAATGCTACATTCAATTGANTCAATTTGGGAGTCTTTAACGTGAATGAAAGTTTTTCCATGCCAATCCCGCTGAACCCTGATCAACAGCACATCGTCGAACACCGTGATGGCCCGGCACTGGTGATAGCCGGTGCTGGAAGTGGAAAAACACGGGTTGTAACCCAGCGNGTTGCTCATCTGATCCATTCCGGGGTCCCGGCCTCCTCCATCCTATTGCTGACCTTCACCAACAAGGCCGCGCGAGAAATGGCTTTGAGGGCGGCCAGGCAACAGGGAGTCGAACCGGATCAGCAAAAAATTCTGAATGGAACCTTCCACAGCATGGCCAGCCGGTTTCTGCGCCGGAGTGCAAAAATGCTGCATTATGAAAATCAGTTCAGCATCTTGGATGCCTCCGATTCNCGGGATCTCATCCGTGCCGCGATTGCAGAAAAGATTGGTAAGCCTGGACGGAATTTCCCGAAACCATCCGTACTTTCCAGCGTCTTCTCCCTGGCCTTCAACCGAAATTGTACCCGCGAAAGCGTGATGCAAAGCAACTATGTCAAACGTCATTTCAATCTCAACGAACTGATCTCGCTCGAATATCCCCACCTTGAGAATTACCTTGAGGAACTGCTCCTGATCCTCGGTCGCTACCGCGAAAAAAAGCGGGCTTCNCAATCGATGGATTTTGACGATTTGCTTGAAAATTGGCTTGAATTGCTTTTGAAATACGGCGAAGGGCTTTCCCTCAAGAAACAACTCCAATACATCCTCGTTGATGAATACCAGGACACCAATCATATCCAGGCCAGTATCCTTGAAGAACTCGCCAAACCCCATCAGAACCTGATGGTGGTCGGAGATGATGCCCAGTCGATCTACAGTTGGCGTGGAGCAGATTTTCGGAACATCCTCGAATTTCCGGAAAAAAATAATGCCAAAGTNTATCACCTTGAACAAAACTACCGGAGCAGTCCCGAAATCCTGGATGCCGCAAACCAGAGCATCAATCACAACACCCGTCAGTTCGAAAAGAACCTCTTCAGNGAACTCCCCTCCGGAGAAAAACCGGTGGTGCATCAACTCTGGGATTCCTCGGATGAAGCCGAGGTGGTACTGAACCAGTTGCTGGCCCTACGGGATGAAGGCTTGTCGCTCGATGAAATGAGTGTGCTTTACCGCAACCATGTNCAGTCTGCGGTGCTTCAGGTCGTTCTGACCCAAGCAGGCATTCCGTTCATGGTTCATTCCGGAGTGAAGTTTTTCGAACAGGCCCACATCAAGGACCTCACTGCATTTCTCAAGGTGCTTTACAATCCCCTGGACGAAATTGCGTGGATGAGACTGCTTCGGATGCTGCCGGGCATTGGCAACACAACCGCCAATCGTATCTTCCAGGTNTTTCGTGAACAGCAGGCAGTCCGGCTGACCCAGGAAAATGAATCCCTCCAGAAACTGATTCCTGCAAAAAGCCGTGAAGAGTGGCAGACAATGACGGGCTGTCTAAGGAATCTTTTGCGGGATGATCTCACGCCTTCCGAAATGATCGGGATCGTCTACCGGGATTTTTACCGTGAGGTGATGTACAGCGAGTTTGAGAATGCCTCACTCAGGGAAAATGACGTCCATTATTTACAGGAATTTTCTGCCAATTACCGCTCCCTTGAAGGATTTCTCAATGAACTTTCTCTGGTCGGTTCAAGCATTGTCACCGACCAGGAAGCCGACGATCAGGATCAGGAAACACTGACGTTGACCACGATCCATCAGGCAAAGGGACTCGAATGGAATGCGGTTTTCGTCATTGGTCTGACAGAGGGGCAGTTCCCCCACCAGCGATCCCTCGACACGATGGAACAACTGGAGGAGGAACGACGTCTGTTTTATGTGGCGATGACTCGGGCCAAGCGCTACCTGGTGATTTGTGCCCCGGTCATGTCTTCAGGCTATGGGGCAGGTATGAATGGACGCTCACGTTTTATCACAGAACTTCCAGAAGACAGTGTCCAAACTGAAGTTCATGTACGTGATGATTACTCCTACTCCTCAGGAAAAAGCGCGCGTTTTTACTTCTGAATTGATTCAAGCACTTCAGTTCTAGTTTTTCAGCGCATGGTTCCGGATTTCGGAAAGGCTGGCATTGGGAGTCAGGGCTTCCGGATCCACAACCACTTCCAACAATGCAGGCCTCCCAGCTTTTCGGGCCTCAGCAAGAAGATCCGGAAAATCCGAAGTCTTCTCAACTTTTGCTCCAAAGGCCCCATAAGCACGGGCCAGAGCAGCAAAATCCGGGTTGTGCAAGGCCGTTCCATGAACACGGCGGGGGTAGCTTTTTTCCTGATGCATGCGGATCGTGCCGAGCATTCCATTGTTGATGACCAGCACAATCAGGTTCAATCCATACTGAACTGCAGTTGCCATTTCCTGCCCGTTCATCATAAAACATCCGTCTCCTGCCAGGCATACCACTTCCCTTTCCGGGAAGACTAGTTTGGCCGAAATGGCAGCCGGCATTCCATAGCCCATCGCTCCNCTGGTCGGCCCCAACTGTGATGGAAATTNATGGAATCGGTAAAAACGGTGACCCCAGGAAGAGTAGATTCCGGCACCATTGGTGATGATCGCATCGGCAGGAAGANCCTCACTCAGGTGACGAACCACGTCTGCAAAATTNACGTTCCCTGGGGCCTCTGGGGGTTGCTGAAAAGCTTCATAAGATTGCCTGGCTTTTGCTGTCCTCTCCCTCCAACGNTCTGAAGGAACCGTTTCGAGTTGACTCAAGGCCTGGGCAAATTGCTGAACAGAAGCATTGATCGGCAGATCAGCACGATAGACCCGGCCCAGTTCATCTGCTCCGGGATGGATGTGGACCAGTTTCTGGTTGGGAACAGGAATTCCCATCAGACGATAGCCTCCTGTGGTCATCTCTCCCATCCTTGCTCCNACNACGATCAAAAGATCAGAATCCTNGACCAACTGATGTAGTTTNGGATTCGGCCCGATGCCCAGATCNCCAACGTAACAGCGGTGGTCATTGTCCATCCGGTCCTGGCAACGGAAGGAAACAGCCACCGGCAGATCCTGTTGATCCGCAAACAATGTGTGAATTCGGCAGGCCTCATGGTTCCATCCACCTCCCCCGAGCACCATCAGCGGACTCTCGGCTTCGAGCAGCATTTCCCTGATCTGTTTTATTTGCTCAGGCGCCGGTGCTGGTTGAACAGGAATCGCAGGAGGAGCATCCTCCACCTCCGCTTCCTCCCTCAGCATGTCTTCCGGCAGTGAAAGCACCACTGGCCCAGGACGACCTGATAAAGCCGAATGAAACGCATGGTTGAGGTATTCCGGAATCCGGGACGGATCACGTATTTCTGCAGACCATTTGCTCATCTCACTGAAAAAAATACCATGATTCACTTCCTGAAATGCTTCACGGTCTTGCATCTGCCGGCCCACCTGTCCCACCAGCAATAGCATCGGTGTTGAATCTTGAAAAGCAGTATGGAGTCCGATGCTGGCATTTGCTGCTCCTGGCCCACGAGTCACAACACAGATTCCTGGTTGGCCGGTAAGTTTTCCATAGGCCTCCGCCATGTTTGCCGCTCCACCTTCCTGGCGACAGGTGATGAAACGGATCGTCTCCCGCTGATCATAGAGTCCATCCAGCAAAGCGAGGTAGCTTTCCCCTGGAACACCAAAAATCAGTTCTACTCCCTGTGCTTTCAGTCCGTCGGCAAGAATTTTTCCTCCCATTCGGTTGCTGATCGTCATTTTTTGTTTCCTTCCCTGAGTGAATTATTCTTTAATTTCAAATGCCTTTCTCCGGATTCATTACACCCGTTTTGTTGCATTCGATCCGTTCCTTCTGTAGTTCAAAACGATGATTCGCAGACAAACCGGATTGCAGTCCAAATGGCTTGACGGAACATCTGATATCTTAACATAATGAGCAACCTTCTTTGATGATCTCTAGAATTATTGATGATAACCGATGCTACCACTGATTGACACACACCAGCACCTATGGGACCTGTCACACCTTGAACTTCCCTGGACTGGAGGGATTCCTCAACTCAACAAAAACTTTCTGATGTCCGACTACCTCGAAGCATCAGAGGGACAAAACGTGAGCAAAACAGTTTACATGGAAGTGGATGCCCATCAACATCACCGCCAGCGTGAAGTGGAATTTATCAATGAAATCTGCAGTGATGATTCGAATCCGATGCAAGCCGCCGTATTTTGTGCCGACCCGGGGGGGCCAGACCTGGAAGCTTTCATCAGCAACAACCGGAACAACCCTTGGATCCGTGGACTACGCAGGGTCCTTCATAATCCTGATATTCCACGAGGAACCTGTCTCAAGCAGGAATTCATCCAGGGAGTCAGAAAACTTGGAGAATTGGGGTGGAGCTTTGATATCTGTCTTCGACCTGCTGAATTGGAAGATGGGATCGAACTGGCAAAAGCCTGTCCCGAAACCATAATGATCCTTGACCATTGTGGAAATGCCGACCCTCAAATTGTCCAGGGAGTTGATATTTCCGCGCCTGATAAAGACAACCTTTTCGCTCACACTGCAGGACAGTGGAAGGATTCCATCAGCCGGATGGCGGATCTACCCAATACTTTTTGCAAGATTTCAGGAATCATCGCCAGGGCCAAACCAGGATGGGGTGATGAAACCCTTGCGCCGACAATCGATCATTGCCTCGACCAATTCGGTGAGGATCGTGTTTTTTGGGGTGGTGACTGGCCGGTTTGCACCCTGGGAGCACCCCTTGGAGAATGGATCACTTCCTTGAGAAGGATCATCGCGTCCAGACCGGAAAATCTTCAGCGCAAACTGCTTCATGACAACGCAGAACGCATCTACCGTTTAAATTGAAAGGAACTATGCCAGGAAGACTGGAAGGTAAAAATGCCCTCATCACTGCCGCAGGGCAGGGGATCGGGCGGGCGAGCGCCCTCGCATATGCCCGTGAAGGGGCAAAGGTATTGGCCACTGACATCAACTCCGAAAGCCTCAAGACCCTGGCTGCAGAATCTCCAGGAATTGAAACGCAACTGCTGGATGTAACGGACCGTAATGCAATCGAATCACTGGCTGGGGAAAGAGGCGCGCTGGATATTCTCTTCAACTGCGCCGGATTCGTTCACCATGGGACCCTGCTGGAATGCGGTGAGGCAGACTGGGACATTTCGATGGACCTTAATGTCCGTTCCATGTACCGCATGATCCAGGCCTTCCTGCCGGCGATGCTCGCTGCAGGAGGAGGGAGCATCGTGAATATGGCTTCGGTGGCTTCCAACGTCAAAGGCGTCCCAAACCGTTTTGCCTACGGAACCAGTAAGGCGGCAGTGATCGGATTGACCAAATCGGTGGCTGCAGATTTTGTCCGGCAGGGCATCCGCTGTAATGCGATTTGTCCCGCCACGGTGGAATCTCCTTCCCTTCAGGAACGGATGGAAGCCCAGGACGGGACTCTGGAAGAAGTCCGAGCTGCTTTCATCGCCCGACAACCGATGGGGCGGATCGGTAAACCTGAAGAAATCGCGGCCCTGGCCGTTTACCTTGCTTCCGAAGAATCTGCCTACACCACTGGTGTGGCCTGGAGCATTGACGGCGGAATGACCATTTAATTTAACAAAAAAACCAATTATGAAATTACTCAGATATGGAAACCCTGGACAGGAAAAACCCGGGATGCTCGATGACAATGGAACCATCCGGGACCTCGCTGGAGTGGTCGACGATATTGGTGGTGCCTCCCTCCTTCCAGAAGGCCTGGAAAAACTGAAAAAACTTGACAGCAATTCATTGCCTGCTGTCGAAGGTTCACCGCGTATGGGTTCCTGTGTCACTGGAATTGGTAAATTCATTTGCATTGGTCTCAATTATTCTGATCATGCTGAAGAAACTGGTGCCAAGGTTCCTCCGGAACCGATCATCTTTTCCAAAGCCACCAGTGCCGTCTGCGGGCCGGATGACGACATCGTCATTCCCAGAAACTCAGTCAAAACCGATTGGGAAGTTGAACTCGGGGTGGTGATCGGTAAACCCGCCAAGTATGTCGAAGAAGCCTCAGCTCTGGATCATGTCGCGGGTTACTGTGTGATCAATGACGTGTCCGAACGAGAATTCCAGATCGAACGACATGGTCAATGGGTCAAAGGAAAAAGCTGCGATACCTTTGGTCCAATCGGCCCCTGGCTTGTGACCCCTGATGAAGCTGGAGATCCTCAAAATTTGGATATGTGGCTGGAGGTTGACGGCAAACGCTATCAGAACGGAACCACTAAAACGATGGTTTATGGAGTGGCTTTCCTGATTCATTATCTCAGTCAATTCTTCACCCTACAAACCGGAGATGTCATCTCCACCGGGACTCCTCCTGGTGTGGGTATGGGGCAAAAACCAGAACCAGTCTACCTGCGCCCTGGGCAAATTATCCGCCTTGGTGTCGAGGGTCTTGGAATCCAAACCCAGAAAACGGTGGCGGATTCATCTTAAAGCTTAACTTGACTAACGCCCCTGAGCGGAATTAGAAATATTTTGTGACAATCCTATCAATATCAGCACTAAAACCCCTAAAAATTAAGGAAATCTATGAATAAAAAAAACCTAACTGTTTTCTTGACCTGTGCTTTGTTCTCATTCATTTCTCTGGGTGTCGTAAACGCAGATTCTGTAAAAATTGGATTCAATGTTCCTTTGACAGGTTTTGCCGCAGCAGATGGGAAATCTGCTTTGAATGGGGCAAAACTTGCGGTAGAGCAAGCCAATCAAGCTGGTGGAATCAATGGAAAAATGATTGAGCTCGTGGTCTATGACGATCAGGCATCTCCCAAACAAGCTGTTCCAATTGCCAACAAACTGATTGAGAAAGATAACGTCAAAGCAGCGATATCAGGAAGTTATTCAGGCTCCACACGAGCTGCTGCAGGTGTGTTTCAAGCTGCTGGCATACCCTATATTTCTGCTTATGCCGTTCACCCTGACATCACTCGTGCAGGAAATTATGTTTTCAGAACTTCATTCATGGGAGAAGTTCAGGGAAGGGCAGGAGCAAAGTTGGTCGGAGCCACCCTTCAACGAAAGCGGGTTGTTCTCATAACTCTTAAAAATGATTTTGGGAAATCTCTTGCTGCAGGGTTCAAAGAAGCCGCAGGTCAGTTCAATGTTCAGGTTGTCAATGAATATGAATATTCCATCAAAGACCGACAATTCGGACCAATTGTCGCAAAAGTCAAAGCAGACAACCCGGAAGCGATCTATGCCACAGGTTATTTCTTTACAGCCGGTCCCTTAGTAAGCCAACTTCGGGCAGCAGGCATCACGGCACCAGTGATCGGACAGGAAGGCTACGATTCAGCACAGTTCATTAAAATTGCTGGAAAAGCATCCGAAGGTACCATCATCACCACTTCCCTCGACCGTGATTCAACTTCCTCAGAAACACGTTCTTTCATCAAAGAATTCGAGGCCATGGCAGGTCACAAAGTTGACATGGTTGCAGCATCAGGACACACAGCAATGAAAGTGCTTGTTGCTGCAATGAAAAAGGCAGGTACAACAAACCCTGCAGCCATACGGGATGCCATTGCAGAAACCAGTCTGGTAGCATCAACCGGAACCATTTCTTTTAACAGTTTGGGAGAAGTTCAGAAAAATGTGCAGGTACAGGTAGTTCGGGGCGGGAATTTCCATTATCATTCCGAAATCAGAGATCAAACTCTATTGGCACCACCTACCCGTTGATTTAGATCCATCTTCCATGCAGGCGGGAAACAGTTTTCTCTCATGAATACCCGCCTGCACTTCTTTTTCCCCTGCGTTTCTGCGGGACATGCTTTTTGTTGAACTACTCGTCCAAGGCCTGCTTCAAGGCAGCATCTACGGATTAATCGCAGTCGGACTGACTCTGGTATACGGCCTGCTTCGTATCCTTCATGTTGCCCACGCAGGATTGTTCACCCTGGGCGGATACATTTGCGTCATCCTCACAAATCAAACCGGCAGTTTCCTCTTAGCAGTATTGGCATCGATGCTCCTCGTTGGGATTACAGGGATGCTCATCTACCGAATCTGTTACCAACCGATTCTGGATCAACCTCCTTTTGTTCCTCTCATTGCCTCTATTGGTCTTTTCATCGCGATGGAGGAACTGTTCCGCATTTTTTTTGGAGCCTACGGACTTTCATTTACGGAACTTCCTCTCCAAGAACCCCTGCCTTTTTTGCAGGTCAGCCTCAAACAGGCAGAGTGGCTAACCATGCTCATGAGTGTGGGTTTTGTTGCAATTCTTGCTTTTTTGGCCAACAGGACAAAACTTGGACTCGCATGGAAAGCAACCGTGACTGATCCGGAAATTGCTTCTTCTTTTGGAGTCGACATCATCCAGGTACGTTACCTCAATTTTTTCATCGGATCTTCTTTAGCAGCGGCTTCAGGCTGCATGATGGCCGTATTGAACAACCTCGTCGAACCTACCATGGGGAGTGTTCCAAGCTACAAGATGTTGGCGATCATTGTGCTCGGAGGTTTAGGAAATGTACGCGGGACTTTAATTGCAGCAATTCTCCTGGGAATCATCGAAAGCTATGGAACCATCTATCTGGATGATTTGCTGGACCGAGATTCCATTGCATTTGTTTTTTTGATCATTGCTTTGATGATCCGCCCACAAGGCCTCTTTCAGAGAACATGATGGCATACGAAATAAGCCTGTTAATCGTAATGGGGATCAGTATCACGGCAGGATTGAGTCTGAACCTGATCACGGGCTTCTGTGGACAGATCAGTCTTGGACATGCTGCATTCATGGGCATCGGCGCATACACATCCGCACTGATGACCAAGAATGGACTCCCTTTCTTTCCCTCATTGGCAGCGGGAATGTTGACTGCAGGCATTGCAGGTATTTTTGTTGGCTTGTGCAGTCTTCGGGTGCGGCACGATTTCCTTGCCATCACCACCATGGGGGTTGGATTCCTCTTTCTTGGAATTGTTCGACAACAGGATGCACTTGGAGGCGAAATGGGGATTTCTGGAATTCCAGATCCAGGTCTAGGACGGATCGGATTCCTGCTTTTTGTGATGGGATGTGCCGCACTGGTGGTGTATTTGAGTCTTTACATGAAACGGAGTTGGCTTGGTTTCGCATTTGATGCCGTTGCAGATGATGAAGACACAGCTGGGATGCTGGGACTCGATGTGACCCAATTCAAACTGATCGCATTTGCAATAGGCACTTCCCTGGCAGGCTTAGCGGGTGGGCTTTATGCCCACAATATTCGCTTCATCGACCCGGATAGTTTTGGATTTGTTGAATCCATCACCGTGCTTTCCATGGTAGTCATTGGTGGAATCGGTTCAGTTTGGGGGGTCGTAATTGCTTCGGCCGTTCTCAGTGTCCTGCCTCTCTGGTTCCAGTTCATTGAGGATTACAAACTCCTGGTTTATGGACTTCTGCTTTTTTCAGTGATGCGTTTTAGTCCGGGTGGATTGTCTGCACTATGCTTCAATATCTTTAGCTTTTTCAGAAAGAAACTCACGTAAGACCATCCTCATACTTTTTCTATGAACCACCTATTGCAGGTCCATTCGGCAACGATCCAATTTGGAGGAGTAAAAGCCCTCCAAGACGTATCATTTCATCTGGACCAGGAGGATCTTCTTGGATTGATTGGCCCCAATGGAGCAGGAAAAACAACATTGATGAGGTATGTCACTGGAATCAATGATTCAAAAACAGGTCATGTCGAACTGTCAGGATTAAAAATTTCAGGCTTGCCCGTCTACCAGAGGGTTAAACTGGGAATCAGCATGTCTCAACAATTGGTTCGTCCATTCAAATCCATGAGTTTTCTGGACAATGTCGTCTTTGCTGCTGGTTACCATAAAACGGAAAAACCATGGAAAACACTTTTCATCAAGTCCCGCATTCAGGAAAAGCAACGGGCATTGACTTTACTCGAGCGATTAGGAATTGCTGATATGGCAATGGAGATGCCCGAAAAAGCTCCATTGGGGTATTTGAAAAGACTGGAAGTAGCACGTGCTATGGCGATCGACCCTAAGATATTGATCCTTGATGAACCTTTGGCGGGTTTGAATCAACGTGAGGCCGAAAAATTGGCTGATACTTTGAGTCAATTGAACCAACAGGGACAAAGCATGATTCTCATTGAACATAATCTCCGAGAGGTGATGCGCATTTGTTCCAGATTGGTTGTTCTCGACAACGGGAGGTTACTGGCAGAAGGAAGCCCAAAGTCTGTTTTAAGTCAATCCCACGTTCAAGAAGCTTATTTAGGCAAGGAACTCCATGTTAATCCTTGAAAATCTTTCTTGCGGATACGGACCTTTCAGGGCCGTCCATTCACTGAATCTCAAAATAGAAGAAGGATCGGTAAACGCCCTGATCGGGCCGAATGGCGCAGGTAAATCATCAACCATGATGAGCATCGCAGGACATGTCAACGTTCAGGAAGGCAGAATACTGTTTGAAGGAAATGAACTGAACCCCGTTGCTTTGAAAAAACGAGTAAGGTTGGGTATTGCTTTGGTTCCTGAAGGAAGACGTCTGTTCCCGGATTTGAGCACGGAAGAAAATTTGAAAATTGGAGGGTATCACAAATCAGATCAAAGCTATCGAAAAAACCGTGAAAAGGTAATGGAACTATTCCCAAGACTTTATGAACGTCTCGAACAGTTGGCTGGTTCGCTTTCAGGAGGAGAACAGCAGATGTTGGCAATCGGTAGGGCGTTGATGGCTGAACCACGTTTGTTACTCATTGATGAACTCTCTTTAGGCTTAATGCCAAAAATGGTCGATCAATGTTACCGAGTGATTCAACAATTGAAGAATCAGGGAATGACCTTGTTGATTGTTGAACAGAACACGCACAAGGCACTGGAAGTCTCAGACAGAGTATGCATTCTGGAATCGGGAAGAAGTGTCTGGGATGGCAAAGCAGAGGAAGCGAAAAAAAATCCAAAAATTATTGCGGCTTATATGGGGATGAATTGAATGATTACAGCGTTGATCACCAGATATTTGTTAACATCGTCTCCAAATTGTTTTCCTGAAATGGAAAGACCAAGTAACCATCCAGTCCGGCCCGGGTGGCAGAGACGATTTTGTCGTCGTCTTCATCTTCGAAATACATCATCACTTTCAGTTTTCCCAATTCGGGACTTTCACGGATCCTTTTCAACAGAGAAAGACCATCTGGATTTTCCAGATGAGGAGAACAGATCAGACCTTCGTGGGGTTCACTTTTGAGCAGGATCAGTGCTTGTGAACCATTTTCCGCTTCACTTGCAAGAGGAAATCCGAGTTTTGCAAGCAGATGGACCAGTGGTTTTCGCTGGATCATCAACGGATCGGCGACCAGAATTTTTTTGGAGGAGTAAGGAGGGGACAAGCAGGTTCTTTATTGTTGCTCAAACTGGATGGATGTCACAAAAATCCACAGTTGAAATGGTTTGATCAAAATAAAGAATGATAAGAATATTTTATTTCAGGAAGCTTGAGCAAAACGAAAATTTTTTAGACGCAGGGCATTGCTAACAACTGAGACCGAACTGAGTGCCATTGCTGCCGCAGCAAGCACCGGATGCAGAGCAGGGCCTCCAAAGGGAATAAGCACCCCGGCTGCTACTGGGATGCCAAGCACGTTGTAGGCAAATGCCCAGAAAAGGTTCTGGCGGATGTTGAGCAATGTGGCACGACTGAGGCGGAAAGCATCTGCGAGATGACTAAGATTGTTTTTCATCAATACCACGTCTGCGGTTTCCAGTGCCACATCCGTTCCTGATCCCATTCCAATACCAACGTCTGCCGTGGCCAGTGCAGGAGCATCGTTGATTCCATCCCCCACCATCCCCACTCGGTGTCCTAATGCCTGATATTCTTTGAGGACATTGACTTTGTCCTGGGGAAGCAGACCCGCTCTGATTTCATCCAAGCCTGCTTCGTGGGCCAGATATTCCGCCACCTCCAAACGGTCTCCGGTCAGCATCACAGGATTCAGCCCCATTGAACGCAATTTTGCTACGGCCTCCTTGCTTTCGGGGCGTGGCAGGTCCTGGAAACTCATGCATGCAGCCAGGGTTCCATCAACGAGCATCCAAACGGATGTTTGGGCCTCAGCACCTTCGTCCCATCCTTCAGGAAGTTGTTTGTTTTCAGCCTTTGCCAGAATGTAGTTCTGACGACCAACGATGAGGTTTTGGTTTTCCACGGTTGCATTGACACCTGATCCGGTCAAGGCCTCAAAGGACTCGGGTTTCGGGAAGGTGATATTTCGGGAGTTTGCCGCTTCCACAATGGCCTTCCCGAAAGGATGCTCCGATCCGGTTTCCGCTGCAGCTGCCAAGCGGAGGACTTCGGATTCGGTCCAACCGTTCCAAGTATTGATTTCTTCGAGAACGGGTTTACCCAAAGTCAGGGTTCCCGTTTTATCAAACATCAGCGTGTCGAGACGTTGAAGGGATTCCAAGGCGGCAGCATTGCGGAAAAGGATTCCGTGACGGGCTCCGCTGCCAGTACCGACGAGGATCGCAATTGGTGTCGCCAGTCCCAAAGCACAAGGACAGGCAATGACCAGCACGGCAACCATCCGGGTCAGAACCATTTCCGTTCCGGCACCCGCCAGCCACCAGCTTAATGCCGTGAGCAAGGCCAGGACCAGTACTACAGGAACGAACACTCCCGCCACCCGGTCGGCCATTCTTGCCACAGGAGCCTTGCCCGACTGTGCCTCTTCGACCATGCGGATGATTCGTGCCAGGGTAGATTCCTCCCCGATGCGCCGAACACGAAGGGTGAGCATCCCATTGACGCAAAGAGTTCCGCCTGTCACTTCATCTCCTGTCGAACAGGACCTGGGGACACTTTCACCGGTGAGCATCGATTCATCGACTTCAGATGCACCTTCTTCCACCAAGCCATCGGCGGGCAGAGTTTCGCCAGGGCGCACCCGGACCCGGTCTCCAGGATGAAGCAATTCGATGTCGATCGGTGTTTCCCCTTCTTCCGACAGCAGCATCGCCTGTTTGGGATGGAGTCTCAGCAACGCACGGACCGATTCCACAGCCCTTCTCCGACTACGGGACTCGAGCATCCTTCCGAGCAGAATCAGGGTGATGATCAGTGCCGCAGTTTCAAAATAGAGCCCAGAAATTCCACCGTCGATCAAGAGATTCCAGCTGCTGTAACCAAAGGCCGCAAGGGTTCCCAAAGCAACCAATGAATCCATGTCCGGATGTCTCTTCCATAGAGCAGGCAAACCACGGAGGTAAAAATCCCTTCCAGCAAACAAAACCGGCAGAGTGAGCAACAATTGAATCCAGCTTCCGAATCTGGATCCACTTTCTGGAATCAGCCAGCCGGGGAGAGGCATTCCCAGCATCGGTCCCATCGCAAACAAAAGCAAAGGAACTGAAAAAAAGAGGGCGATTCGGAAAAGGCTTTGAGTCTCCAGAAATTCCTTTTGGTCTGATTCTATCGACTCTTCAACCGAAGTCTGTTCGAGCATTCTCCGGGAAGAAAATCCAGCCTGTTTGACGGCACTTTCGATCGCTCCGGGTTCAATTTTGGCTGGATCATATTCAACCTTTCCGCGTTTCAGGGGAAGATTGACCTCTGCCGTTTCCACCCCTTCCAGCCCCCTCAACGCCTTTTCGACCGAACTCACACAGCCCGCACAGTGCATTCCTTCGATTTCAAGTTTCAACTCGCCTACACTGATCCCTTCAACGTGACCGTTTTTGTGCAAAGAAACTGAATCCATAAAATCCTGTACGAAGAAAAAAAAGAATAATTTTGAACAGAATTTATACCCTATGGGGGTATCAGAGATGTGTCAACTTCGAAAAAATACTTAGTTGGACGAAGTCACAGGCAGGGATCTCTGATCCTTAAATGCTGAGGATCATGTAGGCAACGTAGGCGTTTAAGGCAATGAATAAGATTTGGGACGTGATCATGAGAAAATAGGAAACTAAAAATGTTAATGAAAAGACAAAGTCGGAGGGGCAACAGAACCAACTTTTTAATATAAAAATTGTAAGAGATTCTGTGAAAGCCTCAAGCTGATCTTCACAACCCAAAAGGAAGGATTCAGGAGAGATTGAGATGGGTTGATTGGAATCAGAATTAAATTTTGAACCCTGGCTAATCCTCAGGTTCCCATCCGGCTTTAACCAGGCCTTCTATGATTGGATCGGTCAGCATCGAATTCGGCACAAAGATTCGTCGAAAATCATCCCGTGTCTTCAGATTGGGCCGAAGGGCAAGGTATCGATTCAAGGCAGAGTTAGCTTCCTCTCCTAATCCAAGATGGCCCAGTGCTGCTGCTCTCCATCCCAGCATGTGCCCTTGATCAGGATGATATTGCAAAGCCTTATCACTGGCATCTAGAGCCTCTTGGTATTTCTTCTGTCCGAGATAGGAACAGTACAAGGCACCATAGATTCGTTCCAATTCAGGGTCAACCGGACTTAATTCAAATGCTTTCATGATAAAACCCTCTGATTCCTGAAATTTACCAGCATGTGCTTGAATCAAGCCCAACCACCAATTACTCAATGCAAAACTAGGATTAAACTGGACAGCTCTTTCAGCATAATTTAACGCATTTGGGAAATCGCCACTGAAAAAAAAATGAGCCCCGAGTCCGATCAATGCCACAGGATTTTCAGGATTCAATGTTTCAGCTTGCCGTCCATGAACCTTCATCATCTCCAGGGTTGCCTTGGAATCCTCTGTGGTGAAGTGCACCAAATCCCAAAATCCGCAAAGTGCCAAATAGGCATAAGCATCATAAAGAGTATCATCCAGAGCAATCGCCTTTTCAAAATGGAGACGGGCTTCAGTCAACCCTTGATTGTCAAGATCCGAATAATTTCGGTCATTGTAAAATTTCAAACCCTGAAGGTATTCTTCCCATGCATTCATGTTTTGAGGTCTAGTACGGCTCAGCCTTTTCAATTCATGGCCTGTGACCGTGGGCGTTACCCTTCTTGCAATCGCTTCTGAAACTTCATCCTGGACATCGAAGATATCCTCCAGCGTGCGATCCCACTTTTCTGACCAGAGGTGGTGATCCTCCTGGGCATCAATCAATTGAG
>NYUB01000074.1 GCA_002683785.1 Deltaproteobacteria bacterium
AGGGCTCTTGAAATTGGGAATGATGGCAGCCGACTGCGTGGCGCGTTCCATTCCCCGAGGTGTTTATGAGGCAGAAAGTCTGGGAAGATGGCCTTCCTACCGGGATTTCCATAAGCTCAACAAAATCTGAAACTCGGATCAGATTTGAGGTTTTGCAACGAATCTGTGAGGATTGCGATGTTAATAATTTAATTTTGATCCGCGAGCACAAAACATCTTTTCAAGGAGAATGTTCATGATTCATCTTAAATCCTTCTTTACAAAATTCGGTCTCATCCTGGCTGCTTTCTTGATCGTAGCATTCCAGGCGCAGGCAGCGAAAACACACCTCAACATGGGGATGGTGCTGGAACCGCCGCACCTCGATCCCACTGCAGGTGCGGCAGCAGCGATTGATGAGGTCGTTTATGCCAATGTTTTCGAGGGGTTAACCCGAATCAACCGCAATGGAGAAGTCTTACCCGCCTTGGCAAAGTCCTGGGATATTTCGAAGGATGGCCTGAAGTACACCTTCCAGCTTCAACGCGGAGTCAAATTTCATGACGGTTCGGCCTTTGATGCCTCTGATGCTGTCTTTTCTCTGAAACGGGCCATGGCGGAAGGGAGTGTCAACGCCCAGAAAGCCCTCTTCAAACCCATTGCCACAGTGATTGCCGATGGCAGTCACAAGGTAGTGATCACTCTCAAGAACCCGACGGGACACTTTCTTTTCAATCTGGGTTGGGGGGATGCCGTCATGGTGGACCAGGCCAGTTCAGCAGGAAACAAGAGCAAGCCGGTCGGCACCGGGCCATTCGTCTTCAAACGCTGGGTCAGTGGTGACCGGGTTGAGTTGGGATCGAATCCGAACTACTGGGGAAGCAAACCCGCACTGAAAACGGCGACTTTTAAATTCATTCCGGACGCCGCCGCCGCCGTGGCAGCGATCATGGCAGGGGATGTGGACGCCTTTGCTAATTTTCCTGCACCGGAAATGGCAGGTCAATTCAAGAATGACTCACGTTTCAGCGTTGTCGAAGGCAGTACTGAAGGCGAGACCATCCTTTCCACCAATAACCAGAAAGCGCCTTTCAATGACCTACGGGTCAGGCGTGCAGTAGCCCATGCATTGAACGCCCAGGAGATCATCGATGGAGCGATGTTTGGTTATGGAACTCCCATCGGCACTCATTTCGCTCCGCATCATCCAGCCTATGTCGACCTGAAAGGACTCTATCCTCATGATGTCGAAAAAGCGAAAAAACTGCTTGCCGAAGCAGGATTTCCAAATGGCTTCAAGGCGANCCTAAAACTTCCCCCGCCAACGTATGCGAGGCGNGGAGGTGAGGTGATCCAGGCACAACTGGCCAAGGCCGGCATCGAACTGGAACTGATTCCTGTGGAATGGGCCCAGTGGCTGGATCAGGTCTTCCGTAACAAAGATTTCGACCTGACCATTGTCTCCCATACCGAACCCATGGACATTGGGATCTACACCCGCCCGGATTATTATTTCCTCTATCAAAATCCGGGATTCAACTCAATCATCGAGCAGCTGAATGTCACAACCGAACCGAAGCAGCGTTATGCCCTGATGGGTGCTGCCCAGGCNGTGATNGCACAGGATGCTGTCAACGGTTATCTTTTCCAACTCGCAAAACTCGGAATCTGGAACAGCAGTCTTTCCGGACTCTGGGAAAACAGTCCTGTCCAGGCTAANGACCTGACCGGGGTTTCCTGGTAGTCAATCACATTCGGGGCAAGCTTTGGCTAACAGGGATCACGGCTTGCCCCATTCATCCNTGATAAGTTCCTTTCACCCAGAAACTGAGATCTCAAAATCCGGATCGAGGATTCCTGCTTTTGAGGTCCATTGACCGATGATTTTTTTTATGCTGCGCAGGCTGGCGGCATTGATAATCACCCTGCTCGTAGCCTCCCTGCTGATCTTCCTCCTGCTTGAAATTCTGCCNGGAGACCCGGCTGCCGTGATCCTAGGGGTGGGAGCCCAAGACGANACNCTGCAGGCCCTCCGAACTGAGCTGGGACTGAACCTTCCTGCACCGGTGCGTTACCTGAACTGGCTTAGTGAGGTTTTGCAGGGAAATCTGGGGCGCAGCTACACCTATGACACACCGGTTCAGGAGTTATTGCTCAACCGGGTCGAACTTTCCCTGCCGCTTGCTCTTCTGGCCATTCTGCTNTCGACAGGAATCGCAATTCCCTTAGGAGTTCTGGCAGCCTCCAGGCATCGCAGAGTGAGCGACACCAGCATCATGGGCTTTGCTCAGCTNGGGGTCGCCATTCCAAATTTCTGGTTCGCGATCCTCCTTATCTTGTTGTTCTCTGTCAAACTCGGTTGGTTCAGTGCAGGTGGTTTTGCAGGCTGGGATGCAGGTTGGCTTCCNGCCCTCAAGTCACTTGTTCTCCCTGCGATCGCCCTGGCCCTNCCNCAGGCGGCGATCCTGGCAAGGGTGACNCGTTCTTCGGTTTTGGAGACGGTTCAGGAGGATTACATCCGNACCGCCCGTGCCAAAGGNCTCAGCAAAACCCAGGCTCTCTGGAGACACGCGGTGCGCAACGCATTGATTCCGGTTGTGACCATCCTGGGGCTCCAGCTTTCTTTTCTGCTGGCAGGCACAATCATCATCGAAAATGTCTTCTACCTTCCTGGTGTCGGCAGATTGCTCTTCCAGGCCATCGCCCAGCGGGATCTGATGGTGGTCAAAAATCTGGTTCTTGTTCTTGCGGCAACCGTGGTNTTGATCAATTTCCTGGTCGATCTGCTCTACGCAGTTCTGGATCCAAGATTGAGATTAGGATCTTATGGATAAGAAAAGACTTCAGGAAATCTGGGAAGATGGTTTACATCATCGCAGTTTCATAACAGGAGGGATTCTGACGGTTTTGATGCTTAGTCTGGCATTGCTTTCTTTGATCTGGACGCCCTATTCCGTTTTCACCATGAACATTGCAGGAAAGCTTCAGCCTCCCAACGGAATGCATTGGCTGGGAACAGACCATTTCGGCAGGGATGTCCTTTCACTTCTGATGGTCGGAGCCTGGAATTCAATGGCCGTTTCCCTGGCGGCAATCGGGCTTGGTGCCTTGATAGGCATTCCTCTCGGCCTGACGGCTTCCGCCCGTCTGGGATGGATCGATGAAGCGGTGATGCGATTCAATGATTTTGCCTTCGCCTTTCCCGCCCTACTGACGGCCGTCATGCTAAGCGCAGCACTCGGTCCGGGTTCTTTCAATTCCATCGTTGCGATAGGGATTTTCAACATCCCGGTTTTTGCACGACTGACCCGTGGTAGTTCTCTCAGTCTTTTTAAACGTGATTTCATCCTCGCCGCAAGAATCGCTGGCAAAGGAACGACAAGGATTTGTATCGAACACATCCTGCCGAACATCGCCAGTGTGCTGATCGTACAAGCCACGATTCAGTTTGCCTTGGGCATTCTGGCTGAGGCNGGGCTGAGCTATCTTGGACTGGGAACCCAGCCTCCCCAACCAAGTTGGGGCAAGATGCTCAGTGAGGCACAGACAATGATGTTCTTTGCCCCGAACCTTGCTGTACTGCCTGGCTGCGCAATCGTAATTTCAGTGCTTGGGCTGAATCTTTTTGGAGATGGACTGCGNGACATTCTCGACCCGAAAATGCGGACAAGGGAATGAATCAGGAGGAAAATGTTGAGAGAAAACTGCCCTTGGCTTTTCATGCCTTTGGCATTCAGGAGCCTCATCTGCTGATCCTTCATGGATTGTTCGGAAGTTCCCGCAACTGGCGAGGTTTCGCCCAGGCGCTTGAAAAGGAATTCCGAATTTGGACTATCGATCTTAGGAACCACGGAGAGTCCCCTCATGCTTTCCAGATGAGTTACCAACTGATGTCCGAAGATGTATTGGAATTTGCAAAGATGCGTGAACTTTGGAAATTCGGTGTTCTTGGACACAGCATGGGAGGAAAGACTGCGATGCAGATGGCCCTTGATGCTCCTCAACAGGTACGTTTCCTGGTGGTCGCCGACATTGCCCCGGTCGGGTACACCCACCAGGACCGGCACGGTGAATTGATTGCGACCATGAAGCAAATGAACCTCAATGGAATCAGGCAAATGAGTGACGCGGATGCTGCCTTGAAAATCAAAGTACCGGATCCTGTGTTGCGAAAATTTCTCTTGCTGAACCTCAAACCGGATCAAAATGGAATGACCTGGCGTCTTGGACTCAAAGGAATCGATGCATCCCTTAATCGACTTTTGCAAGCCCCCGGAGAAACCGAAAAGATTTACGAAGGACCAGCACTTTTTGTTGGTGGAGAAAATTCAAACTACCTTCACCCTCGTCATCACCCTGAGGTGCGTCGTTTTTTCCCAAACAGCCGCATTGTGATGCTCAAACGTGCCGGTCACTGGCTTCATGCGGAACAACCGGATGCATTCCGGAAAACTGTTAGAAGCTTTCTCAATGCCGTTTGCAAACAGGAGGAACCCTCTTGACCGATCATTTTCCTGAAGAAATCAGTCTGGAAATTTCTTCAATCACACTTGCCGCAAAGGCCTGGGGACCCAGAGACGGAATGCCGGTACTGGCTTTTCATGGTTGGCTCGACAACGCAGCAAGTTTCGATCATCTGGCACCGTTTTTCCCGGATTGGAGGTTGGTTTCTCTGGACATGCCCGGACACGGCCTTTCCTGCCATCGCCCTCCTGGAACCAGCTACCATTTTGTNGACATGCTTTTTGAGGTGGTGGAGGTTTTAGATCAACTGGGCTGGAAGGAATGTGCCTTACTTGGACATTCCATGGGTGCNGGGATAGCAACCTGCGTCGCTGGCATGCTTGGAAACAGGGTTCGCCAGTTGATACTCATCGAAGGANTGGGGCCGTTGAGCCAGCCTGCAGAAAAAGTAACCGAACTGATGCTTGATTCACTTCAGCAATGGAACAGCCTGCCTGCCAAAAAACCTCCAGTTTATCAAACCAGGGAACTAGCAGTGCGGGCTCGTGAATTTGCAGGATCGATGAAGAAATCTTCCGTGGAAACCCTGGTCACCCGGGGTCTTGGGCAAATTCANGAAGGCCTGGTTTGGAGAAGTGATCCAAGGCTTCGCATCAAATCACGANTGTATCTNAGTGAAGCACAGGTACTTCAGATGATTCAGGACATCAGTGCTGAAGTCTTGGTGATCGAAGCGAAGGATACGGATACCCGAAGATGGGTTGATTTGCTCCGTTCCAGACTTGNNTATGTGAAGANCCTGGATCATCAAATCCTTCCAGGAGGACATCACCTGCATCTGGACGAACCTGAAACCGTTGCAGAAGCGATCAAAACTTTTCTCGAAAAGAANCCGAAAGGATGAGCGAAGTCCCTCCCAAAGCAACTTCGGATTCTACAAAAACGGAAACCCAGAAGCCTCCTAAGCCAAGAGCTGCAGCCAAAGGAAAACGTCTGCTGGCACTTCTGCTGGATTTTATTTTGGCACTGTTGCTGATGAACACACTGGACCAGTTTTTCAGAACAGATGACTGGGATCTGACGATGCAGACTCCAGGTTGGGAAAAAGTTTTTGTTTTCTATGCAGGGATCATGTTTTTGATGCTCATTCGCGATTTGTTTGGAAGCAGTCCGGGTCGAATTCTGATGGGAATCAGTCTCAGGAATTTCAATGATCTCAACACGGCTCCAGGTATTTCGACGAGGTTGCTGCGTAATCTTTTGCTGTTGCTTTTGCCACTGGAAGGAATCGTTCTGCTGATGGATCCCTTTGCCTTCCGACTGGCAGACCGTTGGTTCAAGACCGCAGTGCTGGAACATCCGAAACCGATGCGGATAGCATTGAGNCTGCTTTTCGGGAATCTGTTGTTTTTTTCGTTTTTCGGAGCCGCGATTTTATTACAGAAAACTGCACTGGAAAAAACAGCTGCCTTCAAAACTGCAGAACAAGAAATTCGCAGTCATCCGGAGTTGACGCTGTTGCTGAACCGTTTTCCAGAATTTGATGAAACCGAAATGAGTCTCGATTTAAGAAATCCTTCAGGCATGTCCGTGATGGAAACGACGGCAGGAAAAGGCGAACAGCGAAACAAAGTCAGGGTGGAAATGCAGTTGGTTGAGGAGCCTTTAAGATGGGAAGTGATGAAGATTCAAATCAAACCCTACCCATCTGATCCTGATTCATAACCTGCTGGTTTTCAGACTGAATCAGCCTGCGAGTTTAATGAGACCTTCTTCATGTTGGAGACGGTTCATGCAGGCGACGAATTCGGAACTGCTCTCACATTCCATCATACGAGNCCTCCATGCCTTCGCATGCAGGAATCCTTTGACATAATGCCCGAGGTATTTGCGGAACTCACGAACTGCTACCCGCTCTGGACGAAGTTCACACAGCAACCCATAATGATCCAGGGCGACTTGTATTCTCTCTCCTAAAACAGGAGAGGGGGATTTTTTGGAATCACGGAAACACCAGGGATTGCCGATCGCGTGACGGCCAATCATGAAGCCATCAAGGTTTTGCAGACGTTTCAAGCCGTCTTGATGATCCAGGACATCACCGTTTCCAAGAAGAGGAATCTGAAGATGTTTTTTAAGTTCATAAATCGGTTCCCAATCCGCTTCTCCTTTGAATGCTTGGCTGTAGGTTCTACCATGGATGGTGATCAACGATGCTCCTGCAGACTGGAGGGATTGGCAAAAGGAGATTAGCCCGTCCGCGTTTTTCCAGCCCAGTCTCGTTTTCACTGAAACCTGCAGTCCACAGCTATTGCGGATGGATTCGATGATCCGGCATGCATTATCCGGATCTTTCATCAGAGCACTGCCGTGCTGGGAATGGACGATTTTTTTGGAAGGGCAGCCCATGTTGATGTCGACCCCCATCATTCCGCGCTGCTCCACCATCTTCGNNGCTTCGGCAAATACCTCAGGATTGTTGCCGAAAAGCTGCATGAACAAGGGTTGTTCAGAAGGATGATAATCTAGACGCATCCGCACCCGTTCACTATGAACGAGCCCGTCGACACTGGTGAACTCACTGAAGAGAATCACTTCAGGATTCAACCGCCGGACAATCTGACGGTAGGCGGTATTGGTCACCCCGTCCATTGGGGCAAGGCAAACTATCGGCCGCTTGACTTCAGACCAGCGCATGAGATCATCATGGATGAATAATGGTTAAAGAATTATGTTCTACTGCCTGGCTCCACTTACACTGCATAAATTAATGAAATCATGTGAGTTTGTCCAGTTTCATGAATCGATCAAATCCCCAGAAATAAAGTATTTTTTATGACTTTCCGATGGGATCCTTCAGGCAGTGCGAGGCTTGCCTTTAATGCTGAGATGGAAGCTGTTAATTCTCGGTGGGAAAATCCTTTTCAACAAAATTTGAATCAGAATCTGATCCAACTTCAGCAATGGGCATTGGAGGAGGAATTAGGCAGCAGTTTGTTTTTCCGTGCTGTGGAATTGATCCAAACGATGAAACCAGAAGAACTGGAATTCGATGATACACCGGAACTTTACACATTGCTGGTCCTGGTTCTCTTGCTCGAAAAAGAGGAACAGGATGGCAGGATTTGTGTTTCCCAAAGTGAGATTCTGGATTCATTGAATGAAGCTTTGGAAGGTCTCAAACTGGAGCATGAAATATATTCCAGAGAAGCGTTGACAGGTCTTCTTTCATCAGATAAATCAGGATGGCTGATTGGAGGACCTGAAACCGAACTGCCTTTGATTCTGGAAGCGAACAAAGGACTGTTCTATTTCCGAAAATCATGGAAATTGGAAAATTCCAGCGCGTCCCTATTTCTGAAAAAAGCAGATTCGGTTTTTCAAATTCCGGATGAGAACCTTCTTTTCCAGGCTCTTGAAGATATCCTGCTCAGGCATCCGGTACGATACAAGGAGGACGTGCTGAAACTCAATTCAGAACAGTTCCTTGCCGTCTTCTCGGCTACCCATTCATCTCTCATGTTCCTTTCTGGTGGACCCGGTACTGGAAAAACATCGATCACAGTGTGCCTACTGCGTCTGCTGAAACGCCTTGGGCTGGCAACCCATCCGATGCTGGCTGCTCCAACCGGGCGTGCAGCGAAAAGGATGTCCGAATCCATTGCCGCATCCCTGCGTTCGATCCAGGATCTTGAAAGCCTTGATTCCGACAGGGAACTGCTTGAAAGCACCGAAGCCTCTCAGACCCTGCATCGGCTTCTTGGATTTCATCCTGGCATGGGCCGCTTCCAGGCTCATGAATATGCCCCATTGGAGGGAGACCTGCTTCTGGTTGATGAAGCATCAATGATTGATCTTGCACTGATGCAGCGTTTGTTAAGAGCAATGGATTCCAAGCTTCCTTATCTTCCACCGGTGCGGCAAATGATCTTGATTGGGGACTCTCGCCAACTTCCTCCAGTAAAATCGGGGTCACCTTTCAACGATATGGCCTTTGAGAAAAGCCAGATTCCCTCTGAGGTTGCCGACCGGCTTCTGCGGCTTCCAAAGGAATTGATGCCCCAAGGCAACTTTCCTGTTCATCGTACTTCCTCCAGAGCAGGATTTTCCTCAGTCCACCTCAGACTTAGTTTTCGCCAGAACCTGTCCGACCCTTCAGGACGAAGCATCCAGGCGGTTGCTGACTTTCTGAGAAACCCTAAAAAAGATGAAACCTTTGGATCACTTTTTGATCCTTCCCAGCAATCGAAGGAAAGTTTTTTCTGCATCAGAGATCCGCAAGATTTTCGGCAAGATCGTGTCACTCTTCTGGAACAGCAAAATTCCGTTGAGGAAATGTCCCGCTTCTGCCGTTACTGGGCAAATCGGTATTTCTCAGATTCACAAATTTGTGAACTGTTGCAAAAAACATATTTCCAGGAGAACTTGGAAAGTCATCACGAAGAATTTAAACAAATTATTGAACACCTGAATGCTTTTCGAGTGCTCTGCCTCACCAAGGTTTCATCAACCGGGACGGATTGGATCAATCGTTCAATAGAACAGCATTCGCCTTTTCATATTGAGGAGGAAAGAAGCAACCAGCCCATTCCAGCTTCTCCAGTGATCTGCACCCGAAATCAATATGAATTTAATCTGATGAACGGAGATCAGGGCATCCGATTGAAATTTGCTTCGAAAAACCCCAACAAAATTGAAGTTAAAGCACTTTTTCAAGTTGAAGGGCAATTCAAGACCTTTTATGATCAACAATTAAACTCTTTGGAACTTGCTTACGCCATCACCGTTCATAAAAGTCAGGGGTCAGAGTATGAGCACGTGGCGGTGATTCTGCCCACCGAAGAATCAAATACGGAGGGAAGGGAATCAGACAAAGGTTTCAGGGAGCTTCAGAATCTTGAAATGCTTTACACGGCCATCACTCGCGCCCGTCGTTCGGCAATCGTTGTTGGACAACGCCAAGTATTGAAAAAAGCACTCCAACGCAGGGTAAAGCGACGTTCCGGTTTGATCCATTTATTTTCAGGACAAGATAAGGACGCTGATAATTCCAGTCAAACTTTCCCACAGTGCATCTCTTAAAAGCCCTACGAAGCCTTTGCTTCTTTCTGATCCTGATTCTTGCTATCCCGGTTGTGATGGCTTCAGATGAAGATCTGGTTTTCAGTTTAGCCGCTGAAGGCAACAGTGAAGAACTGTTAGAAGCACTTCAGGATTTCCCCGACATCAACCGTGCCGACTCTTCTGGAATGACCCTTTTGCTGAATGCGGTTCTGTACGGGAACCTGAAAAATGCAGCCATCCTACTGGATGCCAATGCCGACCCGGAATTAGCAAACGGACTGGGTCTGAATCCTCTTTTTTTGTCCATACGCAACGGGGACACAGAACTTGTTCAAATATTACTTCAGAAAGGAGCGGATCCCGAATCGAAAATTGAAGATGGTTCCACTCCTCTAATCTTTGCCTCCATGCTTGGTGAACTGGCTGTGGTTCGCATGATGCTGGACCGTGGAGCCGATATTGAAGCCCAAACCGGAAACGGTGAAACAGCATTGATCGCTGCATCCTTCGAAGGGCATCTGGGTATTGTCCGGACCCTGCTGGATGCCGATGCAGATATCGAAAGTGTCAACCAGGAGGGATTCACTGCGGTGATTGCCGCTGCCAGCAATGGTTACATCGAGGTTGTGAATCTGCTGACCCGACGAGGTGCCAAAGCGGAAGCTCTTCCGATGAGCAGTCGAGAAACCCTGAGCCTGGAAGTTTTTGGAGAAAATAACCAGCAACTCAGCATTCAGGAATCGGAAATGCTGGAAACCGGATCAGTGGAACTTTATGAATTGATCAGTGCCTCGATTGAGGGACGCTTGAGTCGAGTGAGCCAAATGTTGAATCAAGGCGTAGATGTGAACCAAAGGGATGAGGCAGGCCGAACTGCCTTGATGGAAGCCAGTGCATTTGGACGTTTCGGTGTCGTGGTTCAACTGATCAATGCTGGATCCGATATCAACATGCGTGACAATCAAGGAATTACTTCATTGATGCTGGCAACACTTGAAGGTCGAGAACGAGTGGTCAAACTTCTGATTGAAAAAAACACTGATGTCAACGCTCAAGACGGTGAAGGAATAACCGCTTTGATGCTTGCAGGTGATGAAGGACGAACCGAAATCGCCCGAATTCTTCTTGAAAATAAGGCCGACGTAAACCGACAAAGCAACAGTGGCAGTAGTGCACTGATGGAAGCCTCTATCGAAGGCCGCACCGATACAGTCAGGCTCCTTCTAGAAAATGGGGCCGATCCAGAACTGACGGATACCTTTGGAAGAACAGCCTTGCTCGGTGCACGGCAAGAAGGCTACCAGGACATTGTCCAACTGCTTGAAGCATCAAACCAATGAAAAATTTGTCAACCCTTCTTCCACGATGAATCTTCTGATCCCCAATAATTCATGCTCTTAAATCCTGATTCCTCCGGTTACTACGGTGATTATGGCGGAAAATTCATACCCGAAATCCTGACAACCACCTTCGATGAACTGATTGAATCCTTTCAAAAAGCGAAGCAGGATCCTGAATTTTGGAAGGAGTATGTGAGGGTCATGCAAACCTACTCCTGTCGACCAACACCCGTTACCAAACTTGATAATTTTTCTGAAATGCTGGGGGGCCGTTTTCAGATCTATTGCAAACGTGAAGACCTCAATCACACAGGTGCTCATAAGGCCAACAATGTCATGGGACAGGGACTGCTCGTCAAAAGAATGGGCAAAAGGAGGGTCATCGCTGAAACAGGTGCAGGACAGCACGGTGTGGCAACAGCAACTATGGCTGCAAGATATGGGTTGGATTGTGTGGTTTACATGGGGGCCCTTGATGTCGAAAGACAGCGTCCGAATGTGTTTTGGATGGAACAGCTAGGTGCAGAAGTTATTCCGGTCACCGATGGTACAGCCACCTTAAAGGATGCGATCAATGCTGCGATGAGGGATTGGGCCGAAAGCATGGAGAATACGCACTACGTGCTTGGAACAACCTGTGGGCCGCACCCCTTTCCTGAAATGGTTTCCTATTTTCAATCTTTGATTGGAGAGGAGTCACGAAGCCAGATGATGGAAATGACCGGCAGGCTTCCAGACAGGGTTTATGCTTGCGTCGGCGGAGGGTCTAACGCCAGTGGAATTTTCCTTCCTTTTCTTTCAGACCAGGGAGTTTCGCTGGTGGGAGTTGAAGCAGGAGGTCACGGCATCGAGTCAGGAGAACATGCGGCCCGGTTTGCAGGAGGTTCAGTCGGTATCGCCCAAGGCTACAAAACCTATTTTTTCCAGAATGATGAAGGGCAGATGAAGCATACTCATTCAATCGCAGCCGGTCTGGATTACATCGGGGTCAGTCCGATCTTGAGTCACCTCCATGATCAGGGACGAGTTCGTTTTTGCGCCTCAGATGATGATTCTGTGATTGAAGCGACAAGGCTGCTCATCCGAAAAGAAGGGATCATCCCGGCACTCGAAAGCAGTCATGCATTTGCCGGAGTGATCGGGGAGGCAGATCAAATTGAGGAGGGAGAAATCATACTGGTGAATCTTTCCGGCCGCGGTGATAAAGACATTTTCAACATTGCAGAAGCCATGCAGGATGAAAAATGGCAACAGTTCCTCCGTGAAAAGGCATCGTTGACCCTATAAAGTTGAGATTTTAAAGCATGAGTTTGAGCGAACACATTCGAGAGGGACTGGGAAAAAGAAAAATCCTGCTGATGACCCATGTGGTGGCAGGCTATCCATCCTTGGAAGCCAACTGGTCTATGCTTCAGGCGATGTCCGAAGCTGAAGTCGATCTAGTTGAATTGCAAATGCCTTTCAGTGAGCCGACTGCAGATGGCCCTTTATTCGTCCGTGCCAACCAGGAATCCCTGAGCCGGGGGACAAACCTCAAAGATTATTTTTCTTTGATGAAACGGGTCAGTACTGAGTGCCCAATGCAGGTTTTGATGATGGGGTACTGCAACACCGCTTTCAAAATCGGTTTTGAGAAATTTCCTGGTCTGCTGAACGAGAACGGTGCTTCCGGATTCATCATTCCCGACCTTCCGGTGGAGGAATACGGAATTCTACATGAAAAAAGTGCAGAACATGGAATCGATCCCGTGATGCTTTGTACTCCCACCAATACCCCTGCGAGACTGAAGCAGATCCTCTCAAAAGCAAGCGGCTTTGCCTATTGTGTTGCCCGCAAAGGAGTGACCGGGAAAAGTACGGAACTGACTGAGGAAACCAGCACTTTTTTGGCACAGTGCAGGAAACTGACCGACGTACCGCTAGCGTTGGGATTCGGCATCTCTCGTCCTGAAGATATCAAGATGTTGCATGACAAAGCTGATATAGCGATTGTTGGTTCCGCTTTGCTCCGATCCTGGGAAGAGGGAGGAGAAAATCAGTATCGGGAACATTTGTTCTCTCTCACATCAGCACGAAACTGAACCGAGTGTTTAGTCCACCAGTATAAATATTTGTCCGTTATTTTCGGGTAAAATCATCCCTTTAAAATGAAATTTCATGTATGGAAAAATAAGGTGCTTTTTCCCTCTAATGGTATTCAGTCTATTGAGTGGGTGCACAATTTCTATGGATGGACCTGAAAATCCGGTGAAATCTGTTGATCTCAAAAAGTTCATGGGACAATGGCCTGATCGCTTTCACTCCAACATTTGTGGACGAAGGGGCTGAAGATGGCGTAAAAACCTACCGTTTACGAGAGGATGGCAACATTGACATCGATTACACTTTCAGCATCAACGAAGAGCTCGAAAGTCACCGACAAACAGGAATCGTTCAACCTGATCAGAGCAATGCCAAATGGAGGTTGAAATACAACTGGCTGCTCAGTTTTGATTATTATTTGATTGTCGAACTAGATCCTGAATACCACTACACAGTCATAGGAGTACCAAGCAGGAGCTTTGTCTGGATCATGTCGAGGAAGAAGAAGATGGATGAAGTCCTGTTGAAAGAAATCTTCACCCGCCTAAAAGAAAAAGGCTACGACCTGGAGAAATTTGAGAGAATGAAGTTTCGGTCTGTATAAAGATGTAAATTTTCAAAGTCTAAAGAACGGATTCTAACTCTGTTTTCCTCCTGTCACGGGATTAATGCTGAAGGTGCGGATTTCCGAGATGGTCTGCTGACCACTGGCTTTTCGGCCAATCACCCGCCAATAAAGTTTATTTTTTTCTAGAGATTTCATCAATCCCATCGCCATCCCCGGAAGTTCTCCCGAGAGCGGCACAATTTCCTTGTCTGCAATCCAACGGTCTCCCTGAGGCAGATCAAAGAATGCCCCTGCATCCTCAAATTTGTCATCCACACCAATCTGGATTTTAAATTCACTAAAAACCAGACTGTCCCATTGAAACAGGAAAAGCCCGTTTTCCTCAAAAACGAAACCCTCGGTCGGTAAAAGGAGTTTGATGTCGCTGAGCTGAATGATGTTGGATTTGATCTCATTATTATCTTCTTTGTTTTCTTCAACTTCATCTTCTGGATCCACCATTGCTACAACCTGGTATTCTCCAAGCAACTGGTCTTCCGGCAGGATGTATTCAAGATCGAAGGTCACCACCTCCCCTGGTGCCATCACATAAGCCGTCGGGGTGCCAATGATTGTTTTCCTTCGCGGTTGCCGGGTGTTGAAATACTCGATACGCGCCCGGGTGCCTTGAACTATGTCTCCTCCAACATTCATCAGATTGAGCCGGATACGCAGTCTTTCACCCCGAAGTGCATGTTTTGGTATTACCTGGGCCGATTCCCAACGTAAATCAGGTGGATCAAATTGGAGTGACACAGGCCTGCGTGATCCCTTGTCCCCGCCTCCGGTCATCTGAAGCTGTGCCTCCTCGATTTCAGATCGGGATGCAATGAGAAACTGTCTTTCTTCACCAATCGGGGTTTGGGTGTAAAGACTTTTGAACTGAGGATCCCAAAGTTTGACAGTAATCCGGTAGAGTCCTGTTTCATCGAGCATCACTTGGTGCATCACACGCAAGGTATCGAGTGCGTTGATCTGAATCACTTTCCTTAAATTTTTACGGGTGGATGTCTTGTTGTTGACTTTAATGTCAAACTCGAATCCAACCTGCTGTGGTTTATTGGAAAGGTTGGTGACCGCAGCCTGAACGAGTTGAAGATCCCCCTGTCGTGGACAACTGAGATCTTCGGCGGATTTCATGATCGATTCTGGAGAATTCATTTGAAGATCTGGACTGTCAGGAAGCGGACAGGTTTTGGACAAAACCACCGCCATGATTTCCAGTGGAGGTGCTTTCTGCGCATGGATGCTCGCTGAAAAAAAGATCAGACTGAAAAAAATGAGGGGAATGGTTCTAATCAAGGATGCTGATTTCATTTTAAATCAATTAGATAGATCTGGTCTAGGTCTCTTGAGATGAGTCCTACAAAAACACTATTTGTAGTAGTGATCTTGCCAATGCACGATCTGTACAAAGGTGGGAAAGGTAAAGCCTTAGTAAAAAAACCTGATGAGGGAGACACTGCTCAGCCAGTCTGATGCAAATCTCTTAGGAAGCCGGAACAAAAACCTATTCAATCCGGTTCGATTTTTTATACAAGGGGCTAAATCCTGTTCTTGCGAAAAATTTTATAGTCTCAACAAGGAATCGAATCTAATTCAAAGATACCACGAAATCCTAACTCCCCATCCGGGTTGTTTTCAAATTGCTTAACATAAATCTTGTGGTAGATTGGTTTTAATTTCGGCGATGCCTGGTAATTCGAATGCTTATGTGCAGAGGAAGCGGAATGTTGATTCGACAGATGGTCCTTGGTTTTATTGTTATTTGGGCGTGTGCTGGACTGCTTCACGCAGAGCCGGCGTTGGCTCCCCACCTGAGTACACCTTTTGGAGATACAGGTAAAAAGGGTTATCACGACCGTCTTCCATGGGCAGTGTCCTATCTTCCCAAGTTCGACTGGAGCGAAAAATTCGGGGAACTGGAAGATCACCGGAGAAAGAGTTTTCAGAAAGGTGTGGATGAGCTGGCCCAGTTCCGGCTTTTTCAGAAACAAAGAATCCAGAGGGTTCGCAATACCAACCAGCGTGTCGAAGCGCTGATCAGGACGGTCAACCGGAAGGTTCCGGAGTGGGCTTTTCAGGATTGATGGAATGCAAAGCAGATCAATCTTCCTGTATCTCGGCCCAGAAGGTTTGGACGAATCAGTTTGGTTCCAGATAACGCCCAATCAATAGTTCCAGATCTTTCTTTGTACCGTCGGTGATTTTGGAACGGTCGGTAATCAAAGCAAATTGAAGCGCGTTTTCCTGGGAATTTGGGAAGTCAGAAGGAAGGTTCCGCAGGGTTTCCACAAGGATCTTCCGAGCCGTCTCGACATTTTCATGCATGACCTTGATCACATCCTCCACACTGACTTCGTCTTCTGAATCATGCCAGCAGTCGTAATCCGTAGCCAAGGCGACCGAAGCAAAGGCCATTTCCGCCTCTCTTGCCAGTTTTGCCTCCTGAGCATGGGTCATGCCGATCACCGATGCGCCCCAGGAACGGTAAAGTTCTGATTCCGCTCTTGAGGAAAACGCCGGACCTTCCATACAGATATAGGTTCCTCCCGAATGAACAGTGGCGCCAACCTTTTTTGCGGCTTCCACCAATCTGGAACTCAACTTCTCGCAGACGGGATCTCCAAACTGCACATGCCCCACCATGCCATTGCCAAAAAATGTGGATGTGCGATGACGGGTCATATCGATGAACTGGTCAGGAAAGACCATGTGGCCTGGTGCAATTTCCTCTTTCAGGCTTCCCACTGCACCAACCGAAATCAAGTGAGTCACTCCCAGTTTTTTCAAGCCCCAGATGTTGGCACGGAACGGAATTTCGGTGGGCATCAGGACATGACCAACACCATGCCGAGGAAGAAACGCCACTGGAATCCCACAGACTTCTCCAGTGACATAGGCTGAAGATGGACTGCCGAAGGGTGTTTCGAGGCGGGTTTCCTCTGCGCCTTCGAGTTCTTCCAGATGATAAAGACCACTGCCGCCGATGACTCCGATTCTCATGTTGTTCTTTGGATAGGTTGTCCTGGATGGGTGAAGGGGTTCAAGCTTCAGGAGAGGAAGGATCCCGAAAAAGAGGATGATATTCCTTATTGGGCTGCATGTCTACTCCAGAAGCCATGCGGTTGCTCATGTTGAAAAAAGCTGCCACCGCACTGATATCCCAGATCGCCTCATCGCTGAAACCCTGGTTCCGTAGCTTTTCCCGGTCGCCTTCCATGATTTCATGAGGCTTCTCCGTCAATTTCACCGCATAATCGAGCATCGCCCGCTGACGAGGTTCGAGAGCGGCAATCCGGTAATTCATCACCATCAATTCTCCCAGCGCCGGATCTTTGGATATCCTGCGAACCGCAGAACCATGAGCGGCCAGGCAGTAGAAGCAATGATTGACTGAGGATACGGCGACCGCGATCATCTCGCGCTCCAGTTTGCTCAATTCAGATTCTCCGAGCATTAACTCATCATACATGGCCATGAAAGGCTTGAGCTTCTCTTCATTGAAGGAATAGGCCCGCAGGACATTAGGAACAAAACCGATCTTCTCATCACAGACATCAAAATATTTTTGAATTTCTGGGGATAGATCTGCACGGTCAGATTCTCTGAGGTTAAGGGCCGTGATGTAATTGGGCTGGGACATGGTTGAACTCCATCAAAATGAATAAAGCCACCAGCTTAAGGTCTCTCCTCAAAGCCGCAAGACTGAGTCTCAGAAGCTGAGGAAAAAAGTACGCTTTGAAGAGCAGATTGGATTTTCTCAAACTTCCTCACACGCATCTTTTATTTTTCTTTTTGTGACTCCAGGGTTCAGAAGGAAGGAAGAACTAAAATAACACACATTTCGGGGTTAATTGATTCAGCCATTAATCCCTATAACATACTGATAAAATTTGAATATATGTAGGATGATGGTTTTGTGTTCGGTAGTGATCCAATGCTACGATTCCAACACCAATCACCGGGCCAAAATGAAAAAACAACCATTCCGGCAGGTTTTGTTCTCTGTGTTGAACTGGCCTCTGCTGGAGGTTCCTTCGCTTCATTTTTTCTGCGGCAAGCGCCTTTCAGCCTTCATCGATGGGATAAGGATGTTTTGTACGACTTCCTGAAGAGGCAGGACATCAACTGGCGTGGGTTCCGTTTGTATGTAGCCCTCCAACTGAT
>NYUB01000075.1 GCA_002683785.1 Deltaproteobacteria bacterium
TTTTATGCGATTTATTTAATCTCTCCCAAACATTTGTCCAGGCATAGTTATACAGCCACTGACCCCCCAGGCCCACCCAAGGAGCCGCCCTTAGGTAATCTGGATACTGCAACCTAATTCTCCCCCGAATAGAGGGACTGGATGTCCTAGATAGCCGAAAGGGCCGACCTTCGATACATAGGAATCCTGACCTGATCGAGATGCATGAGCTGGATGCTCCTAAGTAGGTTCAGGCAGGAATACAGGCCTCCACCCTAATTTACATAAAAGTAGTTGGTCGTGTTTTTCTCAAAATATCAGTCAATATCAATCCATTTCCCTTCCCTGTCGGATCGTTCCATCGCGAATGCGGTTTTCATTTCACCCAGAGAAAACTCAGCACTTGCAGCCGGTTGTCTGCCCGGCGTTTTTACACACTGATAGAAATCATCAAACTGATGCAGGAAGGAACTGATATAGCCCTGGTCTTCAAGGATTTTTTTACCCTCCGGGAAATCCTGATTGAAAAGAGTCACTCCAAATCCCCCTTCTCCCATGACCAGTTCACCCAAAGTTCCGGTGATCCGAAAAGGAGTCTCAGGGCTAAAGTTTGTCACTTCGGTGAGGATTCCTTCAAAGATTCCAGTGACTTGATGGTCAAACTCCAGGATGGCCTGGGAAAGGCTTTCTCCCTCCATGGCCGGATGAGGATAGCCGAACTTTGCCGTGGTTTTGGACACATCCCCGCACCAAATCCTCATCGGCCTGATCCAGTGAGCTCCGCCATCTAGGGTGATTCCGCCTCCGCTGCTTTTTTTGTCAAATCGCCAGGCTTTTTCAAGTTCATCTCCCGGCAGCAGATTATAGCTGTCAAAAATATCACTACTGGTATTCTGGCGGAATGAAGCCCTGACCGTGATGATTTCACCAATCGCTTTTTTCTGAAGATGCTCATGGATGCAATTGACCTCCGGCCAGTACTGGCTGTTTTCTGCAATCATGAACACCTTCCCGGAACTCTTTGAACTCTGGAGGATCTTGAAGGCTGAATTGAGGTTGTGTGCCATCGGTTTTTCCAAAAGCACATGCTTCCCGTTTTCAAAACTCCTGATAGCGAGCGTTTCATGAAAATCATGAGGAGCACAAATCAGAATCGAATCAAATTCAACCCGATTCAGGGCATCCTCCAAACCTGTGAAGATGCCTGATACTATTTGATGTTTTTTCTGAAAATGCTTTGCGTTGATTTCACTGATATCAATCAGCGCACTGATTGAAATATCATAATTCTTATCCGTAATCAGTTGCTCAATTGCTTCATAGTGAACCGAAGCGATTCTTCCACAACCGGCTATAGCAAGTTTCATCTTGTTGGCTCAAGTTTTAATAAAAATAATCGGAATTGAATCCACGATTTTGGTTAACCAATCATCCGATTAATTTAATACTTTTCTGAGAAAGGACTTCTGCAGATGTGATTGGATTAGCGGGTTCCTTTGATGATCAGAGACACCACATCGTCTTTAGTAACTTCGTTTGATATACAGATATCCACCAGTTCTCCATTTTTTAGAACCGCAATTCGATCACAGAAATCGAAAACATCGTGAATATCGTGGCTAATGAGAAAGATCCCAACATCCTGTTTTTTCAACTGGTTGATCAAATCCCCCACCCTTTTGGTTTCTTCAATCCCCAACGCCGCGGTGGGTTCATCCATGATAAAAACCTTGGCTTTGTTATATATGGCACGTCCGATCGCAACCGCCTGCCTTTGCCCTCCGGAAAGAAAATCAACGGGCAATGAATAGGATGGTATTTTGATTTTTAATTCCTCGAGGACTTTCTTTGCCTCTTCTTTCATCAAACGGTTTTGCAGGAAGAAGAATCGGCTTTTTTCATTTCCCAGGAAAAAATTTGCCGCCACATCAAGATTTCCTGAAAGTGCCAGATCCTGATAAATGGTTTCTATCCCCATATTCCTGGCAGTCTTGGGACCTGAAATATCAACTGATTTGTTTTCAATCAGGATTTCACCGGAATCTTTACGCAAGGCTCCGGAAAGGATCTTGATCAGAGTCGACTTCCCGGCCCCGTTGTGCCCGACAATTCCTACTACCTCGTTTTTCTTAAGATTGATGCTGACATCCTTGAGTGCTTCAACCCCGCTAAAGCTTTTATAGATGTGATTCATCTCAACGAGGTAATGCGACTGTTCCATCCTTAAACACTCCGGGTGGATTTACTGAAACGGTCGAAGGCGACCGCGAGGATCAGGATGGAACCGATGATGATCTGTTGGACATAGGAGGAGACGTTAAGCAACACCAGCCCATTCTGCAATACCCCGAAGAGCATGGCGCCGATGATGGTGCCAAGGATGTTTCCCGTTCCGCCAAAAAGACTGGTCCCTCCAACCACCACTGCAGCAATGACGTTCAGTTCATAACCGAGTCCTGCAACTGCTTCAGAAGAATTGAGCCTGGCAGAGAGGATGAAGGAGGAAAGTCCGACAAAAAAACCTGTAATGATATAGGTGCTGGTGATGATTAAATCGATATTGATTCCAGATAATCTAGCTGCTTCCGGATTGCCTCCCACCGAATAGATGTANCGACCNTANAGCGTGTAATTCAGAATAATGTGACANAGCACGATGAANACAAGAAAAATNATCACNGGAATCGGGACCATTCCNATTTTTCCCTGCCCAATCCATCGNTAGGCTTCATCAAAGCCGCTTATCGGGCCACCGTCTGAAACAATCAGTGCNGCGCCCCGGTAAGCTGAGAGCCCTCCCAGGGTTACNACAAAGGCCGGGACCTTGAGCTTGGTGATACACAAGCCGTTGACTGAACCTGCAACTAATCCGATCATGATTGAACCCGCCAGCGCCCAATACCATGGATTTGCCAGTTCGGTATTCACACCAACAGAAAACCTTTCAACCAGTCCCCCTTTAGCGATCACTGCACCCACCAGCCCACATAGGGCGAGTAGAGATCCCACAGACAGATCAATCCCCCGGACGATGATCACAAAGGTCATGCCCANCGCGATCAGTCCGGTGATCGAAATTTGGCGCATGACATTGAAAATGTTCAGAGGATGAAGAAACCTCGGATGAAGCAGTGAAAAAACAAGAATCAAAAGGACCAGAAAAATCAATGGAGAAAAGAGCCCAAGATAGTAAAGGAGATTTTTTTTGTCTTGGAACATTTTAAGCGTTGAAATGAAAAAAGGGGAGTCATGGAAAACTCCCCTGAGGCATCTGTTGAAACTACTTCACTTCGCCAATTCTTTCGGCGTTCTGCTTGTAGTTGTCAGATGTGATGGTGATGGGATTGAGGAAGATCACTCGGTTATAAGGCTTGGTGCTGCTTCGCAAGTCATTGACAAGCAGGTTCAAGGCCGTTTTGCTTTGTCCACCGGGAAACTGTTCAACCGTGGCCATCAGGGAACCGTCCCTGACCGCGGCTATGGCTTCGGGAAGGGCATCAAAACCAAGAATCTTGACATTCAAACCTCTGGCTTTGACAGCTTCCATGGCACCAAGGGCCATGTCATCATTGGCTGCATTNATGACGTCAGGAGGGCTGCTCAGACCGGTGAGGATGTTCTCAGTAATCGACATACCCTGATCCCTGGACCAGTTTGCAGTCTGTTCTGCNACGATTTTGTATTTGCTGTTTCCGTCGAGGATGTTGTGAAGTCCTTTATTGCGGTCTATAGCCGGGGAAGCACCGGGCTGCCCCTGAAGGTTGACGATGGTTGCTCCGTTCGGGAACCTCTCCATAATCAGCCTGGCTTGTGCCTCACCGCCTTTCACATTGTCAGCCCCCACATGGGCGTAGATATCCGGGACCCCTCCCACATAACGATCGACGGTGACCACTGGGATTCCTGCATCAATGGCCTGCTGGAGAGCGGGGGCCATTGCATTCACATCTATCGGACTGATGATAATACCGTCCACACCCTGGATGATGGCAGATTCNACATCTGCTGTTTGTTTCGGTACGCGGTTTTGCCCNTCAGCAGCCATGANCTTGATTCCACCAATCCTTCTCGCCTCTTGATCAAGCTGCTTCTGCATGTGCACGAAAAAGGGAAATTCCATGCTCGGCAGGGATGTCATGATCAGAAGATCCTTGGCAGATGCTGTACTGCCGAAATGAAGCACTGCCAATAAAAATACCGAGATGATTGTGATAAAGTTTTTTACAAGATTTTTCATTTAAGTCTCCTTAGAGGTTTGAGAAAAAGTCTTTCAATTCCTTGTTGAAAGACCTAACTAAGGCTCAGTTTACGAATATGATAAGTTTTGTCAAAAAAAAAGTTGAAACCATTTACTTTTTTGTACCTTCTTTGATGTGATTCTTCCGCTTTCGGGACTTAATCCCTATCCAACCGCAATTGCTCACATTTTTTTCAATTGAGTTCTCCGGAAAATCATCGTTTCTCCACCAAGGACAACATGTATTCGGCAAGGCAGACAGGTGGCGAAATTATCTGTGCTGAGCTGGATGTTTCCCGTACAAGTGCTGCCTGGATAACCAACGATATGCGTTCCAGTCATCACTTCGAAAAATGAAGAATAAATCTTTTGAGAATCACCCCAAGATTTGGGTACCGAATTTGGAGAGTGCAGATTCTGAGAGGGTCAGGCCAAGTCCTGGGGCTTCATTGAGCGTCAGCCAGCCGTTTTCGATATGAGGAGGGTTTTCGAAGAGTTCCGCCTGAAGAGGATCCCGCTCAGGGTCGGTGAAGGATTCCACAATTCTACCTGCCGGACTGGATGCAACCAGTGGGGCATGGATGAAACAGTCATGGTGAGGTGCTACATCCACATGGTTCAGTTCACAAAGTGCTGCCATTTTCCTGCCCTCGGTGAAGCCTCCGAACATGGTGCAGTCAAACTGAAGGATCTGAATCGCTTTTTCCTCCAGCATCGAACGGCACCCGTAGCTGGTNGATTCGCTTTCACCTCCCGACAACGGAATGGAGGTCCGTTCAGCAAGTAATTTCAATTCTCGACGGTCATCCATCCAGCGAACAGGTTCTTCAAGCCAGACTGGTTTCAAAGGCTCAAGNAGACGTGCCCCCTCGATNGCCGTTTTTAGATCCCAGGCCCGGTTGACATCAATCATCAGATCCCTCTCCGTCCCAATGATTTCACGAACCAGTTCCATACGTTCCAGATCTTGAGCGAGGCTCAGGCCTCCAACCTTGCCCTTGAATCCCTGGTGACCCTGTTCGACGAGCATCTGAATCTCGTCTTTCAGTTCAACAAGATCCTTGCTTTCACGGTAATAGGCACAGGTGACGTAGCAGGGCACTTTGTTGCGGNAGCCTCCAAAAAGCTGGTAGAGAGGCAANCCTGAAACCTTGCCGATGATGTCCCAGCACGCGATGTCTACGGCTGCTGAGATACGTATCAATGCTTCGCGGCTCCAGCCTTTTTCATGAGCCAAACGGGATGCTGTCAGATCGAATAGACTCTGGTANAGNCTTTCCGGTTCAAGGGGGTTGGAGCCCAGGATCCGTTCCGGAATTCCAGACTGAATGACATGGACGATGGGACTGATGTCCGTGTAGCTGGTTGCCAGGCCAAACCCTTCCACACCTTCGTTCGTTTTCAGTCTTACCANCAACTCATTGGCATTGGGCACAATGAAGTTGCTCACCCAGTGCGGACGTTTTTCTTGAGGACCCTTNAGAACAAAAAATTNGATGTTGGTGATGCTGGTTTTCATGGTCGAAACATGGTGTTTGTAATCTTTATGAAGAAAACTATAGGGGCCGACCAATTTTTAGAGGATTCGTGATTAGGATCTCCGGTAGCCGAACCAGTTCCTCAACTTAGACTTTATAGTTTAACATTAGATTTTGTGGTTTATTTATAAATACAATAATCTAATGATTTTTTTACATTATTGTATATGAGTTCATGGCACAATTCTTCTGTAAAGAAAATTCTGCAATGGAGCTGTTAAGTATTTTCAAATTCTAAATAAGAGGGGAATTTTGCCTAAAAAGTTGATGATTACAGGTGGTGCTGGGTTTATCGGATGTCACACTGCCAGTTATTTTGCAAAAAAAGGTCATGAAATCGTCATTATTGACAATCTTTCACGCAAAGGCAGTCTTGATAATTTAAATTGGTTGAAGAAGCAGCATCCAATAACTCATTACAAAACCAATATTCAGGATGAGAAAGCCGTCGAAGATGTCTTCAGAAAGGAAAATACTATCGGGGCTGTCATTCATCTTGCTGCTCAAGTTGCGGTGACGACTTCTGTCTCCAATCCGCGTGATGATTTTGATATCAATGCCCTAGGCACTTTAAACATGCTCCAGGCCGTAAGGCATTTTTGTCCTCAGGCTCCATTCATCAATGCATCAACCAACAAGGTCTACGGCCTTCTTCACAATGTTAAAATTTTAGAGGGCTTGAAGCGTTACGAAATCGAAAAAAAGGGAGGGATCAACGAATCCGAACCGTTGGACTTTCATTCACCCTATGGCTGTTCCAAGGGAAGTGCTGATCAATATGTTATCGATTATGCACGCATCTACGACCTTAAGACAGTATCTGTCCGCCAATCCTGTATTTATGGTGAACGCCAATTTGGTGTAGAGGATCAGGGGTGGTTAGCATGGTTTATAATCGCAACGGTTCTTGGAAGAAAAATTTCTATATATGGTGACGGCAAACAAGTTAGGGACGTTCTTTATGTACAGGATCTGGTGGAACTCTATGAAAAGTTAATTGAACAGGGAAGTAACCTTAATGGAAAAGCGTACAACGTCGGAGGAGGTTTAAAATTCTCTCTTTCACTGCTTGAGTTCATTGACATTCTAAAAGATCAGGGTCTTGAAATTTCTTACACCTTTGGAGATTGGCGTCCAGGGGATCAAAAGGTGTTTGTAAGCGATAACACCAAGGTGATAAGGGAATTGGGTTGGGAGCCCAAAACAGCACCAGTTCAAGGTATTCAGACCATTGTTTCCTGGGTCAAACAGAACAAGGATCTGTTAAAGAGCTTCATGGCTGATTAAAATATGCGGGTTGCGATTGACGGAAAACGGTATTACCTGAACAGTTCAGGACTTGGGCGCTACAGCAGAAGCCTCATTGACCAATTGATCAGTCTTGGGGATGAGGAAGATCTTGATTTAATTCTTTACCGTCCCAAAGGAGAGGTAAAATTCGAACCAAAATCTCAACCACACCTAACTGAAGTAAAAGCAGACTATCTTTTTCCCGGCCATATAGGCAATGCAATCTGGCGTTTCACCAAACTTCCTTCTTTGATCAATAATAGTGGATATGATTTGTTTCATGGCCCCAGTCATGTGTTACCAGGCAAATTAAAATGCCCAGCTGTAGTAACAATGCTGGACTTAATATTCATGCGTTATCCTCAGTATTTCAAAGCATGGGACAGGAACTATTACCGAACCAGTTTCAAAAAATCGGCACAACTAGCTGATCATATCATCAGTATTTCCGAAGCGACAAAAGCAGATCTCATCAATCTTTTCGGAATCAAAGAGGAAAAAATCAGTGTGATTTATCCTGGTTTTGATGGTGTATTCTCTATGCTTCCTAAACAGAAATTAGATAAAATCAAAAAAAAATACAAAATTCCAAAAGACTATCTCCTTTATGTAGGAAATATTGAGCCCCGAAAGAATATTCTNAAATTAGCCCAGGCNTATAATTCACTTTGGGAATGCTCTGCCATAGATCAAGATGTGCAACTTCTAATCGTTGGACAGAAAGGGTGGTACTATAAGGAGATTTTAGATGGGATTGATGCCTTACCCAGCCGTGAACAAATCAAGCTCGTTGGCCCGGTTTATGGTGAGGACCTTGCCGGGTTTTACCAACTTGCCAAAGTCATGGCATATCCTTCGATGTTTGAGGGTTTTGGTTATCCCGTACTCGAGGCAATGCGTTTGGGAACACCCGTGCTCACTTCAAATATCTCTTCCATGCCTGAGGCAGGCGGAAATGCTGCCCATTATGTTAACCCTGAAAGTTTGGATGAAATCAGATCCGGCTTGTGTGAGCTTTTGAATGATGAAACCTATCGGGAAAAACTGGTCGAAAAAGGAACTCGACATGCAGAAAGTTTTAACACCATGAGAATGACCCGAGAAACATTGGAAGTTTATAGGAAACTAACTTAAGGGGTATTCTTTTATGAATTTTAATACTTTAACTGTGATCTGCACCCCTAAAATTATTCCATGCTTAGGTTGATGGTCTTTATACTGGAGAAAAGACCTGAGCCAACCCAAGGGGCCTCGCATCAATACATAAAATTAGTGAGTCCCGCTTCCATTCCAAAATCAATTGCATAAGCATGACTGTAGGCCAGGTAACCTGTTGATTAAATTGCAGGAACTGAATGATTCGGATCTATGTAGGATTGATCCTGGTATTATTGTGAGATGAAATCAGGAGTTTCAGACATCGAGTTTGAATGGAGCATACTCGCTTTGTGCAGAAGAAACTCCGAAAATTCCTGAATCTGAATCATTGTGATTACTTGATTTTGACAGATCTTTATTAAAGGATAAAAAAATCTATTCCTAAAAAATCCTAACAAAAAGGCCTGATAACGATGCTGATAGTGATTTCTCCTGCAAAAAACCTGGACTTTGAAAGTCCTGCAAAAACGAAGATTACTAGTCAACCTGCGATGTTGAAGGAAGCGAAGAGTTTAGTAGATATTTGCAAAAAGTTTTCAGCTCCTGAGTTAACAGATCTCATGGGGATCAGTAATAAGTTGGCATTTTTGAATGCAGAAAGATTCCAGGAATGGAGCCCTCCATTCAATGATGAGAATTCCAAACAAGCCTTGCTGGCCTTCAATGGTGATGTCTATTCCGGCTTGAATGCCACAAGTTTCACAGAGAGTGATTTAAAGTTTGCTCAAGACCACCTACGAATTCTTTCGGGGCTTTATGGAATCCTCAGACCATTGGATTTGATGCAGGCCTATCGTTTAGAAATGGGAACAAAATTAAAGACTCCCAAAGGAGATAACCTTTACAAATATTGGGGAAGTCTCATTTCTGAAAAACTGAATGAGGTTTTAAAAGAAAGTAAGGATGACATTTTGATTAACCTTGCATCAGATGAATATTTTAAATCCATTGATTTGAATGCTCTTGATGCCACCATTGTCAGGCCTATTTTTAAGGATCAAAAAAACGATAAATACAAAGTAATCAGTTTTTTTGCAAAAAAAGCCCGGGGTATGATGGCTCGTTTTATCATTAAGAATCGATTGAATGATCCTAAGGATTTAGAAAATTTCAATGCTGAAGGCTATCAGTTTTGTAAGGAGGATTCCTTACCATTGAACCCAGTTTTCCATCGAAGAGAGATCAATTAATAACTTTGGCCTTCCTGAAATCCAATAACATCTTTCCAAGAGTGGTAGGTTGAGTTTTTGAAAGGAATACCACTCCTTCTTTATGAATCCCCTGGGATCAAATTTCGATAAAAAGCCTTATCATCTATGATTTCTCGTTTTGATAATGATACAGCTTTGCTCATTGTAGATGCTCAGCTTGGAATAAACGTGCTCAACTATTGGGGAGGGGCCAAGGGACACCGGAACAACCCTCATGCGGAAGATCGAATTGCTGAGTTACTCAGTGCCTGGCGAAAACATCAGATGCCGGTATTTTATACGGTTCACGATTCACGTGAATCAAAATCTCCTCTCAAACTGAATTTGGAGACAGGCCAAATCTTTCCTGAACTTCTTCCCATAGATGGTGAAGTGATTGTTAGGAAGGATGTCAACAGTGGATTTATCGGAACCAACCTTGAAATTCAATTACGGCGTTCAGGAATTTCAAGACTCGTGGTTGCAGGTTTTTTTACCAACATGTGTATTGAGACCACGGTAAGGATGGCTGGGAACCTGGGATTTGATACTTACCTTGTTGATGATGCCTGTGCATGCACCAATCGCATCAGACTAGATGGAACCGATATAGATCCTGATATGGTTCATTCTATGACTCTTGCCAACCTGCATGGTGAATTCTGTACTGTTCTCAATGTGCATCAAACCATCGGTTTGCTCGAGTCGAATGCTGAAGAGTTGAAAAGAATGATGGGCAATGAATAACTCTTACAACTAGAAACAGTGCTAATTTGGAATTGTCGGGTTGTCTAACTCCATACCCAAGAATAATCTGGTTATTTTGTGGGATAGGATTGTATTTAGAATTCGGTTTTATATTCAACAATAGATCTTCTCAACTCTCTCCCTTGAAGAGCAGCAACAGAAATAACTTCATATCCATTCGGTCTTTCGTCCTCTTGATAGACACTCGCTAAAGAACAGTGAAGGATTTACCCTCTGATGAAGCTTTGGGTTTCTTCCATTCGCTGACTTTTTCTGCAGGAAAAACCTTCATTGAACAACTTCGCAAGTCATCCTAAAGAGCAATAAATACAAATGTCTTCAATAAATGGATTCGAAGTACTGGAAAATTCGCCTGAATTTTTCTGGCTGCTTGCGGTGCTTTCTGTTCTTGCTTTTTCAATATCAAAAGCAGGGTTTGGAGGAGCTTTGGGTTCGTTCAGTGTCCCAATCCTTCTTTTTGTTCTTCCAGCAAAAATGGCACTTGGAGTTTTACTACCTTTATTCTTGGTTACTGATATTTGGGTGGTTTATATTTGGAGACACATGCTTGATCAACGTATTTTGCTCATCATGTGTCTGTTTGGTCTTGTAGGCCAAATAGTAGGATGGATTCTATTCGATTATTTAAATGACAGGATATTGACAGGGCTTATTGGATCTATCGCGATCATTACTGTTTTGAGTTATGTTTGGCGGCGTTTGAGTTTAGGGAATCAAACCTCTGAGGAAATTGTAAAATCAGTTAACCAGCGCATCTATCAACGTGGAGCAATTTGGTGTGGACTGTCTGGTATCTCAAGCTTTGTATCACTTTCAGGAGGAATCCCTGCACAAGTATTTTTGTTGCCTCATGCTCTTCTACGGCAAGCTTTTGTGGGTACACTCAGTGTTTATTTCTTCATCATCAACATTACGAAAGTACCATTCTATTTTGAAGCAGGTATTTTCTCAGAAAGTACCATCGAAGTGTCGTTATGGTTGATTCTTATCATTCCAATTGGGGTTATTCTCGGAAAATGGCTCAATAATCATTTAAGTGATCAGATATTCTATGACATAAGTCATTTAGGTCTTCTGGTAATGGGTATCAAACTCATTCTTAGTGTTTATTAGAAATATGTTTCACAGATGGAAAATACCATGGACATTCTTAATAAAGATTTTATTTGTTCAAGAATAATTCAATTTTGTTCGATTTTCATAGCTGCCGAGATATGCATCACCAGCATTAACACCGAAAAAATATTCCCAACAGAAATGAAGAATCAAAATAATACCCTTTCAAAACCCACATCAAATCGTCTTTTACCCCAAAAAACTATATCTCCCGAAAACAATAAGGTTTGGACCGAACCTTATACAGGTATTAAATTCATCCAAATTTCTGGTGGAACCTTTGAAATTGGAAATCCGTTCGGAGAGGGTGACAAGGATGAAAAGTATAAAAGGAAAATAACCATCAAACCATTTTTTCTTGGACAAACAGAAGTGACTCAAACTGAGTGGGCCCGACTCATGGAATCAAATCCATCCAGATTCAAGGGAGGAAAATATCCTGTAGAAAAAATTAGCATTTATGATGTCAATGAGTTCACAAAAAAAATGAATGAACTTTATCATGGAAAATTCCTGTTTAGACTTCCAACAGAAGCAGAGTGGGAGTTTGCCTGCACAGAAGGTGGAAAGAAAGTACGTTTCTGCAATGGGAAAAATAACACCAGGAACTCAGAAATTCATTATGGTAAACAACAGACTGCTCCTGTAGCAAGCTATGCCCCGAATTCCTTTGGACTTTATGACATGAGTGGAAATGTTTGGGAATGGACGTGTTCTGAATATTCACCTCATTACAATGGAAATGAAGAAAAATGTTCATTGGATTTTTTTAAAAATAATGCTGTTCGAGGAGGATCCTGGGGTTCCAAACAAAGGGGAGTTCGAGCAAGCAACCGAAATGTGATTTATGGAGGATATGGTCCTTCAGATGCTGACAGTCATCGGGGTTTTAGGCTCGCAAGGGAAAATAGATGACAATCAAAAACTTATTGAATTGGCATGACTGAGACAAATCTATGCTTTTTTTCGGGTTGCCAAACTTGATTACTGAATAAATTATGATTTCTGACTCTGTTGATCAAAGGAAGAGCATCATCCTCATCTTTCTTCTATCCTGCTCCCAGCTCATTTCCAGGTAAAACGCGGCTGTTCCAAATCACTAACCCGGGTCATCCGCCCAAAAAGCACCACTTCCCGGAACTGAAAGAGAATCGCCGCAGTCGGGGCAAAGACCTGGTTACCGATGCTCGGAAGCAGCAGGGAAAATCCAATCGTTTGCTGATCCTCCAAAATGGTGTTTCTTTCATCGATCCCTGGGTCTTTTAATTCTTCAAAAGGAACATAAAATATTTTTTCTACTTCCTGTGGGTCAGGCTTCAATGAATCCTCTCCTGAATCCCATACCACCATAGGTGTGATGCAGAAACCAGAATGGGTGGCAAAATCATCCAGTCGACCCAGGATCTGTTCCTCTTGAAAACACAGTCCAATTTCTTCTTCACATTCCCTGGCTGCGGCAGCTTCAAAAGTTTCTCCCGGATCGAGTCTCCCTCCTGGAAACGCATACTGGCCTGCATGACGCTTCAAATGAACGGCCCTCCGCGTCAACAGCAGACACGGCTCTTCACTGTCTGGCATGCGGGTGACCACCAAAGCTACTGCTGCAGACCTCAATGGAAGGTGGTTCATTTGAATCAATTCCAGTTTTGCTAAACCCTGCTGGATTTTCTGTTTTAATTCTAAATTAAATTTCATGATTCCATGATTATAAAGTTACTGACAAAAACCTGTTGGAGTCTACTGAAATGATCCCGAATAGCTTTTTGAGGGTAGAGCTTCTCATGGATCGATATTGAGTGAAACGTCAGAAGTAGCTCGATGAAGCCATTCCATTGGTCATCATCCCCGATGAAGGAAACACGTGCTAAGGAACGGTGAAGGGTTCGAGTGTTACATTCCGGGTAGATTTTCGAGGCGCTTCATTTCAGAATTTTCAAACAGGTCCGGATTTTCCAGGAAATCCTGAAGCATCTCACAGGAATCACTACCCCAGAAAAGCTGGCCATCGACCAGCATCGTCGGAACGCCAAAAACTCCTGCCTCAAGCGCCTCTTCCCCGTTGGTTCGGAGTTCTGTTTTGATATCCGGGTCTGAGATTTTCAAGTTGGCTTCCTCTTCGGTCAAACTCACGGCCTCACAGAAGATTTTCCACTTTTCAGGTTGGTCTCCAGCAAGTCCTTGAGCCCAGACACAATTAAAAATCGCATCGACCGCTTCTCTAGTGCTTCCTGCAGCCAAACACAAACGCAGCAAAGGAACCGGATTGAACGGATGACGTTCAGGAAAACGGAATGGAATATTCCTGCGTTCAGCGATCCATTGAATCTGACGGTAAGTAAACACCCGTTTGGAACTGATTTCTACAGGACCTTTGTTTCCCCAGTGTTTGAGAATACCTGCAAAAACCAGAGGTTTTCTCTCAATTTCAAGATTTTGAGAAAATTCTTTGAGCTGGACATTTTGCAGGTAGGCATATGGCGAAATGAAATCAAAATACCATTTGGCTTTTTTCATGTTTGTTAAAATTTCATGTGGTTGTTTATTTCAAACCCCTGATTCCCTGATTCAAGTAAAGAAACGATGCAAGAGAATTAATCTTCTTAATTCTTTTGCTGACGTTTCAGTTCCCAGAGTTTGAAATAGCGGACGATGATGTTGGCGGCATCGAAAAAGGCACAAAAGAATCCTGGAATGCCGTCCCGAAAACCGCCTTTGAGAAAATAGCGACGGAGGAAGCGTACAAGCGGTTTTAATAGAAAATATCGCAGGTGATTCAAGGCATTTACCTGAACATTCTGCTCCAACATAAACCCTGCCTCGAAGCTGCTGTAAAAATCAAATTTCCTGAGAAACTGGCTGATGTTGAGGTAAGAGTAATGCAGCATGTCGTGCCGGAGCATTCCGATTTTTCCCTCAATCTGCAGTTTTTCATGGACGTGCTGGTTGGCAAATTTACCCTTTCCTCGACGAAACATCCTGAGCTGAATGTCAGGATACTGGCTTCCATACTTCAACCACTTTCCAAAATAATGGTTTTTCCTCCTCAACCGAAAAGCAGAGAATTTTGATTCTGAATTGATGATGTCCTGAATTTCTTGGGCAAGCTCGGAGGGGATTCTTTCGTCGGGGTCGAGATAAAAAATCCAGTCCCCACTGGCCTGATCCATCGCAAAACTCTTATTGATGTTGAGGTTGCGGTCATTCGGTCGGGAAAAAGTCAGGCATCCATGCTCACGAGCAATTTCCAGTGAACCATCTCCACTCTCACAGTCCACGTAAATTACCTCGTCAGACCATTTGAGCTGTGGAAGCAGTTCTTTTAAATGATCTGCCTCATTGTACCCGATGATAGTGATGCTGAGGGTCATGTGAATTCAGAAATTCGAACAAATAAGGGGAACATGTTTCCATCAGGAACAGTGTTAATGGGTTTGAACATCCACCAACCCTTGGATTATACAGAGACGATGCAGTGCATAAAACTTTTTATATGATGATAAGACATATTTCTTTTTGAGTCATAATTTCTCCCAAGATCTTTGAACCAATCGTTTCACATGCCAAAAAAACTTGATGGAAAAGTCCTGAGGATTATCCACCAACGTTATGGATGGGCTGAATGAAACAACAAGACTTCAAAAATATAAAAAGTTGAAGCACCTCTATCAGTGAGAATTCTTAACCTAAACGAATTCAAGTTTTTTTCAAAAGAAGAACCTCCTCAAAATCATAACTGAGCAGGAATAACCATGAATACATGATCCTGAATGCTCCATTNTGTTCCTGGATTTAGGGAACATTTGATTATATGCTCCTANTGTTTTGCAATCCAATACCCAATCTTCATTTCTGGAAATTGAATTTCCAGTGGAGTACTAACACCNGTTTAATCCCTCAAATGGACCTNCGGTCAAAAATAATAGAAATCATTACGGTTCTGATTTTACTGGCCGAGTCAGCCTGGGTCCTTTTCAGCCTTCAGCATAAATTGAATCAACCAACGGTGCAGTCAAGAGCGATGCATCTCTTGATTCAATATGCCTTTGAGACTGAAGAACACAAAAAAGGACTCCTACATCAGGCTGAAAGAGAACGAATCTACTTCTGGCCTGGTAACGGGATGCCGGTTCAGTCCCAGGTTAGCCTGACCACAAGACTGGATCAGGTATTGTCAGAACGTTATGGAGAGGAATACCTTTCACTGCCTGCTGAAGAGTTGAAGATGATGAGGGAATCCACCCTACCCTGGCTGGAGCAGGTCGTGCTGGAACGGGCGGATGTCTGGAAATCCGTCAATTTCCCTGAAAATCTCGAACAATGGTTTGCTCTTTCCAAGGATGAAAAAAGCTTCATCGCCACCAGTCTCGTGCAAATGACACGCTATACCTGGCTGGGTTATGACAAGCATCTTTATTTCGCTGTACTACCCAATCAAAATGGAACCCTTTCTCTCTTTCTTTCTGCAGTTGCAGACAATGTTGAAATTCTCAGCTTCCTCGAGGCCACATGGCTTCAGATGCTGCTCTTGATCGTCACTCTGATTTTGTTCCTCGTTTACAATTTCAAACTCCTCCTGGACTCCAGAAAAATTCTGGCAATCACCCAAATTTTTGAAAAATTCGTCCCCCGCCAGTTTCTTCAAAAAATTGCAACTGATGGAATCGAGAACATCCAACTGGGCCGTGCCGAAAGCGACCATGTCACCGTTTTATTTTGCGACATCCGTTCCTTCACATCGCTTTCGGAATCGATGAACCCCCAGGAAATACTGAATTTCCTGAACTCCTACTTCAAACACATGAATCAGCCCATTGCGAAGAAGGAAGGCATCATTGACAAATATGTTGGTGACGCGATCATGGCTGTTTTCAACTTCCCTGAATTTGATGACAAATACGAAGCAGAACGGGCCGTCGAAGCAGCTATTGAAATGCAGTACATGCTCACAGAATACAATGGGTTTCGTAAGAAAACCGGCTATATTCCAATTTCCAATGGAACAGGCATTCATAGCGGTTCAGCAGTTTTTGGAACCGTCGGTTCGACCGATAGGATGGAATCAACGGTGCTTGGAGACTCCGTCAATGTTGCGTCCAGATTGGAGGGGCTGACAAAGATGTTCAAAACTTCCATCATCATCTCTGATAAAACACAGGAATTGATTCAGGACAAGAATTTTCTTTCCAGAAAACTCGACCGAGTTTCCGTGGTGGGTCGAAATGAACCGATGGACATCTTTGAAATTTTTGACTACCAAGAAGAGACAATCAAAGATGCTACATTAAAAACCCTGGAATGCTTTGAAAATTCTGTGGAAATCTATGAAAGAGGAGACTGGTCAGAAGCAAGCCATGGTTTTAAAGAATGCCTCAAACATTTTCCTGAGGACTCTGCTGCATCCATATACATTGGAAGATGCGATATGATGATCAACAATCCTGAAGTGGCATTAGGTTGGGATGGAATCACCCATATGAAGAATAAGTAANCGGAAAATATCCATTAATCCCAGGCAGCAAANTTAGCCGTATCCTGCATCGCCTTTTCAAGTTTGCTGCAGTATTCAGGAATCACATCCAGTTTCAGGTCTTGTGGAACCATGAGAGGCTCTCCAAAAGTCCCGCGGATACGGTTGAAAGGTTTAGGAATCCTGTGACGGTCCCAAGTTTTCAGCAGCCATTCACTTTTTGAAGCGTAGCTCCATGGGATGATCGGAACTCCTGAATCTCGAGCAAGCAGGATGATACCAGATTTGGATTGAAGAGAAGGACCAGTCGGCCCATCTGGAGCAATCGCCAATCCTCCTCCCTGATTCAAGAATTTTCCGGTTTCGATCAAGGCCTCGGTCCCTCCCCGATTAGAGGATCCTCGAATTCCCTTAAAATTAAAATTTCGCATCACTTGAAAGATGCCTTCTCCGTCTCGGCTCGCACTGATCATCGCCGTCAAATGCAGCTCCCGGAACATCCAGATGCTGAAGAATATGTCCCTGTGCCAGGTGGAGAGGATGAACCCCCCATGGATTCGTCGAGCCTCATCGATGATCGCTTCATTTTCCAGCTCCGTTCGCGAAGTCCAGGCGATGCTCCTCAACAGAAAGACGAAAAGCTTGACGAAGACCTTTTCACTTTTTTTCAACCGGTATCCGCTTTCACTATTTGAATGCGTCATGCCGGGACCTTGACGGGCTCTCGGATTAGACCCATTTGCTTGAGCTGCTCCAGGACCTTTTTCTGGTCCAGGAGTTGGATCAATGCCTGGATCGCAGGTTTTTCGAGACGTGATTCGGGTATGATGAAATCGTATTCCTCATCCTGCAATGGTATGAAACCCAATCCTTCATCTTCAGCAACTGAACGGATTGCCACTCCCCAATCAGCCCTTTCCTGAGCAACTGCAGCAGCGACTGCCTGATGGGATTTCGCTTCATAAAGAAAACCCTGAGGCTTGTTACTGCCCAGCAGTCCATCAAGGAGCACGCGGGTTCCACTNCCACGATTGCGATTGATCATTCTAAGCTGGGGATCAGAAAGCATCTCCTGGAATCGAGATTGAAAGGAATCAGCAAATCCTTCAAAACGAGGTTCCCGACGGAAGAGAAACCCCTGGCTTCTGCGGTAGCCCTTGACCAATGTCAGTCCTGGAGTAAGCAGATGCTTATTGTAAACACCGCTTTCTTCATCCATCAGGTGGGTTCCTGCCAGGTCGCATTCTCCCCGCCGTGCGGCCATCACCCCTCCCATGCTGCCTACTGGGATGAAACGGCATTGATACCCTAACCTCCGCATCTCACCAATCAGATAATCCATCCCGACACAATGGCTGCCGATGATCATCAAATCCGGAAGCTGAACTGCNTCTCCAAGCAGTTGGATTTCCACCTCTTCACCGGATTCGACCATTTCGGTTTCCTTCGTGATTTCAATAAATCCATCTGCTCTGGAAAAACCTGTCACCGAGCCGGAACCTTTGCCGGTCGAATAGGCGGCCGGACCTTGCGGGCCCTGAGTCAGGTGGACGAGGTTGAATTCGGTCCGGCCTTTGTCGGACTGAATTCTTAGCGGAACCCTGGCGCTGATACGCGTATTTTTTTCAGGGGGAAGCCCGGCCATTTCACGCAGGACTGGAGCTATGAACTTAGTGAAGGTGAAAATCGCNGAAGTTGGAAAGCCCGGGAGNATGGCNGCCGGNGTCCCTTCAAGCACTGCAAGACAGAGGGGTTTTCCAGGTTTGAGAGAAACCCCGTGCACCAGAATGCCCGGGTTTCCGAAACGAGCGAAAACCCGGTAGTTCTGGTCTCCCTCTCCTTTCGAAGTNCCTCCCGAAAGCAGNAGCATGTCGGCATCCAGACCTTGGCGTACCATCTCTTCGAGTTCTTTTTCGTCATCCCGGACAATCCCCATGAATTGGACCTGACAACCCAGTTCCTCGGNTGCATGTGCAACCACCATGCTGTTCGAATCGTAGACGCGCCCCAATTGCATCGGCTCGCCGGGAGCAATCAGCTCATCTCCAGTGGAAAGCAAAGCCACNCTTGGTTTTTTCCAGACCCAGACNTGGGTTTCACCAATTGCGGCNAGGGTTCCTGTTTCACGAAAACCAAGNAGATCCCCACNACGCAGCACCACNTCCCCTGCACCAAGATCGGAGCCAGCCAGCGAAACCCCTCCGCCTGGAACGATCGGCTTCAGAACGCGGATCTGATCCCCATCGGGNTGAGTGTTTTCGATCATCACCACCCCGTCCGCCCCACGGGGAAGCACCCCCCCGGTGGAGATCNCAGTGGCNGTGCCGGGTTGGAGTTGTTCCACCGGNATCACTCCACANGCCAGGACCTCNNGATTAACCNAGAAGTTCACCGGNTGGATTTCCTCNGCNCCAAAGGTGTCTTCCGCACGAACTGCATATCCNTCAAAATTGCTNCGGTCATAGAAAGGCACATTGATCGTGGCGGCCACGTCTCTTGAAAGCACTCGACCCCGAGCTTCTACCAAAGGAAGCACTTCCTCCCCGAGGGGGGAAGGCTTGACCGCATCACGAAACTTTTTCAGGGCCTCTTCGGCTGTTGCCAGATTAAGAAACTGTTCCTGTTTCATCGAATCGTATCCTCTTTTTCAATCATAGAGCCATGCCTCGACTTCTTCTCCTTCGGCAAATCCTTCGGATGATTCCTGCGTCAGCAAAAAGGCGTCAGCCCTAGTAGTGGAGGAGAGGATGGACGCTCCTCCCGAGGCAATCGGTTCAGCTTTGTCTTCATGAATCTGGAGTCGGACGTATTCGATTCTTCCAATCTGAGAGGCGATTTTCGAACTCAGTGGAAGTTTTATGCTGCGGTAAGGCCAGTTTTCTCCAAGGCCTCCCATCCGACGCAACGCAAGACCAACAAAACAGTCATATGCAGAAATGCAGGAAACGGGATTGCCAGGAAGCAGAAAGACCTTTCGGTTGCCGATCAGGCCAAAACCCGTCGGTGCGGCTGGACGCATCGGGATACCATGAACCAGCAAAGTGCCGACCTCTTCCAAAAGCGTTGGTGCGTGATCTTCCTTGCCAACCGAGGTCCCGCCGGTGACACAGACCAGATCGGCTTCCGAATCGAGCAAGGCTTTGCGGATCCTTTCGCGTTCATCTCGGAGATGCAGGATCTTGCCGATCACCGCCCCGTCCCGCTCAGCCAGTTGCCGAAGCATCAGCGAATTGGAGTCGACAATGTATACACCTTCAGGCTTGGACCCCGGTGGAAGCAATTCATTACCGGTAATCAATAGATCGATTATGGGACGCTGGGTCACCAGTGCCTCTTGCATCCCCACCGAAGCCAAAAGACCAATGTCCTGGGGACGCAGTTTTCTTCCTGCATCAAAAAGTTCTGTTCCCAGGTGGATGTCTTCACCTCTGAAACCGATGTGCTTCCCTGGAGGCACTGGTTCCTGAACGCTGATCCGATCTCCTTCTGCTTCAGCATGTTCCGCAATCAGGATAGCATCGGCCCCCTCGGGGACGGGTCCTCCGGTCATGATCCGGACGGCCTGACCCGTTCTAACAGTTTTCCCAAATTGGGTTCCGGGAGTTACTTCACCAACCACCTCAAACAAGAGCGGAGCGTACCTCGTTGCTCCAAAGGTTTCCTCTGCCTTCAACGCATAACCATCCATTGCTGAACGGTTGAAGTTCGGCACATCCAGCGGGGAGCGAATGGGCTCCGCCAGCACTCGTCCCCCCAGATGCTCCAGCTCAACCTGCTCACTTCTGTTGAGTCTGCAATGTTTTCGGATCAACTCCAGCAGTTCCGGAACCGGGGTGCGTTTTAAAAACCCGCGCATCCGGATTTCTGCATTGGTTTTCATCTGCGAATTGAAACAGGGATTGAAGAATTTAGATTTCGGGTAAGTAGTTTCTTTTTTATCATGTCCCCTAAAGGCACTCAAGATTTTCTCCCTTCAGAAGGGTTGACAGTAACCTGAGGATGTTTCAATTTCTAATTTCAATTTGGGGAAATCATGATTGTCCCATTTCAGGGAAAACCACAGAAAACCGGATTTGAGTGATCAATTCAATGAATGATCTCGATGTAGTCGGAAAGGCTCCAGGATTCAAAAAGCCTGAACTGAGCCAAGCCAAACTGGAAGAACTGCCTCGGGTTAAAGTGATGGATGAAAAAGGGGGGTTCCGTGATGCCGAAATCACCGGGGAAAGACCCCTCACGATTTATGTCGATAAGCACGAAATCGTGACTCTGATGACGTTAGGTGGTGAGCCGGAACTGCTGACACTGGGATACCTCTACAATCAGCGCATCATCCATGACCTGCGCGAGATACGTTCCATTCAGGTCGATTGGGACGTGGATGCCTCAGTGGTCACAACCTGGAACGGTATCGACGGACTGCAGGAACGTCTGGGCCAGAGGACGGTCACCACCGGATGTGGACAGGGAACAATTTACGGGTCAATACTTGACGAATTGGAAAACATCGAGCTTTCCAGTGTACGTTTTTCTCAAGAAATTTTTTACAATCTGCTGAAACGTATCAAAGATTATAACGAAGTCTACAAACGATCTGGTTCAGTTCACGGCTGTGCTCTTTGTCAAGAAGACGAAGTCCTTGTTTTCATTGAAGATGTAGGACGCCACAATGCCGTGGACGCCATTGCTGGAAAGATGCTGCTGGAAGGAATGAACGGAAAAGACAAACTTTTCTACACCACTGGTCGACTAACTTCGGAAATGGTGCTCAAGGTGGCTCAAATGGGAATCCCCATTTTGATCTCCCGTTCAGGAGTAACACAGATGGGGCTCGAACTCGCTCGCAAAACCGGGGTGACACTGATTTCACGTGCGGGCGGAAAACATTTCCTTGTCTATCATGGATTCGATACCCTAGAACTTGATGCAAAGCCATCCCTTTAACAACTTCGTTCAATCACGATTTTTCAGTCTGATTCCATCCAGCTTATGATGAAATCGGCAATCTTCTCCGGCTGATTCAGATCCAAACAAGGCAGGTCCCCCTTTTCGGAAAGGGGCTCATCTGAAGCCAGGGCGATGATCCCGGGCAAANCAGGATGCAGTCGATCCCTTCCCATGGCAGGACGGTGAAGTTCGATTTTTGGAAGCTGATGGTGTTTGAAACCTTCTACCAGAACCAGATCCAGATGATCCAGGTNCATCCTTTGTAAGAGTTCTCCAGGATCGGGNTCAGCTTCAACANCATTTTCATGAAGTAAAACCCAACGTCGGCTTGATGNCACCAGTACCTCTCCCGCCCCAGCCTGACGGAATCGAAAACTGTCTTTGCCTTCCCGGTCCATTTCAAATTCGTGGTGGGCGTGTTTAATCACCCCAACTTTGATCCCCCTATCATCTAGAATTGGAATCAGCCGACTGAGCAGGGTTGTTTTACCAGTACCACTATAGGCACAAAACCCTAAAACAGGTTTAGGCCATTGNTTTGTTAGCATTTCTTAGCATCTTTAATATTATTTTTCATACCCGTCCTGACCAAAAAGGAACAGGCTTTGAATTCCTGATTTCTGCGCCCAGCAGGGGGTGGCGTATCAAGTAACCCTCCGCCTGAGACATAATTTTCTCCTTGCGGGTGAGAACCCAATGCTTACCCGCATGCTCNNTCCTTCATTTGAAATCAAAATTTATTGTAATCTATTCCAGCTGATTATTAATTGAAATAATCAGAAATTACCCTCGTTTTGATTAGAAATTAATAACAATAGTTATTATTTGAACCATCAAGCTTGACATTCTTAGGAAGAAAAATAGTATAGTNTGGTTTTTTTGTATATTTTCAATAACGCTTTCAGAGGAGATCAATATGAGAGCAATTTTAATTTTATCACTGACCATGCTCTTTTTTGGGTCAGTAGTTACGGCTGGAACCTTGGAAGATGTCAAAGCTCGAGGAAAGGTCCGATGTGTTGTAAGTACAGGCATAGCGGGTTTTGCNGCTCCTGATGCAANCGGTGTCTGGAAAGGTTTCGACATTGACTTCTGTCGTGCAACTGCTGCAGCGGTTCTTGGAAATGCAAATGCATTCGAACCCGTAACTTCCACAGGTAAAACACGTTTCACAAAGCTGAATGCTGGTGAAGGAGACGTGCTTTGGAGAAATACCACAGTAACATTCTCTCGTGACGTAAGTGTAAAACTTCGTTTCCATGGTATTAACTATTATGATGGTCAGGGATTCATGGTTAAAAAATCCCTCGGAGTTAGCAGTGCAAAGGATCTCGATGGAGCATCCGTTTGTATTCAAACTGGAACAACAACCGAGTTGAATCTGGCTGATTATTTCTCATCCAACAACATGAGTTATGAAGCTGTCACNATNGAAACCAATGATGAGGCAAGACANAATTATGAAGCAGGACGATGCGATGTTTATACAACTGATGCATCTGGACTCTCTTCTACTCGCTCCGCTCTACCAGATCCTGATGCCCATATGGTTTTGCCTGAGATCATCTCGAAAGAGCCCCTGGGACCAGCAACCCGTCATGGTGACGATCAATGGTCAGACATTATCACTTGGGTTCTTAATGCAACNNTAACTGCNGAGGAGTTAGGGGTAAACAGCTCCAATGTAGATAAGATGAAGAACTCAAATAATCCTGAGATCCGACGCATGCTTGGGTCAGATGGAAGTCAGGGTGCAGAACTTGGACTTTCGAATGACTGGGCCTATCAGATCATCAAGCAGGTTGGTAATTATGGTGAGATTTTCGAAAATAATATTGGTGTGAATACTCCTCTTGGAATTGAGCGCGGACTTAATGCTCTTTGGACCAAAGGTGGACTGCAATATTCCCCACCATTCCGCTAAACCATTTCTAATAATATAGATTAAATTTTTCACCGGGAGTCTTNTGGCTCCNGGTNAAANNATCCTTCCAACGCTTTCCTTTATTTTNGGAGGTTAGCCGAATCTTTGACGNCCGTGAGTCAAAATCATCCTCCAAAACAAATATTTCCACTTCTGAAACTTTGGCGTAACAAAGAGTCTCGCGCTGTCATCATTCAAATCCTGACGATGATGATTCTCTTTGCTTTGATTGCGATNATTGGCAGAAATATCGTCATCAATCTAGCCGCAGTAGGNAAAGATTTCAGTTTNGGNTTTTTCTCCTGGCCCGCAGCCTACGACATCACCTTTTCTCCATTTATCGAATATACCAATAAATCTACGCATCTGAAGGCAGCTATTGTGGGTGCTCTCAATACTCTTCTCGTTGCAGCATGTGGAATTGTTTTAGCATCCATTTTGGGATTTACAATGGGGATTCTCCGACTTTCAAACAACTGGCTAATCAACCGTATTGTCTATGTATTCATAGAATTTATGCGCAATGTTCCAGTACTGATTCATATTCTGGCACTNTATGCACTGACAGTAACACTACTTCCACCAGNTCGAAAAGCAATCGATGTTGGAGGAGGTAATTTTTTCCTTTCGAATCGCGGATTTTACGTTCCTTCACCTATTTTCGAGTCTGGAGCAGGATTNGTAGGAATTATTTTTATTCTTGCATTAATCGTTTCTTTTTTATTCAAAAGATGGGCAAATAAAATTCAGAATGAAACTGGCAAAATTTATCCAGTTTTCTGGTTTTCGACTGGAATCATCATCGGCGCAACTACCATTGCTTATTTTCTTAATGGAATGCCTCTTTCTTGGGAGATTCCAGTCCTAAAAGGGTTTAATTTTAAGGGCGGTATGGCAGTTAAACCTGAATTCCTTGCATTATGGTTAGCTCTGTCATATTACACTGCCTGTTTCATTGCAGAAATAGTTAGGGCGGGAATCCTTNCAGTNAGTTATGGACAAACCGAAGCTTCNTACGCATTAGGCCTTAAANCTAACAGGACTTTACAGTTGGTTATAGTCCCCCAAGCTCTCAGNGTCATCATTCCACCACTTTGCAGTCAATATCTAAATTTAACAAAAAATTCTTCCCTTGCTATTGCGATTGGCTACATGGACATCACAGCAACTTTGGGAGGTATCAGTTTGATGCAAACTGGAAAGGAAATGGAGACCATGTTGGTTGTAATGGCATTTTATTTAGTGATATCCCTTATGATATCAGCTTTCATGAACTGGTTTAACCAAAGAATAAAACTTACTGAGCGCTGAAAATCATAGAAATGAAACCAGATTCTCCTCGTAAATATCCTGTTGGAGCGCATCCAGACCTACCTCCTCCGGTTAATACCACTGGGCCTATGGCATGGATGAGAATCAATCTTTTCTCATCCCCCCTAAATACAGCACTCACATTTTTATCATTGTGGATTTTGTGGACAGTGTTCCCCCCTTTTTTGGATTGGGCTATTTTAGAATCTATCTGGAGCGCTACCGATCGAAAAGACTGCTGGGCAAAAATGCCAAACCCAAGGGAAGGAGCTTGTTGGGCATTCATTAGAGGCAGTTTTGAATTTTTTGTCTATGGTTGGTATCCGGATACAGAAAAATGGCGTGTAAATCTTTCGTTTATTTTACTTATTCTTGCAATTGTTGGTGTTCTGAATTGTTGATGAGTGGGCGGGGCGGGCAGGCGGATGTGACGGGCGGTTGGGGCGGTCTGGCAGATAGGTCCCTTTCCAAACAGGACACCGCTGATGCCACCGCTCCTCCCATGATCCGTGCGTGACCATACGCCATTCCTTCGCCCCGCACGCCTGCACACACACACACACACACACACACACCCGCACACCCGCACACCCGCACACCCGCA
>NYUB01000076.1 GCA_002683785.1 Deltaproteobacteria bacterium
TCTTCCCAGAAGATAGGGTTGCCTTTTGTGAACGATGCTTTCATTCGACTCCTTGCTGGTGCTGTCACCTGCCCTGTGGTCCCCTGCATCGACGATTGAGCGATGAACGGATCGTTTGCCAACATTGCTACAGCACTGCCTTGCTCAGTCCACGTCAACTAGGGCCGCTTTACGAAGGAACGATACGTTTTTTTCAAAAGCAGATGAAGATGCGGCTGAAAAATCGTCCTCGGTTGAAGGTTACGGACCAGCGTTACCTTCTGAGGGAATTCGAGATTACAGATCATACCTTTGGGCTATACACCAACTCAGTGGAAGAAGAGACGATCTTCATCATCACCGGTATCGCGGAAGATAGAGCCTGGATCACCCTTGCCCATGAATTGACCCATTTCTGGCAGAAACAAAACTGTCCCAACCCTCAAGCTCTGGTCCTTGTGGAGGGTTTTGCAGAATGGACTGTCTATAAGCTGGCAGAACATCACGGGTTGGAACGGGCGATGCTTTCAATGCGAAGAAATGTTGCTGAACCTTATCACACCGGGCTTCATGCACTTTTGGGACTGGAACAAAAGCTTGGGGTCCAGGGAGTGGTTCATCTGGCCAGAACAAAAGCAGGTCTGAACTGAGATTTGCTCCTATTGAATAGATAAATTAATCTGATCCTGAAAATATAAAATAAAACTACATTTGTTTCTGAAATAATGATTTAGAAATATGGAAGATGAATCCCTTTTTAAAGAACTGGACACATTTGAAGAGCTTCAATCTCCTTTTCTGTTGTTTCCAGTCCTGCATAGGGAACTCGAGAGCCTGAACCGCCTCAAACGCAACCGTGAAAAATCAATCCTGGTCTCCAATGTCCTCAGCGGACTGCATCTTGGAGAAGAAAGGCCAGGGCCTGAAGAACGACTGGATCTCTCTGGTAAAAGGCTTGGTAAAAGCCTCGATAACCCGTTGGCCGATCAACTTTGTTCGAAACTCGAGTCCAGTCCGATGGATTCGGAAAGCCGTCAACAATTGCTTGGTTTGATGTTGGAACGAAGGGAAAGCGTAAACTTGCAAATGAGCCGGGATGGGTATCTTCTGGCCCTTTTTGAATTGGAAAACCCTCAAATTAGTGCTGTAAAAATCAATACTGGACTCTATTGCCAGGAGCTCTATCTGCTCCGACTTTATGAGAAACTCAAGGAGATGGCATTAAAATTCAAACAAAAAATTCAGGATACCAGGTCTGAAAAAGACACCGTGCTCATGGGGAAAAGCACAGAGCTCCAACATGGAGTGACCTACATCGAGAATTGTGCTTCAATCCTAAAAACCACCCCTCTGAAACAAAATTATGAATTGGATCTCCGTCCCGGAAAGGTTGGGAAAAAAATATCGGTCAAACAACTTTCTTCAGGTTATGATCCTTTCAGCCGCAAACTAAGCCACTTACCGCTAGCGGATGTTACGTTGAATCAGATGCTCGAAATCATGCATCTGTTGGAAAGGAACAATCCTCTGGTTGGGTATCATCAGTCCCTTAGACATGAAATCCTGGCTAGGCTGGCATTTGCGGATGCCCTTCTGACGAAAGATTCCAAAAAGGAAAAAGAGGGTGCGAGTCAATTTTCCAAAGCTTTGACGACGATCAGCCAAGCCATGGCATTAGTAGGATATGCCCCGAATCGTTCGGTGGAAATTGCGACGATCGTCCGTTATGGGCAGATTGTGTATATGATTGCGAAAATATACCGTTTGCATCAAATCCCTCTGCCTAATGCTCATCAGGAAGTGATGAATAAAGCGGTTCGTGTTCTGCAGAAGGTCGCTGAAGATAAGAATGCCAAAATTATTCAGCAAAATTTACTCACATTCATGGAAAACAACTGAAAACCGACCCTGTTCAAAAACTTCCTAGATTGTGAAACGGGTTTAGGGTAAGCAACGATGCAAGTGGTGATCAGTCCCATGGAGGCTTTTTAGAAAAATGGTTTAAAGTTGTTAGGTTTGAATGACAGGAAGTCAATCCATCCTGGATCATCTTCATTCAGCGAACGTCACTGCTTCTTAAGCCGGCAACGATCTCGGTATAAAACGGCATCTCAGCCTTTAAATACCCGTGCCGGATCAGGAAGTCGATCATCACCAGATTGCAGTTGAGTTTGATTTCTTCGGTTTCGACGATCAGGCGTTCGACTTCCAGGAAACTTTTCAGCAGAAAAGATTCCACTTCCCCGTCCTGATTACAAGGCACGAAGTCTTCTGGAAGGATGAGATCATAACAAAAGAGGAGGTCGCGTTTGATCCTTCCCTGATTCTCCATGAAAAGAGAAACATGGCCGCAGAGTTGTGCATGAGCGGCAAGCTCTGTTGGAATTCCTGCTTCTTCGAAACATTCCCGGGCCATCACCTCGTGTGTTTGCATACCTGCGGTAAGACCACCGGCCACCAGGTGATCGAGATGACCTGGGTATTGGGGACGGTCCTTAGCACGTCTTGCAAGCCAAAGCCTCTGTCGTTCGGGATCTCCTGCAATGCCGTTGAGATGGACACCATAGCTGCAGATACCGAACAGGGAGGCGGCCGCACGTTCCAAAAAAAATACTGGTTCTGCATCAAAGCTGATCGAAACCCGATAGAGTTCATCACGCCAGCCAGGAACACGTCCTTTGTCCTTCCAGTCTTCAAGAACCTCTGCCAAGGCATCCGTTCGTGCTTCCTGAGTTTGTAGACGTGAATGCAGTGAAACTTTCATATTTTCGGTTTCAAAGACTTCGGGTAGCTCACGGAACCAGGACAGGCATTGGACAGGAATCCAGCCCAATGCCTGGTTTTCCCAAAAAAACGGAACAAAGTTGTCCAGATTTTTCTGATTGCAACGCCTGATCCATCGCATCAGACCATGACCTTTCGAAGAGGGTGTCTTGGCTTGGTGGGTTGAAGAAGAGGATCTGGTCATCAGTTCATGTTGGAAGATGTGAAAGGGAAGAATCTCTAACGAAATGAGGGGCAATTTATCCTAAAAACATTCAAGATGCAGTTCCGAAATGATAAAGGCTTTTCAGCAACTGGAGTGCTATTCCAGATTTTCTGAACAGGCTTGAGCTTTCTTCCAAGAACGTCAGTCTTGAGATTCATAGGGGGAGTCGTCCATCTAAATGGATGATTTGAAATAAAATCCAAGTTTCATTTCTAGAATTCGATGCTCAAGGATGAAGCGGACATCGGGTTGATCGAATTGGTCCGAAAAAGTCTGAAGGATGCGTTTGATGAATCAGGTCCAGCCGAGCATGAATTTCCTGAAGATCCTGAAACAGTGAGTGGAGTTTTTGTCACCCTCAAACATGACGGTATGCTTCGGGGATGCCGAGGATGCGTGGAAGGGCGTTTCCCTCTCCATCAAACCGTCTGGGAAATCGCCCGCAGCAGTGCTTTTGACGATCCTCGTTTTGACCCTCTAACCCGCAGAGAGTTGGATGATTTGGAAATTTCCGTTTCCCTTCTGGGGGAGATGGAGTCCGTAGATGTGGAAGATCCTTCTCAGTTCCGGGAACTGCTGAGGCTTGGGAGAGACGGCATCTGCCTGCGTCTTCAAGGCAGATCCGCCCTTTTTCTTCCCGAAGTTGCTACAGAACAGGGATGGGATGTTGAAACCACCCTCAGTCGCCTCTGTCGAAAGGCGGGACTGGAGGAAGAGGAGTGGCGTAATCCGGAAACGGAAATCTTACGATTTCAGACAAAGCATTTGGAAGCGTGAGATGCCTTCCGGAATTAATTCGTTTTGGGGTCATAGTAACTCGTGGCCTTTGTCGCCCCAAGCAGCAGCAGGAAATTGAACAACACGGAAATCAAAGCTGCCTCATTATAACTGCCGCTCAGGTTTTCTGAGGCCCCAAAAAGGGGTGGACCTATCGCGCTTGCAAAAACCATCGCTCCCATAAAGACTCCGTTTATGGAACCCAGATGTTTTCGTCCGTAAAAACGAGGCCAAGCGACAATCGAAAGACAGCCCCAGATACCCCCCTGGATCCCATAACAAATGATGACCATCCATCGAGACCAGATTTCCTCATAGGCAAGAAGCCCGATTGATCCCAGCCCAAGACAACCTACCAAAAGCATCAGTAAATACTTCAGCGGCATGCGGTCACTGGCCCATCCCGCAATGAAATGGCTGATGACGCTGAAGATCGACATCGGCAGGAATACCGAATACGCATCGTATCTTGAAAGTCCTGCTAAATTGCCTATTGAACTGATGTGAAAGGTAAAACCCGTGACCATTACAGACGAAGAACACATGCCTAGGCAAAAAATCCAAAAATTGTAACTTCGCAGGGCTTCCGCAAGAGAAACTTCACGTTCCGAAGATAATGTTGTATCAGCAGATGTGGGGGTTTTCCCGTCCATCAGCATACCGCAGTCTTCCGGTTGATCTCTGTAAAACAGCCAACCCAGGCAGGCCATTCCAAAACCACAGATGAGTGCCATCAGTATCATACTGCCAGGGTAACCGAAACCATTGATGAGGCTATTCATCAACAGTGGTGCACCTGAAAAACTGAAAGCTACAAATAACCCGCTGATCCCGCTAGCCAGTCCTCTTTGACGGTCAAACCATTTGGCCAAGGTATTCCGGCTGACCATTGCCATGATGCCTTGTCCGAACTGGCGCAGCATGAGGAAAATGATGGTTATCTCTACTAAAGCCAGAGTAGTACGAGGGATTCCGTGAAATACTTTTTCAAGCATCTTCAGCATCCACACCGACTCTGAAAAAAGCAACAGCGCAACCCCCAGTCCTGTTCCGGCGAACAGAATCATGATCCTCGATCCCCAAAGATCATAAAAACGCCCGGCCAGAGGCAGCAACAGACTGCTAAGGATCGTCCCGGTCATGTAGGCTAGACTGATTTCAAGACGGTTCAACCCGGTATGAATGATCAGATAATCGGTATAGACTCCGACGCCCATGGTCTGTCCGGGGATGCTTGCCATGATCCCGATGGTGGTAACCACAACAATCCACCAGCCATAGAAAAAAGGAAACCGAATGGGCGCAAAAGGGAATTCCGGTCGAACAAAAAAAGAGGTTTTCATGCAATAATAGAGGATTCTGGGTCGGGTCTGCTTTTCAGCAGGATTCAACCTTCAAGATACAGGATGAGTAGGAGATTTTGAATGGATAAGGAATTCAGTAAAGACTTGTGGAATCCTGAGGGGGGCGAGTGCGCCAGCGTTTGTGCATCCAGAAATACTGTTCTGGATAACGGCGGATCGTGCTTTCCAATCCTGCCAACATCTGCTGGGTCAGTCTTTTAAGATCTTCTTCCTGCGTTCCAGTTTTTTGGAAATCCAACTTCTGGAAACGGATTTCAATCCGATTTCGGATGTAGGGGCAGGTAAAGAGTAGAATCGGACTTTGCTGCATCAGGTGGAAGGATGCCGCACCAGTGTTGCTGGATGCAGGCCTGCCAAAAAAATCAACAAAAACCCCTTTTTTGCGTTCATCCTGGTCGATCAGCATTCCCACAACCCGATTCTGCTTGAGGGCGTCCCAGATTCTCAGGGTTGCTTCTTTTCCTTTTTCAATTGTGTCAATCTTCCATCTCCGCCGGGTTTCGTTCTGGAGAAGGTCCGTTAGAGGGTTGGCTTGGGCACCAACATACATGGTGGTTGCAAAGCCCTTTTCTGTAAGTGCTGGGCATAGCGGTTCCCAGTTTCCGAAATGAGCTCCTATCATTAATACACCACGGCCTTCATTCAACGCCTCTTCAAGTAATTCAAGGTTGTGGAAACAGACTTTTTCCTCAAGAATTCCCTGCCAGGATCTCATCCTCAACACATCCAAGGCGAATCTTGCACCCCATTGGTAACAGCCTCGGGCAATACGTGATCGACGCCCAGGGGTGAGTTCTGGATAAGCCCATTCCAGATTGGCCTCGACCACCTTTCTTCTCACTCTGAAGATCCTGAAAAGACTGAAAGCAAGCAGACTGCGAAATCGGCCGATGGATTCTTCCGAAGCTTTTTCCGACCAGTGCTGAAGCAGTTTGAAGAAGAANGANTCGANTNGGTANCGTAAACGGATGGGACGNTTNTGTTTCTTNAANGGTTCNGGNANNTCTATTCCTGAAGAAGANTCAACCAAGAATTCCTTCTTTGATTTCGACTCTAAGTCCTGTTGCGATACCGGTTCAATAATCTCCTGAGCTTTCCGAAGCGGNAGCGGGAGTGGTCTGGAAGACGGTAAGAATGTTTTATCAGTTTCTACTGAAGTGGTTTTTTCTGAAGAGGAAATGGGAGGAANGGAAAGCTTCTTATCGAGAAAACTTTTTTTCTCTGCTTCAGATCTCAGGAAAGAAATCGATTTTGATGTCTTNGGCGAACCATGGTATCTAACTGATATATATGAAATAANANCCTGTTGAAGGCTGAGAAAACGTTCTTCAATCTGCTGAAGACGAAGTTGATGTTCAGAAAGTTGTTTGCAGGTTTTGAAGTAGACCCCATTTCCTGGTTTTCCTATAATTTGCTGAAGCCCCTGATGAAGCCTGATCAGATCCCTTGAAATGTTAAATTGCATTTCAAGGTAAGACTTTTGTGTCTGGACTGATTTATGTAAAAGGACTTCTTGCTTCATCAAAACTTATTCTTCAGGCGGCGGGAACAACACGGTCGGAACGAAATGAAACCGAAAAGCATAGGATTAGCGATAAAGTTGAAAGGGAGCCAGCAAGCAGGAATGCATGACTGAACTGGATGCCGGCTGCCCAGCCAGCGAGCAAGGCGCCAAANGCTCCTAGCCCGTCCATCAATGTGAACGCAAATCCAAGGGTGGTCCCCTCACGGCTGCCTGTGAATTCGACCGCAGCGGCCAGGACAGAAGAGCGGATCCCTTCCAACACCCCGACTCCAACCAACATTACCAGGATGATGATCAACAGCAGCCCACTTTTTTCCAGAACCGGTATGGTGAATGCGCAGGCAGCTGATGTGGCGATGCCGAAAACGATCACCCTTCGTCTCCCAGCCTGGTCTGATAACCTTCCCATCAGAGGTTGCAGGAATGCTCCAAAAAGTACCATCATCCCAAAAGCCAGACCAGTCATACTGGAACTCAATCCGTGAAATTCTCTGAGGTAGAGAGGAATCATGCTCATCAATGCAACGAGCGACATATGGTAACTGCTGATCAGGGAAATGATCAGTATTCCCCTTTTTTGAGTCCAGTTTCTCCAAAGATGTTGGAAATTCTCTTTTGCAAATGCCNTGTGCGGGGTCTGTTCTGGGACCCAATTTCGGATCCGGAAAAAGAGTATACCGGCCAACAGTGGGGGAAGGACTATCCAGTGGATTGTTTCACGCCAGGTCATCGAAGCCAGTAGGAATCCTACAATGACTGGGCCTACTACGGCGGAAAGGGTGCCGCCTATCGCATGAAGCCCCAGGGCTTGACCCCGGTTTTGAGGTTCAGACTGAACCAGAATGGCAGTTGCCATAGGATGCCAGGCTGCATCACCACATCCTGCCAGTGCAAAAAGCAGAGCCAGTGACCAGAATTCTGGCGCCCATGAAGCAAGTAGATAACCCAATCCAACCCACCAAAAGGTTGTCATCAGGAAATTCCCTCGATTCCTGATGGAATCTGCAAGTAATCCTGAAGGCAAATACCCGAAAGCACTTCCAAGGCTGTGAAGGGTCAGCAAAAGCCCGACTTCCATAGGATTCAGGTCCATTTCCAACGCGATTGCTGGTGCCAGAACGACTACCGAACAGGGCACGATGTCGTTGGCAAAATGTCCTAATGAAAACGGGAAATAAAGCGATCTTCGTAAGATCTTCATACGATGCTTTGATATAACGGCAGATGTAAGGATGAACCCAGAACCAACTAGGAAGTTGGTAATTTCAGTAGGCCAGGGTCAGCACAAATTCATCAAAAAGCAGTTCCCGGATGGGCCAAGGGTCTCCTCCTGGAAGCTCCTCTTCAGGAAAAACTTCGTGGATTTTCTTGATCACTTCCATGCGCATCTCGTTTCGGCCTTCTTCAGAGTGCAGTTTTTTGGCAGTCAATCCAGGAAGGAAATCATTCATCATGTCTTTGATCAGGGGTATCCTGGCATTCAGGTAGAACTTAGCCGGTTCATTGCTCATCAGTAGTTGAAGTCCCACCCTGAGGTTGTACTTACCATCATTGAGCTTCACGGAAAAGGTCCCAAGTTCGAAGAAGACAGGGACTTCGACCGGTTCGAGGTCTTCCATCACTATCTCTTTTTTTTCAGGCTCTTCTTCGACAACCTCTTCTTCCCCTCCAAGAANAAACACCGCAAGAACTGCGATGATGATCACTACTACTGCCGATGCGCCACCAATGATGATCAGTTTCTTCTTTTTAGGATCTAACCCCCCTTTTTTCTCCTCTTTTTTTTCTTNTTCTTTTTTTTCTTCTTCAGCCATGCTTCACGTTCCACGATAAATGAACCGTCAGGCTACACTTCCGTCAGAGACTTGGCAAGGCATCATCANTCNTCTTTTTTTANATNTGGANATTAAATAAAGGATCCGATTCCNGATCAAATGANATGATCNGTATAAACATCTATTANTAAATATATTCACCTCGCTAAGGGATACGGGTGTTGAAGAGACAACACCCGTAGAAATTTGAAAAGTGCCTAAAACTCGGATTAATTTTTGGGTTCAGTTTTGATGAATTCAAATGATACGGGAATTTTGTTCGGTTCTTGATCATTCAGATTCCATAGAAAGCCCATTGCGAATTCTTTCAAGATGGAATCCAGAACCGTCACCAGCATCAAATGCACGATTCATGGGGGAAGGATTGAGTTTTTGTATCTCACCTCCTGAAGCAAGAAACCGTAGAATGGCATCATTGATTTGATGACGGTCAGGTGATGGGAGAACGGTTATTTTTTGTTTCATTTCACCAAAAATCATGATTCATTTTCCGATGGGGATGTTAACAAAAATCGTGAGTATGAAGCCCTCAACAGCAGGGTTAAAATCATTATCATTAAGGACAATATTGGTGGATTATCCATGACCTTCCTTTATGAATGTTTTGAAACATTAAGCAAAACCAAACCTGTTATATAGAGGTTCAGCTTTCTTAACATGAAAAAACCATTAGAAGGAGTGCCCCGGGGTTGAAAACCTACCAAGGCCTTGCAACAGATATAAAAAAATAAATTTATTGGGGAAAACAAAAAACAGTAAAACAGGGAGAAAAATCCTACAGCATTTAATATTTGAAACATGGCGCCTCCATGGAGCCTATTGAAGTATGATGATTCTTCATGAATCAGTTAAATAAGAACAAACCTGTGTTTGATCTTGATCAGAAAATCTCTATAAGTTCATTCTATGCGCCTTCAGGTTGGATCGATGTACTCTGAATTATTTTACAAGAAGAAAAGGATGGGTAATTTTGGAGAAATGACTTCTCCAGGCTGGGTTTTTCATCCGACTTCCATGTCTGATTCAGAGATTAATAATTAATTTAATATAGTTTTCATAAAGCAATTGCAAACTTTTTTTTTCACAGCATTAATATGGTTCAACCAATTTTTTACTTGTATGAGATTGATGGGGTTTATTTTTTAACAGCTTGTCGTTAAGCTTTGGCTGGCTATCGTGAGTGCCAGAGTAATGATCAGTCGGATTAAAATGCTAGAAAAAAATTTGAGAGCTTTAAGTAGTAGATGGTGTTTCAAGGACTATTTCACCTAATCAATAATTATGGAACTTAAATTAATTTATCCTGATTTGCCTTTCTGGCGTGCAGAAACCAGCCGTATCGCTCTTTTCATGGGCGGGATAGAATTTGAAGATTGTCGCCCTTCACGTGAAGAAATCAAACGCATGAAAACCGATGGAACTTTTCCTTTTGGTCAGTTTCCAATTCTTTTGGTGGATGGGGAAAAACTAGCACAGACAGCAGGTATTGCTCGGTTCTGCGGGAAACTGGCTGGGCTTTACCCCCGTAATGATGATTTTGCCGCAGCCAAGGTAGATGAGGTGATTGATCTCGCCACGGATATCACTCTTAAGATGCAGCCTGCTTTAAGGGAACAGAATCCTGAGATTCGTAACATCAAACGTACAGAACTTTCTCGTGAAATTCTACCCCGATGGTTGGGATTCATGGATCAGTTGCTCATTGATAATGGTAACACGGTTTTTTTTGTCGGGCCATCTTTGACAGTGGGAGATCTTGCGGCCTGGAGGCTTTGTGGATGGATCCAAGGAGGAATCATCGATGGAATCCCACAAACTCAATTGGATGCCCATCCTGCACTGCTTCAGCATTATTTGAAGATTGGAAAGATGCCAAAAATTATCGAATGGATGAAAAGGCATTACAATTCGTGATTGATTCTTTTTTGTTACGAAAACGAAAACTTTTCAAAAAAATAGCGAGGTTTTGGTGAGACAATCTTATGCAGGTTATGAAATTACCACGGAGTTCAGCGAAGCTGCAGAACATACGACTCATGGAATCGAATCCTTCGTCGAGTGGAGGATGGATTCCTTTGACTGGCTCGATCGTGCTCTCGAGACTGATCCGGATTGTGTGTTCGCATCGATGGTGAAAGGCCTTCTGCTCGTCACCGCCCGTTCGCAAAATTTTGCTCCTGTCATTTTGGAATGTATCGATCATGGAGAATCTCGGAAAGAGGAACTCGGGGAGCAGGAACGAATTTATTTGAAAGCCCTTAAGGCGATGTCAGAGTTCCAGATTTTTGAGGCCCTGGAAGCTTATGAATCCCTGCTCCGTTTTTATCCAAGGGACCTGATGGCGACAAGGTTTTTACAGGCCGAACTGTTTTGGATGGGAGAGTCACGTTGGATGCATAGGGTGATGAAAAATTTAGAGCCGGATTGGAAACCTGAAATGTTCCAGGGCAGCTATTTTTACGCGGATTACTCCTTTGCCCATGAAGAAACGGGTTCCTATGAAATTGCGGAAAAATTTGGAAGGATGGCTGTGGAAATGGATCCTTCCAACGTCTGGGCAGCTCACGCAGTGGCTCATGTAATGGAAATGCAAAACCGCTCCAATGAAGGAGTGGAATGGCTTTCAAGTCTCTCTAAAAACTGGAATGAAAAAAATCAGATTGTCCATCATGCCTGGTGGCATCGCTGTCTTTTTCATCTAGAACGTGGTGAATCGCAAGAGGTGATGGAACTGCTTTCCCTTGAAGTACGGAATCCGGATTCTCTTAGGGTAAAACAGTTTCCGGATGCTTATGTCGATTTGCAGAATACCGCTTCATTATTGATGCGAATGGAACTGGCAGGTATTGAGGTAGGTGAAAACTGGTCAGAATTTGTTCCATTGGCTGAAAGCAGGATGGAGGATTACACCAACCCCTTCACCTCGATCCATGCCCTGATCATCTTCGCTAAATCCGGGTTGCATGACAAAGCCAAATCGCTGATCCTGAATATGCTGGCATTCACAGACCTTGATCATGGGCCTCTAGGAAGTACTTACCGTCAAGTGGTGATACCGTTAGCAGAGGCCTTCATGGCCTATGTGGAGGAACGTCCCGAGCAGGTTTTGGAAAAATTGGTCCCAGTCCGTTTTATTCTCTACCGCATGGGTGGAAGCCATGCTCAAAGAGATCTGTTCTGGCAGTTGATATGCCGTTCAGCCCTTCAACTCGAAGAAAGGAGTCTACTGAAACAGTTGAATTCTGAAATCCAGGATTTTGGGTTTTCAATGTTGGAAAAGAGGAAGTCGTACAAAGGTGTGTTCTAAGTCCCGAAACCAATTAAGTCAGCATTTATTCCTTTTCCGCATCAAAGGCTTTGAGATTTCTCAGTCTTTCCAGAAGTAGTACATCTTCTGGAAAAGGTTTTTTGTCGATGGCCTTGAGGAAAGAATTCACGTCTTTCTCCAAAATTCCAATCGTATTGTCAGGAGAATATCCTTCACGGGCCCAATCGATGACTTTAAATTGGTTACCGAACCAGGTGCCCCCGGAGCTTTCTGACATGACTTCCAGAAGTTTTTCTGGAGAAACCTTCATCCGCGAGCATTCTTCCAGAACTCTGCGAATGGTAACCACACTCGATGAGGCAACATAGTTGTTGAGTACCTTCACACTCATACCGGCTCCAAGTTCTCCAAGTTGATGGATTTGTTGTCCCATGCATTCAAATAATGGATTCCAATCTTCCAGCAGGGTTGAGGGCCCTCCAAGCATGAAGGTTAGATTGCCACTGCGTGCGGAATGGGGAGCCCCGGACATCGGTGCGTCGACCAGGAGAGTTTCCCCAGGTAAAAGTTCTTTCATTTTATGGACGAAACCAGGAGAGACGGTTGAAGAGATGATGAGTCCTTGAGGTCGTTTCTCATGTTTGAAAATTGCCTGGTTTCCAAAACAGAGTTCAAGGTTTTGTTCTTCATCCCGGACCACGGAAAGGATCAGATCACAGGATTGTGCAAATTGATCAGGGTTGAATTCTAAAGGTATTGGGCCGTCAAGATGTTTTTGGACGATGTCATGACCGAGTATCTTGAAACCCGCCTGGTGGAGTCGACAGGCCATTGGGAAACCCATCTGCCCCAGTCCGGCAACTCCAATTGTTTTTTGATGCAGAAAGGGGTTCTCCGGTTTCTTCAAAGCAGAAGCGTTTGTTGCCCGGAGAGGGATTTTCACCGGAAAAGATAAATCAACAGCGCAACCACTGCCAATCCAACGAGCAGAAGGGTCATCGTGTCCCAGGCACCTTCTTTCTGTTCCGGCTCTTCAAAGGAAGGCTGAACGGGTGGTTCTTCAGGGAGTGCTTTTTCTGGCTCGGAATTTGGCTCAACCGTTTCGTTGACGGTTTCGACTTCAGGAGGAGAGGGAAAAAGTTCACCCTGACGTTGTTCGTTTTCTTCCTCCACTTCCGGAGCAGGAACCTCGACGGCTTCAGGTTCTGGAGTTTCAAGCCATTCTAAAAGGGTGGCTTTGCGTGCACGGTTGATTTCAGTCCGAGTCGCTACTTCGCGCTCTCGGGCGATTTCCTTTAGTTCAGCAACGGTTTTTCCTGAAAGATCGGACATCGGAGCTCAGGCTAAAAAGTATGATTAATATAAACTACAGGATGTTTTTTTTATTTATCCTGAATTGTTTAGATTCCTGATCCTATCTCAATTCGAATATCCCTGTCAAATGCTGTATCTAAGGGGAATGGAGATGGTTTGGAAATTTAATTGTTCAGCAGTACTCCAACAAGAATAGTTTTGTTTGAGCCATCGATAGGTTTTTTCCTGAAATAAGGAGTTATTTTTTTAAACAAGATCTCAGAATAATTTAAGTCCTTCATAAAGAACTAATGGATTCGTTGGACTCTAAGGACGATTCTCCTCAAACCCACCACTTCCGCTGGTTGATGCTGGGCGGAGTCTGGCTGATATATTTTTGTTTCGGCCTGACGGTGACCAGTCTTGCTCCGTTGGTACGTCCCGTGACCCGTGATCTTGAGATGAGTTACTCAGAGATGGGAAGTGTGCTTGGAGCTTGGCAACTGATATACATCTTGACGGCCCTTCCCTGCGGAGCTTTGGTGGATCGGATTGGACTCCGTCGTTCTCTGTTGATCTGTTCCATTGTGATGGGGATGTCTTTCACTCTGCGTGCTTTTGCAGTAGATCACATGACACTTTTTCTCTCAGTCGCACTGTTTGGTTTTGGTGGCCCTTTGGTTTCCATAGGAGCACCTAAACTGATCAGTCTCTGGTTTATGGGAAGAGAAAGGGGGCTGGCAATGGGAATATATGTTACTGGACCTGCCTTTGGGGGCATCACCTCACTTTCCCTGACGAACTCGGTGATGATGCCCTGGCTGGATGGAGCATGGCGTGATGTGGTCTTGGTCTATGGGATTATTGTTTTTCTCAGCGGCCTGGCCTGGTTTCTGATCAGCAGGAATCCGGTCAGTCTTAAACTTGAGACCCTCCAGCGTAGACAACCAAGACCGGCCCAGTTGAAGGTCTTTGCCGAACTCTTTTCCCTGGCTCCGGTGAAAATCCTGCTGCTGCTCAGCATCGGCACCTTTCTCTACAATCATGGTCTAAACAACTGGATGCATGAAATCCTGCAAACTCATGGGATGGAAGCGGATCTTGCCGGATACTGGGCATCCCTGCCCACCCTGATCGGAATCCTGGGAGCGTTGACCATCCCCAGACTGGCTCTGCCACGGCGCCGGATCTGGATCTTGGTCCTGCTCTTCAGCGCTGCCGGAAGTTCGGCACTGCTGCTTCAATCGGATCAGACCCTATGGGTTCTGCTGGGACTGATTCTCAAAGGCATTACCCAGGGGTCCATGATGACGATCCTGCTTTTGGTGTTGATGGAAATCCCTGAAGTCGGATCACGTCATACAGGATCTGCCGGAGGGATGTTTTTTGCGGCTGCGGAAATTGGCGGAGTGTTGGGGCCGTTCAGTCTTGGAGTATTTTCTGATCAGACAGGAAGTTTCAACTCTGCATTGATGATGCTGGCAATGGTCTGCATGATGCTGGTTCTACTGACGATTTATCTCAGGTCGATGCTGGATCGTGAAGGTGGAGTTTGTGAAAAGAATATTGACTGATCATTGAGGTACATGAAAAGTGAGGGAGGCCCAATAACTGGTCCAGAACTCACCACGGTTAAATGCTCCTTCCGTCATGTGGACGGCATTGACAAGGTATTCCCCTGGAGCCTGAAGGTGGATGTTCACCTTTCCTTGGTCATTCGTAAGGTATTCGGTTTCCATCATTTTTCCCTGCTTATGAAAAACTCTGACTAGGAGACCTCCGATTCCAGACCCATTCCAGAGCAACTGCAGTTCACCAAATGGTTTTTTGAGATCGTAGGGATCGAACGATGCCACCATTTCCAGCGGCATACCCGTAAAATAATCACTAAATTCTGATTTCCCGTTCACCTGGATCAAGCTTTTTGCGCAACGAACGTAAGTTTCGCTGAAGCTCTTTTCAGGGTAGCTCTGCTCTTTATGTTGTTTGAGGATGGAGAGAAGTCCTTCACGTTTCAAAAACTTTTCAAATTTCTCCATTGTTGAATAATACACCGTGTCCGGAGTCGAGTGGTAGAGTAGCAGATTCAGTCCTGGTTGGATTAACTTGGCTTTAAAGGCGGGAAGATCCCCATCATGCCCTTCAACAGGAACACTGAGGTTGAAGGAATGGAGCTCAAAACGAGAAAACCAGTCCCTGATAAAAGGGCTGGCATCTCCCCTGAAATGTTGTCCAACTTTGATTTGTGCCGTCAACGTTTCATCCTGTTCAAGAATCCAGCGTTCCGGTTCAATCCAGAATTCATGAGCAAAAACGTAGCGAGTATTCAGAAAAAGCCCGAAGGAGATGAACAAAATCAGTATGAATGCCCTGAAAACCGATCCTCTGTAGAAGATGATTGATTTTCGAAAAAAACGCATGGTTGGAGTATTCGTTTTATGGAATATTTTGTTTTTTTTTATCACCTTTGTTGCAGAGGCACACCGGATTCGTCCGGCCATCACTTCTCTTTATCCCCAAACGGGAAAAAGCATAAGGACGGAAATCCAAGTCAACCTTGAAGCGTTGATCGCAGGGATTGGAATGGAACATCAGGACACGGATGATTCTGCAGTATCAGTGGAATACAACAGATTGCGTGCCATGCCTTCTGCTGAACTGCAACAGGTCTTCCAGGGACTTGCCAGTAAATTCATGATGCAGATGGAAATCCGTCTGGACGGACGGCCTGCAGCAGAAGGGCTTGTGCAAGTGGTCATTGCGGAACAAGAAGACCTGGAATTGGCAAGATCCAGTGTGATCGTCCTTGAGCTTCCTATTTCCAGCGAAACATCAAGACTGGACTGGAAGATGAGTCCAGAATTCGGTGATCATGTCATCCGTCTCATGAATCGGGAAGGCGAAGTGGTTGCCACCCAGTGGGTCAGGAACGGTGAGCGAAGTCCGCCAGTTAGCCTGGAAGGGCTGTCACAGGGTGATTTCCTGTCGCGATTCTTAGGATATATGAAAATCGGTTTCACTCATATTTTGCCCAAGGGACTGGATCACATTCTCTTCGTACTAGGCTTGTTTCTATTAAGTGCACGTTGGAAACCCCTTCTGATTCAGGTGACCAGTTTTACTGTGGCGCATACGGCAACTCTCTCCCTCAGCATGTATGGTATCGCTTCTGTACCAACCATAATTGTTGAACCCTTGATTGCTTTGTCCATTGTCTATGTCGGTCTTGAAAATGTGATGACCAAGGAACTCAAACACTGGCGTCCTTTCTTGGTGTTTCTTTTCGGGTTGCTTCACGGACTGGGCTTTGCAGGAGTATTGGGAGAGATCGGCATTCCGGAGCCATTTTTTCTGGAAAGCCTGATTGCTTTCAATCTGGGAGTGGAATTGGGACAACTGGTAGTGATAGGAATTGCCTATCTGCTGGTTGGATGGATTTTCAGCAGACGATCATGGTATCGGATGGCAGTGGTCATTCCCGGATCCCTCACAATTTCCCTGATTGGCGTATGGTGGGTTTATGAACGGGTGGTACATAGTTAATCCGGTTTCTTCTAAACCTGGAAAAGGAAAGCCTATCCAAAAAACATTCATGCTTTTTTTCTTCCTGGCTTTGTTACCCAGTTTAGGCTTTGCCGAATGTTCTAAAGAAAATCGGGAAAAGGCAGTAAGTTCGGGGATCGATCCAAAAGTCGTGAAAATTCTTTGTGGAGATTCCCTCGAAGAAGATTATGTTTTCGAAGTCAAGCCACCTCAAAAAAAGAAAAACCTTATAAAAAATCAAAAGACCGCAGATGAGGTTGAAGATTCTCAAACCCCTGTTCTGAATTCTTTGGCTCTGCCACTCAAGTTTCCTGAAGGCCCACCTACATGTGAGCAGGAGAAGGTGGCTAGGATGATTGCCCGAGGATTTTCCGATCGCTTAATCCGGTCGATTTGTGGAGAAGGAGTGATTCCGGAAAAGCCTGAAAAAGATTTAGGAATTCCGCGTCATGGTTATGCCTGTCTTGATTCAACACTTTACAATCCCTTGAAAGATGAGATTTGTCTTCAGAGTAAATCCGGAAACTGAATCATGGTTAGAAACCATTCAGTCGACGGATAAAGCAGCCGTGCCCCTAATTCATTTAACCCGAATATTTCATAAAAATGGATGATAATCGTTTAACTTATTGATATAATAAAGCTTTATCAAA
>NYUB01000077.1 GCA_002683785.1 Deltaproteobacteria bacterium
ATTTGAAACAATCCCTAGAGTTGAAAGGAATTCCGGTGTCCATTCTATACGCATTCGACTCCATGTCTGTGCTTTATCGCGGTTATTTCGCGATGATCCGCAACCCACTCATCAATTCCAAAGGAATCAATACCAGTGGTATTCGTACTGTTTTGATGCAGTTGGTGAAGATCATCGAAGATGTCAGGCCCCAATACCTGGCAGTTGCATCCGATGGCCCGGAAGACACCTTTCGTCATAAGCGTTACCCTGATTATAAAGCTACTCGTGAAAAAATGCCTGAGGATTTAGTGGAACAACTTCCATACCTTCCTCGTGCCATGGAAGCACTTAAACTTCCATACCTTCTGATTCCAGGATATGAAGCCGACGATATCATTGGCACCCTAATGAGCCTCTGCCTCAATAACAACCTCAGAGGGATCATGGTCACCAGCGATAAAGATTACCTCCAGCTTGTATCAGAGACGACAGAAATGTTGAATCACAAAAATGAGATTGTTGGCCTCAGTGGGGTCCAGGAGCGTTTTGGATGTCGTCCAGATCAGGTAATTGAGGTGTTAGGGCTCATGGGAGATAGTTCAGACAATATCCCAGGAGTTCGAGGTGTTGGTGAAAAGACAGCCATTAAGCTGATACAACAGTTTGGAAGCATCGAAAAGGTTTATGAAAACCTTGCTGAGGTTCCTGGAAAAAGCCTTAAGTCCAAACTTGAGGAAGGACGTGAACAGGCAATGCTTTCCAGAGAACTGGTAACTATTGACCGTGAAGTTCCCTTACCAATTGATTTGGAAGACCTTCGCCTAGATGAGACCAAGTTATCCGAGAATAAGGAATTTCTCGAACTGATCCAAGAACTGGAATTGGTCACCCTATACAGGCGTCTTACAGAAGGATCGGGTTCTTCTAAAAAGCAAAAAACTTCAGATAAAACTGATTTTTCCGGAAAGAAAACCTTTTCCCATTCAGTACAACTTGAACTGCTTGAAGAACCTTCGGTCAGGACTCAGAAACCTATCCGTTCCAATATCATAGAAACTCAAGAAGAATGGGAATTATTCCAAAATAAACTTCAGGAGAAACATAAGCTTGCTTTAGCTCTCTACTCCAGTGGAGAACACCAACTCGACTATCAGATTCAAGGAATGGCTCTTTCTTTGGAAATCGGGGAAGCCTATTTTATCTCTTTTCAAAATTTTCAAAATACATCAAAAACATGGGTTAAGAACCTTCAGGTACTACTTGAGGATTCAAAGATACCAAAACTGGTTTATGACCTGAAAAAAAACCTGCAAACTCTTCAAATTCAAAAAATCGAACTCAAAGGAGTTGAAGGAGATGTGATGATTGCAGCTCATCTCTCGGATCCACTCAGCCGACGTTACGACCTGGATTACCTCATAGGACGCAGGCTGAACCGAGAACGTAGTTCAGCTGATGCTGAATTGCCACCTGATAGAAAAGTGAGCTGCGAGGACGCCAGCACCATCCTTGAACTTCATGATTTGTTTGAACAGCAGTTGATGCAGGCCGAGATGATCAATGCTTACCGTCACATTGAAATCCCTTTAGCAGAGACCCTCGCCCGGATTGAACTGTCTGGGGTTCGGGTGGATACGGAAAACCTAGGCAGGATCAGCATCGAATTTGAGGAGCGGTTGGATGATTTACGCAGTCGAATCCATGAACAAGCCGAGGAATCCTTCAACTTGAATTCTGTGGTGGATCTTCAGAATGTGCTTTATGAAAAATTTAAATTACATGAAAGATTCAAAGTCAAACCCAAGAAAATCAAACTCGGCAACGGGATGTCCACCGATGAAGAAACCCTGGAAAAACTTTGTGAGAATCCCCTTCCCCGAGCAATCCTGGATTTTCGATCGCTGAACAAACTCAAAAACACCTACGTCGATCAACTACCCGATCATGTTCATTCCAGATCCGGACACATTCATTCACGTTTTCAGCAGACGGCAACCGCAACAGGACGTCTTTCTTCTGACAACCCGAATCTTCAGAACATCCCGGTCCGCAGTTCAGAAGGCCGCCGTATCCGGGGGGCTTTCGTCCCATCTGCTCCTGAGCGTATCCTCATATCCGCAGACTACAGTCAGATCGAACTCCGCATCGTTGCCCATTATTCGAAGGACCCAACCTTTCTGGAGGCGTACCGAAACAATGAAGACATCCACGCCTTAACAGCATCAACCATCTTCAAGGTTCCTGTCGATCAAGTCGATCGAGAGATGCGCTCTAAAGCCAAGGAGGTGAATTTTGGCCTAATCTACAAAATGGGTCCCGAGAGGCTTTCCATCGTAACACAGACCAGCAAAAGCGAAGCAAAAGCATTCATCGAGCGTTTTTTTGAAAAATACAGCACCATTCAGGCCCTTCAGGAACGTTTCCTGGCCCAGGCCCGCAAAGAAGGATTTACGACCACCCTACTCGGTCGACGGCGCTACCTTCCTGATATCAATGCCAAGGGATTGCTCAAACGGATGGCTGAGGGTGCCGCGGTCAACACTCCGATTCAGGGTTCAGCTGCTGAAGTGATCAAACTGGCGATGATCATGATTCAACAACAACTTCAACAACAAAAAATGGAGTCGAAAATGATCCTCACCGTACATGACGAACTGGTCTTCGACGTCCCGGCTGAAGAAGAAAAAGAACTCTGTGAAATGGTGAAAAAGACCATGGAAAATGTGATGATTCTCGAGGTTCCTTTGCTGGTAGAAATCGGTCGTGGGAAAAACTGGCTTGAGGCTCATTGACAGTTTTTTCAGTGCACGTTATTCTTCAATTCATGTTGATAGTTCAACCCCAAGAAACATTNCCAACCCCTTGATCACAANAANTTTCNNAAGATTGATGCATNTNATNTTCANGNCTGACAGGCTGAACAGAACATTATTTTGGATCTCTATACAAATCGTCATCCCTTTGATTTTCATNGGGGGCTGTGCCGCCCCAAAGCTTTCGCGCTTTGAAGTCCAGCGTCCCTCGAGGATCACCGTTCCAAGGGAAGTTCAAAAAGTGTTCATAAGAACAGATCTGGTGGAGAATGAAAACGACCGTCTCGACCTCAAATCCAGAGTCCTTAAGGCATTGGCTTCGGAACTGAACCGAATGGGACGCTTTGAAGCAAAGGTCGTGGAAACCCTTGATGAAACCGCATTTGATCCGGAAAAAGACCAGATCGCCGTCATCCAAGGCGAAATCATTAGTGGTGGGGAACTGGACCGGGGACGCTTCACTGACATCGCCACCTGCACTGGCGGGCTGGGAGGTCGCATCTCCTCAGCAAGCGCAGGGGCAATTGCTAACGAGGCGATTACCCTTGACAGTTGGAGGGGTTATGTCTGCAGAAAAGGAAATCTGAAAAGCGACCTGATACAAGGAGCCTTCACTTCTGTTTTAGCTGGTGCAGGTTTAGAGGGTGCACCTCCAAAAAATCAGGTGGTACGAGTTTATGATTATCGCAATGTGACCCTTTTCGCACAGCTGAATTTCACTTTCACACTGATCGGTAGTAGCCGTAAAACACTCGCCATCCGTTCAGATGCAGCAAGTTACGGAACCCAGACCGTGAGCAAAGATTCCTACCGTCATGCACAGGAAGTCCACAACATCGTTGTTGATTTTCTTGGACCACTGATTGTTGGAATCCGAACCCCAATCTTTCCGATTCCGGTTCCGCAGGCTGCCCAGGCCATGAAAACAAATCCGGAAAACCCCTTTTTCCCAGAAGGGTCTCTGCCTCAACCGGCTGAAAGGGATCTACCGGCAAAAGAAAAAAAAGAAATCACCCAACAGCTCATCAGCCAGGGAATTGAGGATTTCATCCGCACCATTTCTCCCTACAAGATGGAAGTTGGAGCAGAAGTAGCCTCAGGAGGGGAAGCCGGGGCTGGGAGCCTGCTTTTGGAGGGTAAATCACTAGAAGCAAGAACAACAATAGAAGCCGTCTCTCAAGATGAACGGCTGGCCGCAGACTGGTACAACCTTGGCCTGGCATACGAGGCCAGCGCAGTCAGTGTTGAAGATTATGAGGACGCCAGGCGTTTTTATATTGAAGCACTGGATCGTGATAGTACCAGCCGGCTCTTTGCTCAAGGGGTGGCACGAACTGAGCGTTATCTCTCTGATGCCCGAACCCTGAGAGAACAGACCGCACCATCATCCAACCGTAAACAGTAAAATTTTCCTAATGAACTTTTGCTTCCGGTTGATCCGGCTTCATGAATCGAAACCTGGAAAAGGAAATCCTGGCTTNCAGATTCATTCTTTACATTGGATTCAATTACTGCTTGTGGTTCTGCTTTTTGGTGCATGCGCCAAAGCAGGAATGACCGTCCGTTCCCCCGCGGAAATCGACACACNTACCATTCGAAATGTTGCTGTAGGTAAATTCGAAGTCGGNCTNATCCAGGAAAAAGTTCGGACTGAACGAAACGGCAATTGGGGTAGCCGAACCATTCTACTCTCAGAAGAACAAAAAGAAGCCATCAGTCGGGCGGTACGTGCCAGGGTCATCAATCTACTGGGAAGCACCCCCTATTTTCAACTCAATTTCAGTGATGAATTTGCTGAATTGGAAAACGATGGTGCACTTCAAAAACTCGTCTCGGTTCAAGGTTACACCACTGAAAACATCGACGCCGTGATCAACGGAAAACTCTGGGTCGATTTGGAACGGACCGACGGTGTAGCTCTGACTCGCGAAGACCTGGAATATTTCAGGCCTCCTAACCGTTACAACCAGGGAATGAACCTAACGGTGCAGCAAATGGTCTGGTGGCCCTACAAATCAACNCGTGGAACCCTTGGACTGGAAATCAAACTGACACGTTTGGCCCCTACCGAAGTGGNCGCCGTTTCCTTTGACACCCGAACCTATGCCCATCGCCTTGGAGGTCAGCCGGCTGACACGATAGGACAGATAACAGAAGGATTGACAAGGCTCCGTGATTCAAGTTCAGACAAAAACAAGGACCTCACAAACTCAGACCAAGTCCTGATNCCCTTTGATCAAATGATTGCTGAACTCTCTCGTTCGGTTGCGGCTAGTTTTGTCAAGAAAGTCGCAGTTACAGAAAAAACGGTGTTTTACCCGGTTGCCAATGGAAATTTGGAGTCGGCCAGAATTCTGATAGAAGAAGGTGCCTACGAACTGGCCATTGAACGACTGCAACAGGCGACTGCATCCAATCCGGATCCTGGAGACCTTTACAACCTTGGGCTTTGTTTTGAGGCTGTAGGGGATTACGGGCTAGCCATCAACAGTTACCGAGCAGCATGGAATGCTGATCCGGAAAACCTGCTTTTTGCCCAGGGCATTGGACGCATCGAAAGACTGAGGAGAGAAAGCCCGCAACTTCGCAGACAATTGGATTCACGTCGATGAGGGCAATGAAAAACATACTTATCAAGCCAAGTTGGAATCAAAAATTCTGTTCAATCCGAACTTGGAAATTCATCCTGTTTGGTTTGATCATTGGGTTTCTGAGTGCATGTGCCCCTCAAATTTCGTTTCAGGTTCAGCGGCCGCCTGAATTTCAATTTGAAGACATCGAATACCTAGCTGTCGGTTCCTTCAAAGGAGATTCTGGAATCATCCCCTTGCCTCCAAAAAAAAATGATGAAAGTTTTTTAGGAAAATTCAAGATTGGGATATCCCAACCAATGGAACCTTTGGTCCAGACTTTCCAATCCAGTCCTGGGCAATCCGGCATGGCAGCCGATCTTGTCCGTGCACAAATCCTTGGAATGCTCTCTTCAAATTCTCCGTGGACCCTGATCAACACCACTGGAGAGGAAACAGGGTTTAGTGGCAGCATACCTGATGACAGCAAAGTGGCAGTATTGGTGGCTAAAGTTAGGTACACAGAAATTAGGCATGAAGACAAAGAAATGGTTCGTTACATCGTCAGTGTGGAAAACAAAGGAACTACCTTTGAACAGCAGTTGCTGGCCAAAGCCGGGTCCATGGGAGCAGAATCCTTAGGAGCTGGGTTTTCAATTCCTACCGCCTATGTGGAACTTCTCGCTGCGATTGAAATCGAAATGAGTCTGAAGAGAAAAAGTGGTGGAATGCTGATGCCCCCTCAAACACACCGCGCCTACTACGTCCGAAAATGGGGTGGTAACACGGCNAGTTCTCACATGCCCTCNAGTATTCGAAAACAGATCATTCAGGAATTTCAAGAGGATGAAGCGATCTCAGANTCCATTCTCTCAGAACTGGACAGCACCTCACTCGCACTGCAGGATCCTGCCGCTTACCTCTCCCAGGGACTNAACCTCAAACGAAACACGCAGGTCCCCTTGAACTCACTAGACCTGATGATCCGCCTGTCTCGTCAAAGTGCAGAGCGTTATTTGAAACAGATCAGCCCCTATGAGGAAGAAACCCAGTTGGTGATGTTATCCGGAGATAGTGTGGCGATGAATCTTATTCGAGGCAATGCCTACCAGGAAGCCATCGCCTACCTGCAAGGGATTGATGACAGAACGGTGGAAGATGAATACAACCTTGGTTTAGCTTATGAAGCCAGTGGAGAAACAGGGCAGGCAAGGATTCATTATGAGACTGCACTAGAGCAGGAACCAGNTAACAATCAAATATCAGAAGCCCTGTCCCGCCTCAGATAAAGATTATTGAGGCGAGATCGTAACAGGGATAAATCAGCTGGCGTTGGCCAGTTCCTGGTGGGGGTTGTTCTCCATGTTGAAAAAGGAGAATGGAATTTTCAGTGCTCTTGAAATGCGTTCCAGGGAAGCGTCAGATACTTCCGCCGCGTGTGATTCCCAGCTTTTCACAGTCTGGATGGCAAACCCAAATTCATAGGAAAAGGCTTCTATCGACATGCCCCTTAACAGGCGTGCATATTTGATTCTGTCTCCAATCCGGTCCAGGTCGAGATCGTTATCCAGTCCCATGTCCCTNACGTTGATGCCGAGCACCTTGGCAATTTCACTGTATTTGGTCGCTTTGGGAGTGGAATGTCCTGTTTCCCAGTTTTTTACAGCAGTCAGTGAAACATTCAGTTTTCGCGCGAATTCTTTACGGTTCAGTCCCGCATTTTCCCGCCACTGAATCATTTTTTCACCAAATTCGCTTTGATTTTCCATAGGCTCTTTAACGGCTTCATCGGTCTGGAGTGCGTTCTTATCACTCATACAGATGACTCCTTAAAATGTAGTTGTTTTCTGCTTTCATGAAAAAGCAGTGAAAATATCAACCATCTATTATTTACGATTTTAGTTAGAATGTCAACGAGGTCTCGAAACACTGTCAAAGGACCTGATCCAGCCAACCACTGTTTCCCTTACCCTGACGAAGCACTTCTGGATTACCCTCGCTAAAATCAACGATTGTTGAATGTTCGGCAAAAATGGTTCCTCCATCCACTACAGCATCCACCTGTTTTTTGAAATGATCATGGATTTCATGCGGGTCATCATACAACTGATCCTCTGAAATCCTCAGACTACTGCTCAAGATCGGATGCCCAAGACCTTCAACAATGGAAAGGGTGATGGGGTGATCGGGCCAGCGGAATCCCACCGTGCTTCTGGGAGTCAGCATCATTTTCGGAACAATTTTGGAAGCCTTGAAAACGAAGGTAAATGGTCCGGGAAGATTTTTACGCAAAAGCTTGAAGACCGGGGTTTCAATGCCCTGGGTGTATTCCTGGATCTGAGTCTGNTTGGAACAGATCAACGTCAGTGGCTTTTTGGGGTCCATCTTTTTGATCTGATGCAGGCGTTTCATTGCCTTTTTACTGTAAATACTGCAGCCCAAGCCATATACAGTATCTGTGGGATAAATGATCACTCCGTCATTCTCAAGTAATTCAACCACCTGTTTTATAAGCCGTGGTTGGGGATTGTCGGCGTTGATTGAAAAGAGCATGACCCCGGATTTACTCTAACTTTCTTTTAAGATGCTTTTTAAAATCATTATGTCCCGAGTGCACCCAAAGACAAAGGATAGTTGATGAATAAAGTTGGGGCGATTCCTTCATCTCCAGCGGCAAGGTCAAAGCGGTATATCAATCCTGAAATAATTGCTCTGAATCCCACCCCATAAGATGTTCTGAGATTCTTATTCAATGTTGAAGTATCATCAGACACCCCTCCAGCTTCATAAAAAAATGCAGTTTGAAGCACGGATTTGACGCCTCCCAAAAAAATCCAGTTTATGGGTGTTGTCTTTTCCGAAAAATTCAGTCGGTATTCGAAGGTATAGTTTACTGAATTTTTTGCAAAAAACCTGTTGAAACTATAGGATCTCATACGATTCAATCCACCCAATGCCGATGCTTTACCAAGCTTATTTCGCTTCAGCCAATACTGTACCCTTCTGCTTTCTGAAGTCTTGCATTTGGAAGATTCAGTTTCTAAATCACAACCAAGATTCATTTGTTCAGTAAGACTGGTTTGATCGATCAAACCTGTTGATGTGACTTGAGATTGTGATTGAAAAAAGTTGAACAACAATGTGTGATTTTCAAAAAATGGAACATATAAAGAAGCATTTAAATCATTCACTGAATAATCGCTTAAAAATTCTGGGCCATAATTGGTTGAAGAATGCAATAAACCCAGTCTGAGCCCTTGATGAGGGTCAAAATGATTGTCCGTTAAATCGATTTGAGTACCAACGATGTTGTCGACCCAGTTTCTTTCGGATGATTGAATATTCGAGAAATAATTTCCATCAACATCANATATTTTTTCTACATTAGCCTTCCCGNANGAATAACCTAATTGAAATTCAATGCGTTGATCAAAAAATTGTGCTTGCATCCTGTAAGTTGTGGAGTCCATCTTCTCCAAAGTTTGGTAATAATCTTTTTNTCCTGAATCTATTCCNCGGTCATAATTTCTAAATCCAATTAAGTACTCATTATAAAGAANAGTAAAAAATAGTGCCTCCTTAACAATTGGCAACTTATACACAGAAAATACTTTTGCCTCAATATNTCCTTTTATGAATGGAGCAACAAATAATAAATCTGTAGTTTTATAAATATTTGAAAAAATGCCTGCAATAGGAACAGTCGAACCAATACCTTCAACATTTATAGGTAAAGGAGCAACGAGCCATCCTAATTCCGTGTCAGCCTCTGTTTTTGTTCTTTCAGGTATCCAGTCTTTTGCAAAGGCAATAGTTGGAAGGAGAATGACAAATATCAGCCCTTTAATTATTATCTTCATGATCCTGTCAATTAAATTTTAAAAAGTTTCTAGAATTTCAATAACTGCACGGCTTTTCTCAGGTTTTCATGGACCAAACCTTCTGCTCCTAAAGAATAAGCCTGTCATTCTTAATCCTATCCAACCAAGTTAGCAAGCATGGAAAAGCAAGAAAATCATCAATGGCTAGATATATTTTTGATGAAAATCTCCCATACTTGAAGAACATATCAAGATAGAAGATTTAGGGCATCATTTTTTTAATTATGGTGATTGTTTTGAGCTACTGATGCTGCCGTTTCTCTGACCATTAATCCAGTTTGCCTAGATCCCACAATAGAATCCAGTCTGCCCCTATGGAATAATTTAGAGTTAGAGTGGTTGTATTACTGAACAGACTGCCTGCCGGCAATCCCTCTCAAGAGGCGGCCTAGTAGATCGGCACCGGTGATGATGCGTCTTTCCTCAGCCCAACAGAGGATCAGATCATTGTCGATCACGTCATCTTCGGCATGTTCCGGATGAACCCTCAATTTTTGCATGACCATACCAAGCGGAGTTTTCGGATCATCAACCACAATCGGGCGGTGGCAATAGGAATAAGGTCGGAAAGGGGTCACTCCAAAGAGCGCATCGCGTAGGAAAAGGTCTGAATTCAAAACCAACCTGGGAGAGTCATTCTGGTCCACAAAAATCACCCATTTCTTGCTGGATCGCTGTACCTGTTTTAAAAANGGATCCTCCGGGGTTCTCTCAAATTCTGGAAATCTGGGCAAATCATAGGGGGTTTCCAAATGGATGATACTTTCCGGATCAACAATTTCTCCTTCTTCTCCAGTTGTGAGGTCATCCAACGAGAGAAAGTTGAGGGCTCCCGTTCCCTCCAGAGGACTGATGTCGGATTCACGAGACGCCATATGCTTTTGGAGCATCACCCGAAAATCTTCCTCTTTGAAATAACTGACTCCTTCCCGACCCAACCACCAGTCGAGCAGCATCGCTGAAGGTTTGGTCACCGGATAAAGCAAGAAGCGGTATAAACGAATCAGTGGCACCAGCTTGATTCCAAGCCTGAAGGCATGCCTGGAAAAATAAGCCTGTGGCAGGATTTCGCCAAAAATCGTGATGCAGAATGTCGAAAAGAAAAAAGCGCTGATTCCCGTCAAGAGGGAATCCGTGAGAAGTGTCAAAAGGACGTTGATGCCTACATTACCCCAAAGCAGTGTCGTCAGCAGAAGATTTGCATCCCTGCGTATTTCGAGCAGCCTGGAAGCATCTTCATTCCCTGATTCAACTGCTATTTCAAGTTCCATTCGGTTCAACCCGAACAGACCGAGGGTTAATCCAGAAAAAAGTGCGGATTGGGAAAGGCAAAACANGATTCCGATCCAGAAAAAAAAATCCATCAAGGACCTTTGCGATTTTTTTTCTGGGAAAGACTGGGACGAACCGGTAAGGGGTCGGGGTCGGGGTCGGGGTCGGAAGTCATATAGAAAGTGGGCAGTTCCAGAAAGACTATNTTTGATTGAAAAACATCAAACTGACAGGAAATTCACTGGCTTTCCAGTTTTTCTGCTGTTGGCAGGGGCTTTTCATCCATCTCATTGGGATTGATGAAGATAAGGCGNTTCCCGGAAATCGACTGGACTGCTAATTCAATTTCCTGATCTTTCAAGTCCCGGATGATTTTTCTTCGCAAACGGCTTTTCTGCTGGGAAGAAAAGAGTTCTATTTCAAGATAGCCACGGGTGTTTTTCAGTTCTGTNAACTGTTGGAANCCGGGTGTATTTTCAAGGTAGTCGAGAATCCGATCTTCGGTTTCAAAATTGTAATTTCGAAACACCATCATGAAGGCATTTCCCACCTCACCACTTTGCTGATAGTAGTCTGCAATCCGAATTATTGCCTGGCGTGCGGCTTCAGCACCTGAGCGTTTNCCGGCTTTGCTGAGCATCTTNTACCAGTCATAGGGNCCTGGNTTGCTGGCAGAAAGTTCTTTGCCNTCTGCAACGGTATCAGCAATTTGCCGACCACTTGATGCCTCATAAACCCCTAGCCTGACGGTGGATTTCACTGCATAAAAAGCACCCCCCTTTTTATCCCTTTTACCTCCGATCATTTCCATTCTGACCAGAATTTCAGCCCTTTGATCCAGAGCCATAGCGATCAGNCTGTCGACAGGTCGGTCGACAATCGCCTCCTGTTCAATGGCCCGGTAAACTTCTTTCATCACCNATTCATTGAACATACGAAAACCCTTACGGCTGAATTCATCACGTACCACACCAAGCGTGGTTAACACTGCNCCATTATCACGGGGCACCGCATGAGGATCAGAACTCTGATAGATAAGCATCAAACGTTTATTTCCCATCTTCTGGTGCAGAATCCTTAACGCGGATAACTTGTCCTTGATCCGGCCTTCCTCCACTTCGACTTTCAAAGTCACCTCATAAACGGATCCGCCACTTGTGGTTCCCTCACGGACGATATCATAACTGCTGACAAACCCTTCACTGGTGCTCAAAATCTCATCTTTCACAACTTCATAATTCTGNGAGAGNGTATTGGAATCAATAAAGACTCCCACACCCTGCTCCACTGCCTGGCGAAGTGCATTCTTCAGTGCCTGATTTTTTGCACTGCCGGCATTTCCACTGTAGATGGTGGCAGAGCCTGTTACTTCCAGTGTTTTGGAGAAAAGCAAAACCGGGTTTAGTTGNAGGATCAAAATGACTGAAAAAAAAGAAAGAATTTTTTTCAAACCTTTTGAATGATTGGTGTTCATTGCTCGTTTTATATGGAATTCAAATGATAGGATGGCAGTGTCTCAAGGGCTCGCACTGCCAGCCGAACCAACATCCTGTGGCTGCAGTTCATTGGTAAGGGGAGGAAGTTCAACCGGTTTCAGAGCTGGCATATTCATTTCTGCAGGTGTCAGATCCAAACCATCAAAATTGATGCTTGGTTCCACCTGGGTCCGCACCATAGACTGTTCCGGAGCCTGCCCANCTCCTGCTTTACTGATGGTCAAACCNGTTAAGCTTTCAACAGGATTATAAACCCCCATTGCAATTTGAGNATCAGCCCATTTTTGGGCATATTTGTCCTTAGGCAGATGGGCATTCGCCTGAGCAAAATGATAGCTCGCCATTTCAAGCTCGTTCAATAGTTGGTGAATGATTCCCAAGTTATAATGGGCCGCAGCCACATTGATGGCATCACTACGACGGTTTTCCCGAGTCTGGGATTTGATCATTCCAAGATAAAGGAGACTTTCCTCAGGATTCATCAATCGTCCCATGATGATCTGAAGTTCTTCCGGTTTAAAAGAACGGCCATGAAGTTTGAGCAATTGCATCATCAATGAGTCCGGAAGCTTTGCCCTTTTCAAACGGATATAAGCACCATCATCAAAAGTGAATCTTTCTTTCTTTTCAAGACTTTTTGGTTCGTAAAGGACGTAATAGAACGCTTTCTTGCTTTGTTCATATTCCCCGTTGGTGGCATAACGGACACCTTTTTGGATACCAGTATGTCCAAAATCAACAGTTTCCAAAGTCCATTCAAGCGGAGCAGAACCCGATTCCAGTTCCAGGATTTCCTGTTGTGCAACCGGGCTGATTTTCATTAGCATTCGTTTCAGTAACAGCCTGGCAAGACGATTCATCTCCTGATTCTGATCCGGAATGAGCAACTCATCTTCCATCTCAGAATAGATCTGTTGAAAACTGACCTGTTCTTTTATTTCCTTAAGGACTTCATTGGTTTCCAAGGATTTGAAACTGAACTTGATCTCCAGGTCCAGGGTACGCTGAAACGAACGTCTTTCTCGTGGAATTTCACGGAATTCGAAGGCCTTACGTGCTTCTCNTTGTCCTGAACTTTGTTCCTGAACCAATTNNTGCTGAANCAATTCGTAGTTATTGTCCTTTTTCAGCAACTCCTCTTCCCGGATGGAAAGCACCAAGACTTCAGCATCCACTATGGCAGTCAAACCATCTGAACCCATTGGATATTCTTCCAGGTAGTCAACATAAGGCAACTTGCCAAATTCGTAGATCAGAATTTCCCTGAAAAATCCGCTTTGTTCTCCTTCGAAACGATCGATATGAAATCGACTTATGTTTTCCAAAGAATGTTCTGAGGGCATCCGGTGGTGATAAATTTTAGATGAACTGCATCCTCCCAAATGGACCAAGAGAAGTCCCCAAACCAGAAGTAATAGAAAAGATGTGGAAATAAGAGAAGCCTGCTCTGATTGGATCAATTTATTCGACGGTGACGTCATCGTTGACGTGATCCAAATTTTTGTCCTGATCAATCGTCCAGATATCCAGTGCATCATCATCATCAATATTTGCTGAGGCCTGTGCTTTGAAGGCGGTTTTGGACAATTCTTCAAAAGTATATCCATAGATTGCATCTTCATCCAAAGTGATGTCGAGTTGAGTGATCTGATCGGCATATTCTTGATGAATGGTGTAATANATTTTCTGAGCTGTGTANATTGCACTGAGATTGGTTTTTGCTTCTGTTTGACGGGCACGTTTCAGGTATTTATCTAGGTTTGGATAGGCGAGTGCAGCCAGGATACCGATGATTACCACAACAATCATCACTTCCATCAAGCTGAATCCAGAGATTCTTTTGCCAATTCCGCGCAATGTCATGCAAAAACCATGGCCCAATAGGCGGGAAGAGTTTTTTCAGTAGTTCATGCCTCCTAGTCTTATAATCGTTATGCCAAAATCGTCTTCTATGAAGATGGATCCTCAGAGCAAAGAGCTGATAGAATTTGTCGCCAGATTAAGAAGCGTTTCAGGAAACACTCCAAGGTAAAGCACACCGACCGCAGTTCCGGCTAATCCTGCCACTGCAAATCCTGGAAGTTGATTATCTTTTTCTGAGACTCCTTCTGGTATGGCTCCCTCACGCATGTACATAAAAACCACCACCCTCAGGTAGTAATAAACCGATAGTGCACTATTCAAAACTCCGATCACCGTCAACCAGACCCAACCTTTATCAAGAGCGGCACTAAAAATTTGAATTTTGGCAATAAAACCTCCTGTCAACGGAAGNCCTACCAGGGAAAACATAAACAACGTCATCAAAAAAGCCAGCAATGGGTATCGCTTGCCATAACCAGCAAGATCATCATAAGTCTGTGGCACTTTTCCAAGATCCCGAATTGTCAGAATGCCGAATGCTCCGGTTCCCATCAGAGCATAAGCACAGGAATAAAAGAAAATGCCGCTAAGAGCTTCTGCTGATCCTGCCACTGCAGCAACCATGACATATCCAGCATGGGCGATGGAGGAATAGGCAAGCATCCGCTTGATGCTGTTCTGACGAAGCGCCATCAGATTTCCCACGGTCATCGTCAAAACAGCAAGGATCCAAAGCAGGTTTTTCCAGTTCTCTGCATCAATGGGCATACCGGTCAGCAAAACTCTGAGAAACACGGCAAAACCCGCTGCTTTAGCAGCCGCAGAAAGGAATCCTGTCACTGGAGTCGGAGCACCGGTGTAGACATCTGGAGTCCACATGTGAAATGGAACAATCGCAATCTTGAAACTCATCGAAATGATTACCAGACCCACACCCGCAACAGCCAGAGGATTCGTAAAAAAGGATCCCTGATTCAATGATTCTATAATTCCAGGAAGGTAGGTCGTTCCGGTCGCTCCATAGAGCAAGGAGATGCCATAAAGCAGAAACCCGGTGGAAAATGCCCCCAACAGCAGATACTTCAGGGCAGCTTCGTTGGACAGTGCAACACGGCGTTTCATTCCAACCAGGATATAGCTCGAAATGGACATGATTTCGAGGCCGATGAATATCACCAACAATTCCAGACTGGAAGTCATCACCATCATTCCGAAAAGGGCGCTCAGCAAAAGCACATAATATTCTCCATAGTTCATCTCCTGCTCGGCAATATAATGTAAAGAGATGAAAACCGTTACTCCTGTAACGATCAGATACAGTGATTCAAAAAGAATCGAATACGGATCACTGACTACGGTTCCATAAAAACCGACTGGATTGCTTCCATACAATTGAAATTCTGCAAACAAAGCCAGAACAATTCCTACAAGCGAGGTGACTGCCAGGGTCGTCATCCGGTTCTTTTGAGGAGCAAATAGATCCACCAAAATAACTGTGAAACCCGTGAAAAGGATGGTTAATTCCGGAACCAGAGGAAGAAGATCTTTAAGGGTGACAAAATTCATGGGACGTATTGATTAAAATCGTCAACAAAAATCTGAGTGTTTCACGAGCTTAGCCCTGTCTAACGATTTGTGCTATCAGACTACTGATCAATTGAAAGTGGGAAAATTGTATACCGCTCCCGATTTGATACCTGTCGGCCACCTCGAGGTGACTGCCTTCATTCGCGTGTAAAAGTGGATCGTTTCCGGACCATAGATGTGGTGATCCCCAAAAAGACTCTGTTTCCATCCGCCGAAACTGTGGAATGCGACTGGAACAGGAATCGGGACATTGACTCCAACCATTCCAACTTCAATACGGCTGACAAAATCCCTTGCCGCATCCCCATCCCGGGTGAAGATCGCGGTGCCATTCCCATAGGGATTGGACTGGATCAGATCCAGTGCTTCCTGGTAATTGCTTACACGAACCGTCGAAAGGACTGGACCAAAAACCTCTTCCTTATAAATGTCCATCTCGGGACGAACCCGGTCAAACAATGTTCCACCGAGGAAAAAACCGTTCTCATATCCTGGAACCTGATATCCTCGACCATCTACCAGTAGTTCTGCACCCTGATCCTCTCCACTTTGGATCAATCCTTCGATGCGGTTGAGACTATCACGAGTGATCAAGGCCCCCATGGCAGCATTCTGATCATCCGGAGGACCTGCTTGAAGTTCTTTAACAAGCGGAGTCATGCGTTCCATCAGTTCATCGGCAACCTGATCCCCCACAGGGACCGCCACTGAAATCGCCATGCAACGTTCTCCAGCCGATCCAAACGCGGAACCCATCAAAGCATCCGTTACCTGTTTCATGTCGGCATCTGGAAGAACCACCATATGATTCTTGGCTCCGCCCAATGCCTGAACTCTTTTCCCGTTTGAACTACCACGACTGTAGATATATTTGGCGATCGGGGTTGAACCGACAAAACTCACCGCACTGATTCCGGGGTGGTCAAGAATCGCGTCCACGGCCTCTTTGCCTCCCTGGACTATATTGAATACCCCGTCAGGAAGTCCTGCCTGTTTCAGCAGATCTGCCATGAAAAGGGAAGCACTTGGATCTCGCTCCGATGGTTTGAGCACAAAACTGTTCCCGCAGACCAGTGCATTGGGATACATCCACATCGGAACCATGGCAGGGAAATTAAATGGGGTGATTCCGGCAACCACTCCCAGTGGCTGTGGAAAGGAGTAGACATCAATTCCGTCTGCAACCTGTTCACTGAATGTTCCCTTGATCAATTGAGGAATCCCGCAGGCAAACTCAACAACTTCCAACCCACGAACCACTTCGCCCAGCGCGTCATCATGGGTTTTCCCATGTTCGCTGCTGATGATTTTTGCCAATTGATCAGAATTTTCTTCCAGGAGTCTTTTGAAGCGAAACATGACCTGAGCCCTTTTCGGGGATGGGGTTCGACCCCATTCCTTGGCGGCTTCGGTCGCTACTTTCACTGCTTCGTCCACTTCTGCCTTGGTAGACATACAGACTTGTGCTCTGACATTACCCGTAGCAGGGTTGAATACATCCTGGTAGTTTCCCTGGGTCTTATTTATTTGAGTGCCCTTGATGTAATTTCCAATCACTTCAGTCATAGATGCTCCGGGAACCATTTCAAACGTNTTTNTNNNTTTTTATTAGCCNNTAAAAATCTCACAGCACACNTTCTCAATCAAGTTTTTACTCAATTCCTCNAAAGGNAAGAATGAAACCTNNNAANAAATTTCCATAAAGATTTCTTTATCCACTATTTACCGTGAAGATGATCCTGTAAATCGCTACAACACGGTATATTTANAATCAATTTCTTGACCCGATTGATCTTGACAAGCTGAGCCTGTAAAAATACTGCTTAGATCATAACAACCAAGATCCCAACTTTAACTCATCAAGCAAACTAAATGATGGAATCACAAGCAGACCTCCTGCTCAAAAGGGGCAGAGTCATCGATCCGGCATCAGGGCTGGATTCTATAAAAGATATTGCCTTCAAAGACGGAAAGGTGTCGGCCATGGCTGACACCCTGGNAGACCTTAAGTCAGCACAGGTTCTGGATGTTGCAGGAAAAATTGTCTGTCCCGGACTGATCGATCTTCATACCCACGTCTATTGGGGTGGAACCGCACTTGGAATAGAAGCCGAATCTTTGACTTCAAGAAGTGGAACCACGACTTTTGTTGATGCAGGCAGTGCGGGNGCAGGGAACTATGCAGGTTTTCAGCGTTTTATTGCTGATGCCAGCAAACTTCGCATCTTGGGTTTTATGAACATATCCTTTGCAGGAATCTGCGGTTTCAGCAAAACCACACCCAACATATTCCCGGAATGTGAGGACATTCGACTCCTGGACTCCCGGGAATGTGTTGATGCCATCCGGGAATTTCCAGAAACTGTAATTGGCATCAAAGTCCGAATCGGCCGTTATGCCAGCGGCAATGCAGGAATGACCCCGCTTCAGATTGCACGTGAAGTTGCCGAAGAGACACAGCTTCCGCTTATGACCCATGTCGATTTTCCACCTCCGGATCGGGATGACGTCCTAGATTTCATGCGTCCCGGAGACATCTGGACNCANTGTTTCCGTCCCTTCCCAAATGCTCCNCTGGATGGACAAGGAAGCATCAGGGATTCGGTGATTCGNGCAAGGGAAAGGGGTATCCTCTTTGATNTTGGTCATGGTGCAGGTTCCCTTTCATTTCAGGTCAGCAGGAAAATGCTGGAGAAGGATTTCCTTCCCGATACGATCAGCAGCGATGTGCACCAGGTCAGTGTCGATGGCCCGGCTTTCGACATCCTTGTCACCATGTCCAAATTCCTCTGCCTCGGCATGCCCCTGATGGAGATCATCCGGGCATCCACTTCAACTCCTGCAAAGTCCATCAACAGGCCTGAACTTGGAACGCTTCAAGTCGGAAGCCCAGGTGATGCAGCAGTTTTGAGCATTGAAGACGGTAAGTTCGAATACCTGGATGTCACCAATGAAATCTTCCATGGAAAGCAAAGGATGGTTGCCGAAAAGGTCATCGTTGGTGGGGAAATCTGGAAGGACAAGGAGGTTTGATGGAAAAAGCATTCTTCGTCTATGCCTGGGATATGATTGGAGAAGGCCCCGAAAAGGCTCTCAAGCAAATGGGTGATCTAGGGGCCAATACTGTTTGCCTCGCCTCGAGTTACCATGCCGGGAAATTCACCCGGCCCCGGGCATCGGAAGGAAAAATCTACTTTCCTGAAGATGGAACCGTTTATTTCCGTCCCGACCCAATACATTATGGGACGATCCAGCCTCGGATGAACCCCCTCGTGGAACAATTCGATTTTTTCCAGGATTGGGAAAAATGGAATAACGGACTGAATCTCAAGGCCTGGACTGTTTGTACCCACAACACTCCACTCGGCCAGGCATTCCCTCAATATTGCGTCCGTAATGCTTTTGGAGATCCTTATTTTTACAACCTTTGCCCTGCGTCTGATGAAGTTCAGGACTACCTCCGTGCCCTATGCCTGGATCTGGCCTCCCATGACTCGGTCCAGTGCATCACTTTGGAAACCCCAGGTTACCTTCCATTCACCCATGGATATCATCATGAATTCGGATTTGTTCCACTCAATCCCTGGATAGAAGCTCTTCTCGCCCTTTGTTTCTCGGATGCCACCAAGACCAAAGTCAGAGAAGCAGGTGTGGATGCTGAGGGTTTACAAAAATGGGTTCGAAAAGAGCTGGAGCGTTTTTTCCGTTCCGGAGTCTATCCCGAAAACACCATGGCCACCCAATGGCTGATGGCAGACCTGATCCAAGAACCCGATCTGGTGGCGTACCTTCAGGCTGAATCCCGGATCGTCTCAAATCTGGTCCAGTCCATCCGGGAAAACCTTCCTAAAGATGTGCGTCTTAATTTGATCCCCACTGTTCAGCGTCCGACTGCAGGATGCTGGGTCGAAGGAACCGACCTGAAAGAGATGGCAGCCATTTTCGACGGCATCGACGCCTGTGCCTATCAAAAGGGAGCGGATGAAATCTTCCAGGATGCATGGGACGTTCGCAACCGTCTGGGAGAGGAAACCCAACTGAATTTTGTCCTACGTCCTGCTCATCCGGATCTTGAAAATAAACCGCAGTTGCTGGAGTCCATACACAAACTTAAAACCCTCAATCCTGCCGGGATTTCCTTCTATAACTACGGATTTCTTCCACAGCAAAATCTAGAATGGACCCAAGAGGCGTTTGAGATGCTATAATTGGATGAATGGGTTAGAATGATCTGATTCTTCTCAAAGGACCTAAGCTTTGAACTCATCTTTCCCAACTATTTAATAGGGTTGAATGGAAATCCTGATTCGTGACACCCCTGAAGAAGGGGCTCAAGTCGCCGCAACTTTTGTGGGTGTGGAGAGGCTGAGCAGAAGGTCAGTGAAAGTGGATGGCAGCAGAGGTAATATGTCTGACCTTCAGGCCAGTGCACCGATGACTTAGGAGTCCATCCTTTCTTG
>NYUB01000078.1 GCA_002683785.1 Deltaproteobacteria bacterium
TATGAAAGACATCGATTTGGATGCTGAGGGAAACCCTGTGATTTTGGTTGTCACCAGCAACGATCATAAACCGGGCCCGTCAGGCGAACCAAGAATCTGGACCATTGCTCATTGGACAGAAAACCAATGGATGTTTTACCAGGTCACTGGATCAACACACAACTACGATATGGGATCACTATACATAGATTCTCCAGAGAAATCGTCGAATACCGATTCGCCTGGCCTGTGGCGACTGGTTGCCCCAACCGAACCAGGGCCACAATACTGGGGAACGGGTGGCGAAATGGCCATCTGGATTAGCCGGAACCAGGGCCGACATTGGGAAATGGAAAAACAACTGACTAGAGGGAGTCATTTCAACCATACCTATGCTCGTCGTCCAGTGAATGCCCACCCCGATTTTTACGCCTTCTGGGCAGATGGAAACCCGGATCAGTTTTCTGAATCCCGTCTCTACTTTACCGACCAAACTGGGGATCAGGTTTGGGTTCTACCCTACGAGATGAATCAGGAACGAGAAGAACCTATCCCGTTTCAACCCTAATACTAGAGGTACGACTAGTATTAGGGTTTTTCGAAAGATTCTCCATAATATGGGACAGATTATTATGCCTGTCATTGAATCTAAATTCGCATTCCTTCAGATGAAAATGAAACCATTTTGTCCTCACTCCACCCAATTTTGCCAGACCGGTTTTCGCATCAGAGACCTAGATACCGTTCGAACTGAATCAGGATTCAGAGGTCAACCTGACCATCTACGACACGGCAGGCCGTCTGGTACGGCATCTAGATTTAGGGCCTCATAAAGCCGGTACCTACCTGCAGAGAGATCGTGCCATCTACTGGGTGGACAGACTCAATCCGGAGAGCATGTGGCTAGCAGCACTTACTTCTATACGCTGAAGGCAGCAGACTATATGTCCACACAGAAGATGATTATTTTGAAGTAGAGTGGGGTTTAGTTCAACTGGATCTATCACTGAGGAATGTGCCCCCACCAGTCGCGATATGCCCACGGCGGTACATACATTACGTCGAATAATTTTTCAGCGTAAAAGAACAAGTACCAAGACAGCGTAGTACCACAATTCCTTCCAGCTAGGACCAAGCCACACGACCCATCCATGCTGGTCTGAATTAGAGTGCGGGCTAGTGTGGGTGGGTTTATTTTCCCTGCATCACAGGCTCAGGCTGACCCACCTGCTTTACTTCGATACAGCAATCATGTAGAATGATAAAGTTAGTTCCTTGGAGCGAATTCGCACTAAAGATAGTAGGATCTAGTTAGGGAGGAAATAAAAGTGATGAAACCAATCAGCTTGAAACTTGTAATACCCATCTTTGTGGGGGTGCTCTGTTCTAGCTTGACGGTGCCTTTGTTGTGTGGCGCCAACCAGGAACAAACAAATCTTACTGTTCGGCAACGCGCACTCGAAAAATTTGATGCCGATGGGGATGGTCGACTCAACGCCGTCGAACGTGAAGCTATTCGAAAGGCTGGAAGCCCGTTTGCGGTGAAGCGTCCAAGGTTCATCCGCGATCACCGCCGTCACGAGCAACGGATTAAGAAGTACGACAAAGATGGTGATGGCGAGTTGAGCGAGGAAGAAGAGCAGGCGGCTCACCAAGCGCTGTTGAAAGTATGGGGCAGGCTGGTTGGCAAATACAAGGCTTTCGTCAATGACCGCCCAATCGTGGAGAATCTCCAGCAGATGCAGCAGGATGCCAAACAGGGAAAAATCAAAGATTTCCCCGAAGAGCTGTATGGCTGGATTCGAGGCAGTATCGATCGGGCTGACGACAAAAAACAGGCCGAACGTCCACGACAGGACAAGAACCTACCAAGTAATCATCTACTGGCGCGATTCGATACCGACAGAAACGGTCGCCTTGAGCCAACGGAATTGAAGGAAGCGCATACAACGATCGCCGATCGATTAAACCATGGTTCTGACGAGATCCGTAAACCTGAAAGTCAATTAGCAGACACACCCGTGATCCCACTCCAATCGACAGAGGGGGTCCAACTGCGCATTACCGAATTCATGGCGGACAGCGAAACAGGATTAGTCGATGAGGAGGGTGAACTAGTCGACTGGGTTGAAATTCACAATCACTTGAGCCAGGAGCAAAGTCTAGAGAACTGGTCGTTAACGGACTCGGAAAAAGACTCGCGCCAATGGGTTTTTCCTGATGTCCGTTTAGGGGCCGGTGAATATTTGATCGTATTTGCATCCGGTAAAGATCGAACGCGAGCCGATCAGCCGCTGCACACAAACTTTCAACTGAAAAAGGGCGGTGAGTACTTGAGCCTGACCAGCCCCAATGGTGAGAGCTTCGGGATTGTCGAAACAGAATACCCCAAACAAGAGACCAACGTCTCCTTCGGGTTTCCCGTGGCTGCTGACGGCACCGAAGGCAAATCACCTGACTTTCTGGCTTTTCCGACTCCCGGTCGAAGAAATACAACGACCCGTCTGGGTGCGCTTTCAGAGATCAAACTGTCCCAGCCACATGGGCTGTTCAAAACGCCTTTTACGCTGGAGGTGAGCGCCTCGGACGGCGATGTCACGATCCGTTACACAATTGACGGAAGCAAGCCCAACGAATCGAGTCCCGTTCTCGATCAGCCGCTTGACATTGAACACACCACCGTCATCCGTGCCCGAGGATACAAGCCCGGCTATTCGCCCACGCCAATTGTTACACGCAGTTATATTTTTCCGGCAGACCGGATCGATGATTCGGCAGACGGATTACCACCCGCAAATTATCCATACGAGTGGGGAGCGGGAAAATCAAACTACGGAATGGATGCAGGCATCACCAGCAATCCTAAATACCGAGAAAAACTCCTAGAGGCGTTGTGGGCTATTCCGTCTTACTCAATCGCGATCGAACCCGAGAACCTATTCAGCGACGAAACCGGAATCTATGCGCACGCGGGTTGGCACGGACGCAAAGCGGAACGGAATTGTTCGCTTGAACTCTTGCCGACGATTGACGGACAGGAACATGGTTTTCAAATCAACGCCGGCGTCCGCATTCGAGGAGGCTTCAGTCGACAGCCAAAATTTCTCAAACACGGTTTCCGATTTTTCTTTCGCAGGCGCTATGGAGCTAAGCGACTCAAGTACGACCTGTTTGGTGGCAATGCCGCGAAAGAATTCAGTCATATCGATTTGCGATGTAGCCAGAACTACTCCTGGCACCACGGTTTCAATCCCAAGGCGCTGTACATGCGCGACCAGTTCAACCGCGACCTGCAATTTGCCATGGGCCATCCATCCCCGCGAGGCAACTTTCGGCATCTTTACATCAACGGACACTACTGGGGCATTTTCAACACCTGCGAACGACCAAAGGCTTTCTTCGGCAAATCGTACATCGGTGGCAAGAAAGAAAACTTTGACGTGGTGAAAATTATGGGTGGTTACTCAGAGGGATCACGTCGCACGTACCAGGTTTTTCCTACCGATGGGAATATGGACCTCTGGGCACGCCTCGATGAACTCTCACAGCGCGACTTGAGCGACCTGAATACCTACTGCCAGATGATTGGCGTCAAACCCAACGGTAGTCGAGACCCCAAGTCCAAGCGACTGCTCAACCCGGTGAATCTCATCGATTATATGTTGCTAATCTTCTACGGCGGCAACCTGGATGCCCCCATTAGCTGGTTCGGCAACAATCGCGGCGGAAACAATTGGTACGGACTCATGAATCGCACCCAAAACAAGGGATTCCGATTCATCATCTGGGACTCCGAACATACCCTACTGGATCTCCAGGAAGACCGGCTTGGTCCCTTTCCACTCGGGAACACTGCCGATCGCAGCAATCCTCACTGGTTGTACCAGCGACTCCTAAACAACGAAGAATTCCGGGTACTGCTCGCCGACCGCATCGCCAAGCACTTGTTCCGTAACGGGATTCTCACACCAGCCAAGGCCCGAACTTTGTTCGACAAGCGAATCGCGGAAATCGAAGACGCCCTGTTTGCCGAGGCTGCTCGGTGGGGCAATCCGCGCAAGATGTATGAAGCGGCACTCACCGATTCGGAGTGGCAAGTCGAGCATCACAACTCAGGAGTTGCCAAACACCAGGCGTGGTTCGCTGAAGTCGATCGAACAAGGAACGAGTACATCCCCCGTCGGACACAAGTCGTCATCGACCAGCTGTTCGGCCGCGGTTTGTACCCAGATCTCCCAGAAATTGCGGTTCGTTGGTCGGAAGGTAGTGAGCGAGAGTTGGAACTTGTAGCTGACGGCTTCAAAATCTACTACACCACCACCGGTCAGGATCCACGGATGTTTGGTGGCGATGTTCATTCAGCCGCACATTTGTATGAAGGTCCATTAATGGTAGTTGCTGATGGCCGTGTCCTCTGTCGTATCTTCGAAGATGGAGAATGGGGACCTCTTCGGGAAACCAGGCCTGACGAATCAGACACAGAGATTCAAAGAACTTGGTGGAACGAACGAAGTGGTCTTTGAATCGGCACTCGGTCAAGGTACAAATATGAATGCAACAACAATGGTGCCGAAACACCGCTAGATGTGGCCATCCAATACAAGAAAACGGAAATCGGCGATAGCCATGCTGGCCCAAGCCTCAGCCATATCGCAGAATATCCTGTCGCTCTTGAGATAAGCCTTCCACTAAGAATCTAGCTAATCCAACCAGCCCTTACCTTTGGGTGCTATGCGCCCGATTCACCAACCAATTCTGACCAGCGATCCCACCACTTTGCCCCGAAACTGCAATCGTGATAGAATACTATAGCTAGAGCCAAATTCAGGCTTAAGATGTAAAGGGCGACCTAGGGATATCCCCACTTTTTCAGCGATGGCAAACAGTGAAACAATTGGCAACCAATGAGTTAAGAATGTTGCTCAGTACCCCTAAACTAATTATATTGTTGAGCAACAACTTCCCCTATACGAAGCAACTGTAGCACATAAATGTAAATGACGAATCCCACGGGATAACAGAGTGTTTGAGAGATTCAGTGTCAGAAAAGCAGGGTAATGAGATGAATAAAGAAAACGATGAATCTAAAAGCTTGGCAATCAAAGACGCCTGTATCCGCCTTCTTCCAAACTGTGCTGAGGATGTTGATGTCACCGTGTCTCCTACCGAATTTGGTTGCAACAAGGCTACCTTTAAGGCAAGCGTAAATGGCAACGGTGATTATTTTGTTTAGGCTTTTGAATCAAGGATGGATAAGCAGGATCGAGAATGGACCTTATACATCACTATCTTCACTAGTGCAGTATACCCACCCCGTCGGTGAAACAGGACTAGGACCTGCGGTGTTGGCTTCCGATGGACAGGCTATGATAAGAGTGGGTCGAAGATATGGTTCTCGTGCTTGACAACTTTGATGTAATTATAAATGACATTGAGCATGCAGTGGCAATTGGGGCGTTACTCGGTTGGATGTATCAACTTCCAGTATACGCTGGTAAGGCTATACGGGTCGTCCCCATCAACTACACTTCTTGGGAGTTTGACAAAGTATTTCCGAGACTCTGCGAATAGGATCAGAGGCTAGCGTTTGGGCCAAGTTCAACGCTCTACGGACACGCCCGCCCTTCGAGGGCAACCTTGGCTCGCGGCTAGTCTTAGTCCACGATGACTTTCACTGGCTTAACGTGTTGATGACTTACTCCAAAGGGGGATTTGAGAGGAACGATGCTTAACTCCTCTAAAAAAACTTAGATGAAAAATGAGACTTATGTCAGCGCCAAAGGAAATAAACACCGTCATAGCAAAGAATCCATCAGAAATCGGATTGCATGTACCGCGGTTTTTTTCTCACTGGCGTGCCAACTGACTATGATGAAAGGCTACGGAATGGAACTCAAATTTCGGGAGACTCTAATGTGGCAGTGTGAGGAGTGGACGCTGAAAAATGCATCATGGTCTGGGAATCCTTTTGACGTGCTTGCCACAGTTAACTTCGTCCATTCGCACACGGGTGGACAACACACAACGCAAATGTTTTATGTAGGAAACAACCAGTGGAAGTTTCGTTTCACTGGCACCCGCACAGGTACATGGGACTTCTCCACCTCCAGCCAAGCCCCGGAACTCGATGGGCATACAGGCTCCTTAAGTGTGGGACCGAGAGCCAACTCCAACCTGAAGGGCTTCTTGACTCATGTGGGGAACAAATACGCCATCATGGAAAGTGATATTGACCATCTGTCGGGATATGTCTATCAGGTGTTCATGAACCAGCAGGACTACGAACAACAGTATAAGCACTCCTCCAGGCTCCTTGGTCACCCCAGCCGGGCGCATCTCATACCTGAGTACTGGAAAAACACCCAGGAGAATGGGTTCGATATCTACTTCCTGGCCGTTTTCTACAGTTGGTTTCGGATGGGAGCACTCGGTATCGACGATTTCTCCAGTGACACCGATCCAGATCTGGACCAACCAGATCTAGCACTGTTCGACAGTCTTGAGTTGGCCATCAAATATGCGCATCAGCGAGGTGGGCGCACCCACATTTGGGCTTGGGGGGACAACGATCGAAAACAGACACCCAATCATCTTGGTGGCGGATTCCGAGGCGCGCGGCATCGGCGGCTCGTTCGCTACATTGCCGCTCGTCTGGGGCCGTTGCCTGGATGGAGCATGAACTTTGGCTTCGATACCATCGAAATGCCTAATTCTAAGGCAGATGCAGCCTGGTGGGCTAATGAGATGAACCAAGCGATGGGCTGGCCACATATCCTGACTTCCCGCGGATGGGATGAGGAGAATTTAGGAGCCCATTCCTACGCTGGATTTGGAGGTAACCCTTACGATTTAGAGACAACAGACAAAGGCCCGGCTAACTACGACGAAATCAGACAGCATATGGCAACCCACCCGGACAAGCCTTCTATTTATGAGGAACGCCATACCTATAACCGGTGGCAGTGTTGGCCGGGAAGAGTTCCTGCCCCAGATAGGCTTGATGAAACCGGTTGCCGCCGGTTGATTTGGTGGGAGACCATGGCTGGAGGGATGGGCGGCTTCTTCGGCCACTTCTCAGAACGGTTCAATATATATGGTCCTTTTCGACCAGAAGGTCCCTGCGGATACCACCCTGAGTCTCTAAAACAGGCATTCCGAACCTTTCGGGATTTCTGGAGAAACGGACGGCTGAAACTGAGCATGTCGCTGGGCAACAGTCGTGTCAACAGTACTGAAGGATATTGCCTGGCAACAGCTGATAAAAAGCAGTTCGTCTTCTTTGTGGAAGATACTGACTGGGTAACGATTGATCTCAGCGGCATGCCCGGCAACCAGCCGGTCATGGTGGTGGATGCCAACGCGGACTATGAGGAGATCGAAAAGGGGTACCTGACGGCCGGCGTGCACACAATTAACCTGGGATCATCCTCAGATTGGGTAATTGCCATAGGGCGGTTCGAACTCCAATAGTAGCATAATAGCAAATGAGATACAGATTAAGCAAAAAGGTGAAAATAGTTCCTTAACGTCTTCTTTTTTTGTTCCTTCATATGAATATAAAAGTTTACGCTATTGAAGCGCTCATTGAAACCCGCGAAAAAGATAACTCGTGTACGGGATATGTTGACTGGTGGGGGGCATCAAATGAAATGTTTGTTGGGTGCTTTCAATTATTTCCCATTTTGTCCTGTCGGAGTAAGGGCTAAAGAAGATTAATGAAAAGGTTATCTTCTCCTCCCGTATTGGGTTCGAAGGGCTGGATGATCGGGTGGGATAATTTTTCAGCACAAAAGGTTCAATCCCAAAACAGCGTAGCGCTGCATTCCTTCCAGCGAGAACCCAGAGCTGCCCAACCCATCCACGCTGGTCATAACTAAGTTTCAGGTCGGTGTGGGTGGGTTTATTTTGCCCGCATTACAGTCTCAGAATACCCCTTCGCTTTACCTTAAGGCAATAGTTGTGATAGAATGGCTTATCTGAATTCTCAGTTACATTTAAATTTGCTGAACGACAAAACAAAGAAGCCGTTGAACACAAATCTGTCAAGCATCAATTCGAGGTGACCGATCTATGGATAAGCCGAATATCGTTTTCTTGCACGTCGATCAAATGCACCACGACGTCATTGCTGCGTACGGCAATCCGCATGTCTACACTCCGAATATGGACCGGCTTGTTCGAGAAGGTACATCGTTCATGTCTTCTTACTGTTCCATGCCTCAATGCTGTCCTTCCAGGGCATGTTGGTACACCGGCAGGATGTCGAAGGAACACGGCGTGATGGCCAATCCTTACCCGATCGATCCGAACATTCCCGACCTGGGACAGTGGCTTCGGGAATGCGGATATGATTGTGCGTACACGGGAAAGTGGCACGTGACCGGACGCGACCTGACAGGGAGTTTCGATGTTCTGCATCGTGGTCACGGGATGGGAGAACTGCAGGACTCTGATGTCGCACGTACGGCCGTGGCATACATTCAGAATCGTGAAGATGACAGACCTTTCTTCCTGTCTGTAGGGTTCCTGAATCCACACGATTGCTGCTTCCCGGCAATGCCGCACGGGGGGCCGGCCAAATACGGTCTGGGCGCCAAGCTCAAAGACAAGCTGCCACCTCTGCCTGGTAATTTCGATTATGACTATGCCAAAGGCGGAAGGCCGAATGTTCGGAACTGGAGCCTGCAGGATTGGCAGTACTACATATATGTTTATCACAGAATGGTGGAGATGGTGGATTGTGAAATCGGCCGGGTCTATGACACGTTGAGAAGATCCCACTACGCCGACAACACATTGTTCATTTTCGCTTCGGATCACGGAGACGGACTTGCCTACCATTCCAAAACGAGCAAGGGATTTATGGAGGAAGAAGCCTACAAGGTGCCTACAATCGTATGTTGGCCGGGTCGTGTACCTCAAGGAGTTCAAGATACCGGTAACATGGTCAGTGGAGTTGATATCGCGGCGACGATCTGCGACTATGCAGGAGCCCCGCCTTTGCCGAAGACCACAATTGCTCGAAGTTGGCGACCCCTTCTCGAAGGAGAAGAGGTGGACTGGAGGGAGTATCTCGTTGGGGAGACTTCCGTGGGTCGAGTGGCAGTGGCTGTACGGACGGATCGGTATAAAAGCATCATGAATACGGAAACCACCCGGTTTTACGACATGCAGGACGATCCGCTGGAGACCAGAGACCTGTCGGATGAGCCGGCATATGCGGACCTCATCCGACAGCATCGCGACCACTTCAGGGAGTATCTGAACCGGATTGAAGTATTTCCTGAGCCGGAGGAGGGAAGAAATCAGGGAAAACGAGGCAACCTCTATCGGGAATACATCGAGTGGTACGAATCCGTAAAGAGGGAGGTATAGTCGATGACAGCTTCCAGTCAGCCGGGCATAGAACAAGTGACGGACCCGTATGCCGTCAGGGCGATTCGAGAATACCTGAAGGATTTCTCACCAGTTGATCGAGACGCCACGGATTTTGAAAACTTCACCCTTACTTTCAGAATCGTGAACTGGGTGTTTGCACCCAATGTTCCTGCTCCGGATCCGACTAGCGAAATGGGGTCGCTGATCATCCAACGAAGGGTCCGGAATGGTGAGATTGAGTATCAAATTGAACAGCAGACAGAGGTCGGCGGAACGAACCATCTTGAAGCCCAGATCCTCTGCGAGGACAATGAGTTGGATACGCTGAAGTCCTGGAATATCAAAACCCGATACATGTTGCCATCAGGGAAAGAGGATGAACGGCTGGTTCTGGCCGAGAGTGGAACCAACAGGGAAGGAACGATTCGCCTCGGATCCGGGCAATCGTTTCAGGCTGAGAATCCCGTCGTGAGTCAATGGACGGTTCTACATCATCTGATGACGAGGGGAAATGAACATACTCACTCAAGTTTCGAATTGCTTCAGGATTTATCACTTTTCAAACCCAATCAGACGTTGATGTACGATGGCCCCCTGCGTATCGATAACAAAGATGGTTTGAATGTCGGTACCTTTGTCCAAATTGGATCAGGAATACAGCCCATCCACTACCTTCTGGATGATCAAATGCGGCCCCAGATAGTAACCTTCAGCATTCTAGCCTGGATTTTAAAGGATATCACATAGCGATGACAATTCGTGGGTAGTAGACAGAACTACCATATGTAGATTTGCTAGAGCAAGAAGACCAGCATAGGCGATGTTGCTGTGTTTTATTCCAACTTGCAATTCCACGAAGGTACTCCAAACCGTCAGCAAAGTGGAAAAAGTGAAGGTTTTTATCTACTTCCCATCTATTTACCTCAATATATCATGCGTGCTATAATGTCTAAGCAAGTCCGCTGACTCAGCACTTAGCATATGGTTTAGATGATCTTTGGGATGGAGAACCCTTTTATACGTTCCTATTGTGGTAAGCGAAGCGGTGTTAATGGGGCCGGATGAATGAAAAGGCATTTACGTTAATAGCGAGAATATTGTGATGTTGAGCCTTAAACCTTGATGCTAACAGTCTTGAGAGTGCCGTAAGGTTAGTCCCAGTATCCTTTGCCTGCTTCTATTTTCCTTAAATACATTTCATGCATTGCAAAAGGAGATATTAATAAATGGGATTCGAAATTTCAGAGCAACAAATTTGTCAGTTTAAGACCGATGGTTATCTCGTTTTGCCATCAGTCTTCGATCCCTCCGAGGTCAAGACCATGCGAGAAGAAGCCGATTTCATCTTGGAATTAGTAGTCAATTCTTCACTGTATCATCAGCGAAAAAGCGGACGGTTGGATATTCGCCAGACCCAAGCCGGTCAGATTGTGCGAAAAATTCAACCGATTAACGACCTCTCGCTCTGCCTAAGTCGCCTCTCCACCGAAAAACGTCTATTGGGTCCGTTGGCCCAACTCATGGATGATCAGCCCATATTAATGGAAGAGAAATTAAACTACAAGGAACCGTTACCAACACCAGTCGATATCGAATCGGCAGAGATGGAAGATCGGTTTCCCGTTCACAACGACTGGGCTTATTATCAGGCGCAAAATTACCCACAAGCAATTATCTCCTCTGCTATTAGTATGGATGCATGTACCTCAGAGAGCGGACCAATTTGTGTTTGGCCTCGGTCGCACCAAAAACATCTCGAACATCAAAGCATCAGTCTGGGATTGCAGGTCAAAGACGGGTTGATCGACTTCAACACTGGGCAGGAGATTCTATGTGGAGCCGGATCAGTAATGTTCTTTCACTCTGTTTTGGTTCACAATTCCAGACCAAATACCTCGGGTCGACCTCGGCGGTTGATGATATACAGTCATTACCCGATACAGTTTAATCTAGGAAATGATGTTCGAAATGGCTCTAGGCGGCTGATCGAGTCACCTTATGAAATAGAGTATTTGCGGGCTAAAGCCAGCGGTAGAACCGAAGATCTGTTTTCAGCTCCTATTTTTGGTTAATGAAAATAAAATGGGCGGGTTTTCATTCCCATTTTCTACTAAAAGTTTTAAGCAACTAGGCACTCCCTTACCTTCACGAATCACGATAAGCCCACGGCGGTACATACAATACGTCGGATAATCTCCCAGCGCAAAAGAACAGCTTCAAAAACGGCGTAAAGATCTTCACGGGTTTAACTTGTGTACGGGGTAGTCAGGCGGGTACCATCGGTCAATTGATACCCTTTTTTCTTCTCTCAAATAGTTTCCTTCTCTTAATCTGACAGTTCGGCAAACTGACATAAAAACCTTCAGTTTGCCTCTTGGCTGGCCCATCTTAATATAATCCATCGATACTCTTCTCAAGATTGTTCTTCTTAAGCTAATTCAAGCTTGAACCCGATGGTTCAGATTGGATCACAGGTTATACTTTACATAGCTTTATCGATGTGCTATTTTCTAGTTATTGACACAGGCTAGGGAAGTTCCAAATTGCTCGATTAAAACGGGAATGCCAACAATACTTTGACCTTTCCCACTGAGAAAGACTGTTATTACAGCTTCAAATTTGCGGAAGAATGAGTGCATCGCGCGAGGATTACAGATGGATTACATCAGATTTGGATCAACAGGCCTCAAAGTGAGTCCATTGGCCTTTGGCATGGCATTTCGTGAGCAGAGTGACCAGGCGAAGGCGTTGAAAACCGTTGAGGCCGCAATTGATCGCGGTATCAATTTTCTCGACTGTGCCAATACCTATGGGCCGACCAACGACCGGTCATTGGGCCCTGGGCGATCTGAGCAGATTCTGGCAAAAGCGATTAAAGGCAAGCGAGATAGCTTAGTCATTACCTCGAAAGTAGAAGAGTCCGTTGATTCTGGCCCGAACGACTTAGGGCTGTCGCGATATCATATTCTGCGAGAAGTTGAGAATACGCTCTCGCGGTTGGGAACCGATCACATCGATATTTATCTCGCTCACCATTCAGATCCTTCAACATCAATTGAAGAAACTGTTAGCGCTTTTGATCGCCTCATCCAGGATGGTAAGATCCGATATTATGGCTTCTGCAATTTCAAGGCATGGCAGGTCGCCACAGCACTATGGGCGGCGGATCGAAGGGGCTTCGAGCAGGCAGTTTGTTTTCAGGCACCATACAATCTGATTGATCGAAAGCTGGAAAATGAGGTGTTTGGCCTTGTTCGAGATCAACGACTTGCCGTTATGGCGTATAGCCCTCTCGCGGTTGGGCTTCTGGCGGGTGTTTATTCACCAGATGAACCACCGCCTAAGGACAGATTGTGGGGTTCAAAGTGGCGCCATCGGTTTGAAGGCCAACTAGATGGCCGCCCGGGGCGGATATTGATAACAATTCGTGAAATTGCAGCTGAATTGGGCAAAACGCCTGCTCAGGTCTCACTGGCATGGGTTCTTTCCCGCGATGAGATATCCGTTGCGGTTGTGGGATGTGACGACGTGGAGCAGGTTGATGAGAATCTTGGCGCTCTGGATTGCCATCTGAGTGGGGATCAATTAGATCGACTGAATCGTCTTTGAGATCTGCCTTCGAGTAATCCTCAAGGGCCCAGTTTGGGGAGTAGCTGTGTTTGGTAGGGCGGTTCTTGGAACGGAAATTCGCTCAACCTGCGTGTGGCTTTCCTCTACTTCAGCTATCCTTTAGAAGTGCCAGTCGGATTATACAGAAGCACGGAAAATCGTTATTTTGAAGTAAAAGTTTTAAGTAACTAAATGATCACTGAAACCCGCGCAAAAGATAACTCGTGTACGGGGTAATCAAGCAGGTATTAGTAACCCTTAGTTGACACCCTCTCCTCACCCCCACGAGTTACGATAGGCCCACGGTGGTCCAAACCCCGGCATCTGCAGCGTACTCCTAATCTTCAAACATGGCAATACTCTCCAGCTAGAGTCTAAAAACCAAAGCTGCACAAGCCATCTGCGCTAGTCTGAACTAGGTTTCGGGTCGGTGTAGGTGGGTTTATTTTGTCCCTTGTGGTTCAGACTACCCTCACCTCTTTACTGATACCTTTAGTTATCAGGTTGATCTGGGCGATCAGGTTTACTTTTTTCTACATTAAGCTTTTTCCACTCAACAATAATCTTTGGTGATTTTTTGCCCTTGAGATGCTCTACTGTCCGATTGAGGCCGGTTTTAGTAAAAGTATCTTTCATCTTTGTTTGACGCAGAAACCCCTTCTCTGTCCATCCAGTTACGAGCCACGTCATGGTGGTAGCTGTTACATCTAAGCAATAACCAGCATATGAAACGCAACCTTCTTCGCCATTATCAATTTCGTTGAACTCTGCTCGATTTTCTTTCTCGTTCCAGAAACAGAAACCAACCGATCGTGACTGAGTTTCGTCCCATATTCCTATTGACATGAACGAAAACTCAGTCATTTTCGTATTTCCGATATCTTTCCAATGGGATTCAAAATAACCTATTGGCTCACTTGAACCTTTTGCTATGATATGCCATTCACCGTTGTACCGATCAATGCCTCGCAAAAAATTCGCCTCGGTTGGTGTATCGGCATTAGTAAAACTATTGAAGGCAAAAAAGACTATAAACGATAAAACAAATCGAAACATCAACAGACTCCTTTTGTATTAGAAAATGTAATTGTAATGCCCAAATACTTTCAAGAATATTTTGGGATAGCCTTACTATTTAGACCCATTAGCTACAATCCTTCTTTCACCATTTCACATGAAAATATATAATGCAACCCAACAGCATATGATGGGGTCTAACATTCGTCAAGTAGGAAACTTTGTTTTACTAGAAAACTAAATTTTGGTAGTATTGTAAATCATGGTTTTTTGTCGTCAAAAGTTGAGTTAGTAAGACCTATCATTTCATTCATTACGTCGGATAGTTTTCCAGCGCAAAAGATTAGGTGTCAGAACGGCGTAACGCTACCATAGGCTAGCGGGAATGACATGGGAGGCCCTCCAAACTGGGCGGACAAGGTAGGTGAACCAAGGCAAATTGCAGGAATAGTGTTGTTGACCAGCAACCAGAAGATGAATAATCATTTTCGCCTCAAGTTGCATGGTATTGGGTGCACAAATGTAACATTTGATTCAAATTATGTCTCAGAAAGCCACCATGGGTCGAAAGCATCTTCAACTGTCTCTCGAATTTGCATTGTATTTTGCCCATGGTTTGTAGTTGCGTCGCGCCGATGAATATCAGCGGAAATTCCGCTGCAATGTTTGGCAATCGTTTCGAAGATCCGGTGAGCGATAATCAAATTACCTACCATGTTGGCGTGACAACCGTCAGGATTAATTAACCAATCAGCTAATCCAAGACCTTCCCACACATCTGCTAGCAGGCAATCGTTCTCTTTAGCCAATTGACGGATTGCATTATTATANCNGCNTGTCTGNCGGATGCCTCCTTNGTCATATGGGGCATAACTCTTAAAACCNGTCATNTGATAAACNGTTGTTAAAATAATGANCGGATCGCAGGCTNCCTTGACATCTTCAATAATAGTCTGCATATCCTGTGTGAAATTATCAACAGGCATGCCAGCACGCATGTCATTAAGTCCATAACAAAGGACAAACAAATCCGGTGTTAAACTAATCACATCAGTTTCATAGCGCTCCAAAGCGCTCGGCTTGGCAGACTCCTCATAGCCCGGACTGCGGGGCGAGATTGAATTTGCACCGATTCCTTTGTTGTAATATGTAACGGGAGTTTCCTGACAGACGTTAATGAGTTCTGCCAAAACATCGGCAAACCTTTCTGTTGAGTTCTTTACCCATCCTCCCCCTTCGACTGTACTCTCACCCATGACAACCATTACTTGAAATGGCTTTGAGTGATAATCCCGCGTATTATGCTGGCTCATTGCATTGAATCCTTCAATTTTGTCCGTTGTGCTAGGTTAGTAGTGTTGTGACGACACTTTGGTGAACAGTTGGTTTTAATAACCAATGTGCTATTTCCTATTATTTGATGTTAATAATGCAAATGCAAGATAATAACATTGATTTAGGCAAAAAGACCATGATCTCTTCAAGAAACCAAAAAAGTTGGAGGTTGATAAGCACCTCGGAGCGGGGTGCAGGACAACGCTGACTTTATGGCCGATGGTCCGCAAAAAGCACCGGCGCCTTGGATTCCACTTGTCACGGATAAGCAGAACAAGTGGCCTATAGTCGCTGGCGCCGAAGCTGGAAAAGGGTACGTCATTCTCAATTCGCTTCAGACCATTCAGGCGTTGGAGAGAACTGGCAAGCAGGAACTTTCTGAGGTATTACACAATTTCCTGTTCTGGAGCAATCAGCAACGGCCATGCTAGCCCAGCCTCAGCTATCTCGCAGAATATCCTGTCGCTCTTGAGATAAGCCTTCCACTAAGAATCTAGCTGATACCACAAGCCCTCACCTTTGGGTGCTGTGCGCCCGGCTCACCAGCCGATTCCTGCCAATACCTCACCGCTTTACCCCGAAACTGCAATCGTAATAGAATGCCCAAGCTAGTGAGAGTCAAATTCAGGCTTAATATGTAAAGGGCAACCCCACTTTTTCAGCGATGGCAAACGGTCAAACTTCCGTCAACCTCAAATTGCAGCCGGTAAAAAGGCTGATTTTGTCGTTGCAAATCGCATTAAAACGGGTCGGATTTGCTCGAAAGCCAGATATAGCTTAATTCGTCAACTCCCTGAGGTTTTTGCAGAACTGGAGGTTGCCGAAAACTGGAATTGATGGATTTTGCCGTGTCTGGTATGATGGGATTGTGGGCCTTAATGGTTCATGTAGAACTAAACGGCTTTGAAAACGCTAATCTATACCTTTTTGAGTTGTTTGGTACTAGTAAAGTCTAGTCCAAAACTTGAAGTCGGCAGATTCCGGCCTGAACGCAGCCAAAGACCACTTTTGGGATCAACACAGTAACGAACTCAAGCCACACGAATAAACTGCGATCTCAGTGGAGAGCGGCAGAATGGATGCATTCTTATGAACTCAGGTTGGCAAAAAGAAATAAGCTATGTTGTACAAACGAAATTTGGTTGATATATCCATGACATAGTGTGCAGGATGTCTTTATAGATCAATTGATAAATAAATGAGGCAAAGGAGAAAAATATGGGAGAACCAATCGCCGATACGACAGAAATTAAGAATCTAGAACTACAGCTTGACGCGCTAGACCAGCATGGCTATCTACTTGTGCGCGGTGCGCTCGACTTAGAAACGGTTGAAGTTTGGCGTGAGTGCCTCACACGAAAATACAAACACAAAGAATGGGATATTAGAAACGAGGTCGGCAATGTCGCCTTCGACTATCTGCTAGAACAGGAGCCTGAGTTGGCGCGAGCACTGGTTGGTCATGATTCGGTAGCTCCGTATCTCAAGGCCATGCTGGGTCGACAATGCCAGTTGCGCAGCTTTCGGGCGCATATTAACCCTGGAGCCTATACTCAAGAATGGCACAAGGATTTCGGCTATTACTGGGACGCTCCCGATGAAGCTCGCCACGCATTGCGACCGCTTTGCATCAATACCACCTTCTACCTGACAGACAACACACCTGAAACAGGCAGACTTACTTTTATCGATAACTTCTGCCACAATGCCTTGCCCGAAAAGATCCGCCATCTCGGTGGATACAACTCAGATAATCCATTCTACCAGTGGTGCGAAAAACAACAACAAACCCATCTTTACCCACTAGCTGGCGACGCGGTGGTCTTCTTCAGCCATATTCCGCACCAAGGTGCCAAACTGACACAAGAGGATGACAACACTCCGTTGCGTAGTAACGTGGTACTACATTATCAGCAGACACCAATGTTTCCAGGCATCTCGTTCGTCAGCTCGCCACTACCGGCGATCGCCGCGCTAGGCTATAATGGGACATTTCCCTTTGTAGATCCCTAAAGGGTGACATGGTCAAAGCTGTAGTGCCCAAAGGTAAATCTCGAGGGACATATATTGGTCGATTAGCAAGAGTTCGTGCTAGTGGAGCTTTTAGTATCAGGACGAAATCTGGGCGGGTTGGAAAAAGCCACAGATACTGTCAGGTAATCCAACATGCAGATGGTTATGGCTACACGATTGGTGATGCTGTCAGTTTGTACCGAAGACCCCGCCTAGGTATACCCCCACTTTTCCAGCGCTGGCAAGCGGTCAAATCAAAGGTGTGTGAGCAATTCCTACCAATGCCCACCGCTTTACCCTGAAACTGAAATTGTGATAGAGTGCAAAAAGCAATTCCTTGGGGTCGGTCGGAGTCGAATTCGCGCAAGAGCACAGAGTTGGCTCAACGTCTCAATCTGTGAGGAGCCTAGGGTCACCCCCACTTTTTCAACGATGGAAAACTCAAATCAAAGGTGAAGGAAATGCCGATAATAATCGGGTGAATTGTTACCAAACTGTTATAAAAGGCTGAAAGTTAGCCTTGTGTTGGGTGGGGTATTTGCCCCGAGGTTTGATTTTATGGGTAAGTAGGTTTGATTACTGAAAATCAGGAGCCCTCAAGAAACGCTCGAACCATGAGATAGGCGCATTTGCGGTTGTGCCGTATTTGGTGATATAGATGCCCTCAGTAAGGTATTGGAGCTTAGATACTTATAATGTTATAGTTAACCAGCCTAAGTTTTTAATATATATTCAAAATTAATATTTAGTTTTCGATATAGTTTGATCCTTGCTGAAATGACATTTGATTCTAACCTCAACTTAAGGAGATGTTATTATGCTGCAAAAAGTATTGCTTTTTAGATGCTTCAACTGTTGTTTGATTGTCTTGTTTTTTTTCGTGTTCCCCACTTTTTCCGCCCAAGAATTGAAAGTAGGTTTTGTTCAGGGTAGAGGTGACGATGCTCTAGTTGAAGAGCAAGCATTCAAAAATGCTAAAATTGAATTTGAAGTACTTGAAAAGGGCGATTATAAGATCGATACGTTGCTGAAGTATGATGTTATTGCTGTTGGAGTCGTTGCCTACGACAAAAACGAACCTTTAAAAGAAAACTTTGAAATTGTGAATGAGTATGTAAAAGAGGGGGGGTATCTCGTCACCGTTGATTTTCAACAAGATTCTACTTGGAACAAGATTTTTTTGCCTCATCCACTTGCGTTGCTCGACCCGGATTTAGACGATAACGTCGGTGTTATTTTGGCTGACCACGACATTTTCAAAAAGCCAAATGCATTGACTGACAAGCATTTTGGTGGTTGGGGAGGAGGAGATTTCATGGCAGATGGACCGCATGAAGCCCCGAACCCTTGGAAACCATTAATCACTGATAAGCCGAACAAATGGCCGTTGGTTGTTTGGGCCAAAGCCGGTAAAGGAGATGTGGTCTTCAATTCCTTACAAATTCTGCAATCGCTAGGAAGAACAGGAAAAAAAGAGGTGTCCGAAGTTCTTCACAATTTTCTTTTTTGGCGTGGTCCAAGAGTCTCAGGGGACGTAGTCGTAGATGCAAAAAGGAAACTGACCACAACATGGTCAGTCCTAAAAATGCACTAGACTAGGCTTTCCTGTTTCAGATGATTTAGATTGCTTCTGTCGACTCTAATTCAAGAAAACCCATCCTATCAACAACCTCAAACCCATTCTGAGGATGCAGTTTAATCAGCTCCAAGTCAGCAAGGAAACTACGAAATCTGGCGAATTAAACCCCGCAAAACCATATAAATATGGTTTTGCTGTTCTATATTTCGGATATCCGAAGTATGATTCCTCACTTTGAATATACCCAGGTGTAGAAAATGTCGGTAAAGGCGCGAGGATTGAGTATATGAAGCAGTTTGGTTTGGTGGCAAGGGGAGCTGAAATGATTGCACTGGTTGACCATGATGGTAAGAAGGCTGGCCACAAAGGTATTCAAATTTCCTCTCTAGCATAACGAACAGAGCTCAGCGGCGCGGCTTGCCCGTGTCCGCTGGAGCGCCTTGTTCGGCCCGTCCACGCACGCCCGGGATCCACCTTGTCCCTGCATATTCATATGCTCCCAGGTCGGGTGCCTTCCCGAGGAAGCCATCCGTAATCCCG
>NYUB01000079.1 GCA_002683785.1 Deltaproteobacteria bacterium
CAGATGCTGTTTTTTGGAAGGACTCGGGAAGTTCCAAATTCTCCTCGGGTGTGGTGCCAAGATTTTCAGTAGGTTGATTTGGATGGACCTTTTCGCCGTCTAATTCGAAGGAATCCGTCATATCCTTTTGTGTATCCTGATCCGCCGGTTTAGATCCTTCTTCTGTTTTCAGGATTTTGGAATCTTTCTCAGATCCAAAATAAACCCTGGCTTCTTCTAAATTATCCATGACTGGAAAACCTTGGCTTACTTCGATTAAATCCGCAGGACTTAATCTTTCGGCGCCAATAAGGACTATAGGCAGGTCGAGACTTTGAAAAAAACGCACCAGTTTTCTCAGAAGTTCAATCGTCCCTTGGCTCAGGACTTGCAAATTTTTAATATCAAGGATGATTTGATGTGCTGGTCTGGCTAAGAAACTATGCTTGAGAACTTCATACGCCTCACTTATTTCAACCTCCTTTAAATCATCATGTAGTTGAATCAAGTCTATTTGGCCGCTGCTTTGACGGGTGATACGGTTGAGGGAATCAACCATTGCCTCAGTAGGAAAATGCTGTTAAACCAGTGAATAAGGAAATTCTCGGTTTAAAAGTGACAGCAATGAGAAAATCTGGCAAGGAATAGCCAATGTTAAAAAAAATGACGGTATCATGGATGATCCTTCTGTTCTGGGGGACTTTGTTCGCCCAGGATACCTATTGGAAGGATCAACGCATCATGCAGTTGGAGGAAATCACTCCTCAACTGGTGGAAGCGGTGCAGCAGATGCATGAAAAAATCCGTTCAGTCGCTATTTCCAGCGTAAGTTTTGGAGACAGTCTTCCCGATAATTTCCGCAGAGTTGCCACTGCACGTATCCACCAAAGCCTGACCCAATTATCCCAACTCAAGGTCAGTGTTTGTGACACCTGTACTCAAATCCGAACAGTTATTGCCGGTAGTTATCTCAAAATTGCCCGAGGTATTGCTGATGATGATTTCCGCATCAAAACGGCAAAATCCCTGGATGTCAATGGCTTTCTGGACATTGCAGTCTTCATGACCGAAGACCGACAGCTTTCCATTGCACTAAATGCCTATGAAGCCAGCAACGGTGAGATTGTCTATTCCAAAATCATCACCGGAGAACCTGCAAAGAGCCAGAGCTACCTCCATGCATACCTGGCAAAAATGCAAGTGGGGATTACCCACAGTTCAACTGGAAACGCTGCAGTAACCCACTCGGCCATGCAGTTGGGAGTTGAATACATGATGCGCCTGACCTCAAGTTGGACCTTTGCTGGAGGAGGATCGGTTTTCAGTGATGACAACACCAATCTCACTACCAAGTATGAAAAATCAATCAACGGCATCACCCTTGACGGAGTGGTGGGTTACGATCTTTTTGGTTTTGGCGGCAACCAGGCCGACGTAAGTCTGACCGGTGGTTTAGGGATGGTTTTCGCTGCAGCATTGAATTCACCCATGTATGTTAAAGGTGGAGTGAATCTTACAGTAGCAGAGCAACTGACTTTAGGATTTAATATCATGAATATGATGTCATCAAACGATGATACGTTTAAAATGCCTAACATGACAAACATCACTCTGGGATGGAAATTCTAACAGGCGGCATGAAGCGATATATACATTTTTTATTCTATCTCTCAACAGGGTTGTTGATCTTCAGCTTGTTATCCTGTTCCTCCAAGACAGAACAGGAACCTCCAACTGAAGAAGAACAGACCTCCACCCCGGTTCAGAAAAAAATACTCTACAGCCAGCGTACCCAGGGCGGGAAAAACGCGATCAACGTGATCGAAGAAAAACAGGGCCACAAACGTAGTTTAAGGATCATCGTTCAGCGAGGAGACCTTAATTCGAACCTCGTTCATCCCATAGACAGCCCGAATTTTGTCATCGCAATCCCATTGCAGGATGCAACCTCCAAGCAGTTTGCAGAACAGACTGTGATTTTCGAACAGCAATTAAAAAAAGATGTAGACGAAATCCTCGGGAGGTACCTTGCTCCGGAACGTTTTAATGTGTCGCTCCTGGTCCAATGGAACCAAACACTGCTTGAAGAAATACAACTGCGCAATGTTCCTTTGGATATACCAATCACGGAATTGATGTCAGATGGAAAAGCTAGAACCCAAATGCTGCTCGAGGAGGTCGAGGGTCCAGGCAGTGCACTGGGGAACCATCCTGAATTGAAGATGGCTCTGATGAAAATCGAATTCAAGGTGCTTCTGGACAATACCCTTCCCGGCAACCAGGAAAAATTCATCCAGCAACTTATCCCGGCCCAAGATTTTTTTGATCAGACACGGGGGGACGTTTTGGCAATGGAACGCACCTCTTTTCCGAATCCTTTTTCAGACAGCATTGCTCCATACGAAGAGCAAGTGATTACAAAAAAAATCAGGGAATTGATTGAGAACTATATCGCCCCCGAAACCTATGTCCTGAATGTTGATTTCAAACTCCTCGACACGAATGAATCCGAAGGAAACGAAGAATCGAACACATCCAGAATGCAGATGAACATCAAACTCCTTCTGGACGAAACCATCCTTCCGGAAGTCGACAATTTTCTGAAACAGGCATTGCCTCTTTCCATTGATTTCAATCCGGAACAAGGCGATACGTTGACCATCGTCCGCAATCGTTTCCCGGAACAGAGTGCAGAACTGATGAGCCAGGAGCAACTTTCCGCTTTACGTGATTATCGGGTTAAGATCCTTGAATCATTCAAATCCGGTGATTATGTTTCCGGTCTGGAATTGAGCGAGCAAGGTTTGAAAGTTGCCGCTAAGAGAGACGACAAAATCTTTCTTTTGAAAATGAAAGGCTCCCTCCATTTTCTACTCGAAGAAAAGAAACGCGCTCTGGAAACTTGGAGGCACGTTCTTCGCCTCAATCCGGAGGATGAAGAGGTGGCATCGATGATATCCAGCCTGAACTGAATATGGATCAAAACCCTATGAAGCATTCATCTTCGAGTTTCGTTTCTCGGACTATGCTGGGATTGTATCTGATCTGTTTGATGTTCCTAATGCCTCTGCAACTGTTCTCACAGGAGGCAGAAATAAGTGATGTGGTGACCGAAACNGTGGAAAGTTCCNTCGATGATGCATCAGAAGTTCAAGAGGAACTTGAGGANGATGCACCTCGTTTAGTCCAACCAGAAGAAATCGGCCCATCTCTTGATAAAGCAATCCAGAAAGGTGAACAAAAGAGCAGCCTCGAAGAACTGCTTGCCGTTCCTTTCGACCAAGTCAAGGATGGTGGTGAAGGAGATGAAACAGATGGAGATATCGATGAGGTTGCGGACAACGAAAAAGGTGAACTCCCGGAACCAACAGAACCTCAGCAGAGTCTTGCCGAAAAGAACCTGGAGGAAAAACTGGACATCCTTCTACAGGAGATGCTTCCCCAGGAATATGTTGGAACAACCGTCAGTATCAAATATTTCATAGAGACCGTTCCTGTCAGCAAGAATCTGAAAAGAATCTCGAAGATCAAACTTCCCGGTTTTGACAATCACGTCTGGGTCCCAACCAAGTCCAAGCAAATTGTCGGAATTGTCAACCAGACCAGAAGCTACACCACGGTTTTTGTCGTTGTCAATACTCCGATTTCTCCATTCAACATTGAAGTGCTTCGTCAGTCTTTATCGGAAAAACTTAAAGAAATCAATCTCCTCAAAGACGATGTTCTAAAAGTGGTTTATGTTCCTCACGCTGCTTCGGATCAAGTTGGAATTACTGCAATGAACCGAAATGCAGAAATTCCTGAAAAAGCCGAACCCTCTTCGAGTGGAAACATCGAATCCGGTACTTTGCCACAATCGGAAATGCTTCCAGGACTGGCAAAACTTGAAATGAGTGGGTCCAGTGAAGAGGAATTAGAAGAGATTAGAAAGAAAAAGAAGCGCCAAAAAAAATTAGATGAAATCGATATGGCAATGAAGATGGAAACCACTCGCTATCTTCTTAAGGCAAGAACTTCTTATCAGCAGGAAGACTTCGACAGTGCCATCACTGCCATCAGTGATGCCATTGAAGTGAACCCCTTTTCTCCTCAAGCCTACGAAATGCTTGGATCGATATATTATCGGTTGGGTTGGAATGGAATGGCCGTTGAAAATTGGCAGCATGCTCTCAAATTGGATCCCTCCAACGAGACGCTCAAAAAATACATTTCACGAGTAGCCAAATAGTGAAGGAACATTGATGCACCTTTCTCTACAACCCCTAAGCTTGTTCGGCTGCTCCCAAAGAGGACCTATTAAACGTGCATGCTTGATGCAGCTTTTTGGGCTTCTGCTGATCCTGATGGCCCCATCGGTTTTTGCCCAGGAAAGGGTGAAATCCTTGAACATCCGCCAGTTTGAAATAGAGGAATCGATCCGAAATGGTCTCAAGTATTACCTTGAACCCAGTGACTATGTGCTCCGGGTGAAACTCTTTGGTGAGGAAAGGGCGTCCAGCGTAGCCAACGAAGCTCTGCCCGGTTTTGGGCAGGTAGGTTTTAAACAAAGTGGAAAAGGTGAAAAATACTGGGAAATCTTAAGGATGCGTGTCGATCTCGTAATGCATAAGGAGGTCTCCCCATCGGTTAATTCTTACATTGGTGAAATTGTCCCCATCCTCAGTGGGCTGGATTATGAAAGGGGAGATGAATTCGTGTTTGTGCCGATCATCCCTAACCTTCCGGAAGCCAGATCTGATTCTGAAAAAGCAAAGGATGCCGTACCCGAAAACCTGGAAGAATCTCAACCCGGGGAAAAAGCTTTAGCAAAAATAGAAACCCCTGGTGACACCCATGAAGAACTTCCTTTTTGGAAGACTCTGGGGCCCTTCGAATGGATCCTTGCAGCTGTGTTGTTACTTTTACTGATTCTCCTGATTTGGACGCTTTTCAGCATCTCCAGGTTGAGGGCAAGAGAGGCCGAAACCCAGGATCAAATCCGGGATTTGAAAGACTCTCCCACTCTGCCGGTTCGGCAAGCCCGGGAAGAAAAAGCAGTCCTGGACAAAATGCAACAGGATCGTCAGGACCGTGTCCAAACGGCACTGATACGTGATGAAAACGAAAGGGTGCTTCAGGAAATTGTAAAGAACCTGGTGGGAAGACCCGACTGGTGTCGTGAATTGATTCAGGAAATGACACGTGACAAGCAATCGATGGATCAACTTGCCACACTGATCGCCGTGCTGGGTCCAGAAGCGTCACGATCCCTTTTCCGACCCCAAATGACGGAACAGGCCTACATGGACCTTGAGCAACTGGCAAAAGAAGCAGGAGCCAATTCGGAAGACACCGCCGAGGTCTTGAAAAACATCCGGATGTTTTTATTGACGAAACAATTTCTTTCTCCGGAACAGTCCTTTGTGGATCCCTTTGGTTTCATGAAAACGCTTTCACCAAGCCAGATCTCATTCCTGTTGAAAAATGAACCGTCTCGTATCAAAGCCATCGTGATGGCAAGACTTGACACCGAAAAAGCAGCCACCATCCTACAATCCCTTTCACGGGATGAACGGACCCAAGTCGCCGTCGAACTTGGGAAGATGCATGAAATGCCGATGGAACTTGTTGAAAAAGTGGGTTTCAATCTCGCAGAAAAAGCACGGAATGTTCCCGACGAAAACAGCATTGCCGTCAACGGTGTTCGTTTTGTGGCGGATGTCCTGAGTGATTCGGATCCGGTGACCCGTCAGGAACTGATCAATGGCCTCAGGGTCTCAGACCAGCAGCTTAGTGCGGATGTCGAAAGCAGTTGTTTTATCTTTGAATCGATCCCTGTAGTTCCGAATGATGTGCTGAAGGAAGTCGTCCGTCAGCTTCCTCCCGATGACGTCATCATCGCCATTTCCGGTGCAACCAAGGAAATCAAGGAAGCCGTCATTCTCTGCTTTCCAGAACAAAGCCGGAAAGCCCTCATTTCATCACTGAAATCAAAATCTCCCGAAAAAGAGGAAATCCGAATTGCACGAAGGAAATTCGTCGATTCGATGCGGGAAATGGCAGACGCTGAGCGAGTCAATCTACGCGATGTCAATAGCGCGTATGCCAATCAGGCAGGTGTACCTGCTCTTCAATGAATTTTACTACTGAGTTGCTCAAGTTCTGAACTTCCAGACCAGAGTTCTCCTGTAGGATTCTCCTCCGCATACCACTCCTGAAATTTCTGCTGCGAATTGATGGCGGAATCCTGAGCATTTTTCTCGATCCTCTCATAACTCCCATCCTGTTTCAGGTTATAGGTAAAGATGTTGTCGGAAAGTATCAGGTCCAGAATTTTTTTAAGGTGTTCTCGAATACCTAAGTCGATGATGGGAAAAAGAATTTCAACCCGACGACTCAGGTTTCGCTCCATCAGATCTGCACTGCCGCAGTAAATTTCTGGAATACCACCGTTCTCAAAGTAATAGATTCTTGAATGCTCCAAAAATCGTCCGATGACCGATCGGACACGTATCTTTTCACTGACCCCTTTCAAACCCGGTTTCAGGCAACAAATCCCTCGAACAATCAGGTCCTGATGAACTCCAACATCTGATGCTTCATAGAGTTTATTAATGATCTTCGAATCGGCCACCGAATTGACTTTAAAGATCATTCCCGAAGGCCTTCCTTCCCGAGCATGCTGTATTTCACGATCAATCAGTTGATCCAAACCCGAACGAAGGCTGACTGGAGCAACCAGCAAATGATTGAATTCACGTTTATTCGAGTATCCGGTCAGATAATTGAACACATGCGTCGCATCCTCTCCAATTTCATGGTTCGAAGTGAGTAGTCCCAGGTCGGTATAAATTTTGGAGGTAAAAGGATTGTAATTGCCCGTTCCAAGATGCATGTAACTACGGATCCCATCCGTTTCCTGGCGGACGATGAGGCAGATTTTTGAATGCGTTTTCAGATGGACCACTCCGTAAATCACATGAGCTCCCACAGCTTCTAGCCTGCGGGCCCAGACAATATTATTGCGTTCATCAAACCTGGCCTTGAGTTCCACCAGGACCGTCACCTGTTTTCCCGCTTCAGCAGCATTGATTAAGTGTTCGATCACTGGGGAATTACTGCCCACACGATAAAGCGTCATCTTGACTGCCAGAACCTGTGGATCCTCTGCAGCAGCCTTGATCAGTGCTTCTACCGGATAAAAGGATTGATAAGGATGATGCAGCAGATAATCCCGATGGCGGATCCTTTCAAACAGTTGCTCTGCAGGAAGGCCATCGAATAATACTGGAGGGAAAAAAGGTTTATCTTTAAGTTGAGGTATAGCCAGTTTCATCAACTGCATCAAATCTGCAAAATTCATCCTGCCCTCTGACCGTGAAACCGACTCCTCGTCAACCTGGCAGTTTTCGGCAAGCACACTGAGGGTTCGTTTCGGCATCGATTTCTCCACCTGCAACAGTGAGACGTCCCCGTAACGGATCTGTTTCAACCCTTTGTCCACCGTCTCCAACAGATCGTCTGCTTCATCCTCCTGAATCACCAGATCGGTATCTCGAATGATGCGGAAGAGCCGAATGTCCCGAATTTCCGTTCCTGGAAAAAGTTCATCGATATTGCTCCTGATCACATCTTCCAGAAAAACGAAGATGTTTTTTTTCTGCCCACTGACCGATTCTGGAATTTCCAGAAACCTCGGAAGCACATCCGGAATCTTGACCCTGGCGAATTTGGTTTCCTGGTTGTGACGTACAACCACCGCAAGGTTCATACTGAGACTGGAAATATGAGGGAATGGGTGGCCTGGGTCGAAAGCCATAGGAGTCAGAACGGGATAAACCTCGTTCATGAAGCGTTCATGAAGGTACTCCTTGATCGCATTGGTATAGGATCGAATTTCGAGGAATTTGACTCCACTTTTTTCCAGCAAGGGCCTTAACAGGGTCCAGACGGAATGCTGATCCTTGAGCATTTGTTCGGTCCTCCAATGAATTTCTTTAAACTGCTCTTTCGGGGTTAGTCCATCGGAAGTCAAACCTTCACTTCCGTTTTTGATCTGGCGGAGGATGGTCGCAACTCGGACCATGAAAAATTCATCGAGATTGGTCCCCGTAATCGAAAGAAATTTGACCCGTTCCAAAAGCGGATGCCGTTCGTCCATAGCCTGATCCAAAACCCGCTGGTTGAATTCAAGCCAACTCATTTCACGGTTGGTATACAGACTCGGTTGATTCAGAAGCTTTTCCTTTTTCCTGCTATGTTTTTTTTTGGACTTGACCGAAGAACGAACCGTATCCGAACTGTGTAATTTGAGGGTGTTTTCCAGAGAACTCATGAGATACCCCTTCAATTATGAATTGGCGTTTCAGGGAGCCTATTGAAGATCAGGCTGCTTTGGAATCATGAAAGCCCAATTCTGCTCCACATTTTCCGCATCGTCTGCTTTGTAGCCACTCCCGATTGAGCCGGTGCCTCGTGATCTTCCAACAACCTTTGAGGCAACCGAGCCAGTAGCGAGCCTCTGAAAAATTGAGATTGTGAGTCACCTTGCCATCACAGCCGATTTCTTTCGCTTTTTTACGCCAAACCTGATCATGCCGATGCCCTGGGCCAACCAGGGCATGGGCAATTTCGTGAAGCAGAGTATTGACCACTTCCTGTTTTGGAGCAACTTTGCAAAAGGATTGAGAGAGACTGATACGTTTTTTGTGAAAATGACAACATCCTGCCCTCTTTTTGGCCCGGTCAAAGCGAAAAACCCAGCCTCTTTCAGCCAAACCGTGATAGGCCAGAAGTCTGCCTGCGTTTTTCCTAATTTCCTCGAGTGTCAGCATCCTTCCATGGTTGCTATGTTTTATGATTCTTTCCTGATCCTGGGAAAAAATGAATCTCTTGTATCTTAAATTGCGATTATGACCCTGTCCTGTGATTCTGTCAAACAACTGAAACAATGCTCGAATACTTCGTAAGATGCTTCTTTGCAGAAAAAGTTTGAACTCGGATCATTCCGTACGATAAAAAAAGAACCAGGAAATCAGCTTCATGATGTGTTAATTTCTAGAAAAAATATTCATCCTGTTTTGTTGAATCGAACAATGGACCCTCTTTTTGAACTTAAAGACAAACTCATCCTGGTTTCAGGAGGAAGCCGCGGAATCGGGAAAGCTTTGGTTCGTGGATTTGCCGAACGAGGGGCCAAAGTTGTATTTTCAGGCAGGGATGAGACTTCACTTGAATCCGCAAGGAAGGATTTGGAAGAGGTCTCATCCGAAGTTTTTTCAGAACGCTGCGATGTCAGTCAATTCCAAGAGATTGAAGAATTGGTAAATAGGGTTCACCAGCGTCATGGTTCCATCGATGTGTTGGTCAACGTAGCGGGAGTGAACCGTAGGCAGCGTGCGGAAACTTATGTCCCGGAAGATTATGATTTTGTCATGGACATCAACCTCAAAGGAGCCTTCTTTCTCTCCACCGAAGTGGGACGAGCGATGCTTCAACGCGGAGACGGAATCCAGATCAATATTGATTCTCTGAACAGTTACGCACCAGTCAAAGGCATGGCCCCCTATGCCATGAGTAAATTCGGGATGGTGGGAATGACCCGATCCCTGGCCGCAGAATGGGGTCCTAAAGGGATCCGGGTCAATTCCATCGCTCCAGGATTCATTCTCACCGACCTTACCCGACAAGTCTGGTCCGACCCGAAGCTTCAGCAATGGGGCCTCGAGAACACACCCTTGAGGCGACTCGGAGATCCAAAAGACCTCGTCGGTGCAGCCATTTTTCTGGCCAGTGAGGCTTCATCCTTCATGACCGGACAGGTCGTTCGTGTCGACGGAGGGTTCAGCTCTGCGATCCTCTGGCCTGTCGAATTCTAAAAGAAAGACCATGAATCTTCATTCAACTCAAACGTTCCAAGTCGCATTCGATTCGAATTTCCGTGACGCTCAGGGTAACCCACTTTATCCGGATTTCGACCTGGAGGCCTTGAACCAGGAACCCGGGCTTTCCTGGAATTATATGGACCTCGGAGAAGTGGTCCAGGGAGAAGACCTTGAGGGCTACGATGCCTTGGTCTTGCTGCTTCCCCGTTTTTCTGCAGAATCGGTCTCTACTGACGGAAGGCTTTCCCTTGTTGCACGTTTTGGAGTNGGTTATGACACGGTGGATCAGCAGGTCTGTACNGAAAACGGAATCGTGCTGACCAACACCCCTGACGCTGTGAGACGACCAGTTGCNGTTTCTATCATNACTTTGATGATGGCCCTGACAGGAAGGATTTTCATCAAAGACCGAATCACTCGTGGNGGAGNACAANCATGGTCTCAACGTTCTGGCCAGATGGGGGTCGGACTGGTTGGGAAAACACTAGGCTCCCTTGGATTTGGTGGGATTGCTGGAGAAATGTTCCGAATGGCTTCGGTTTATGACATGCGGCACATCGCCCATGATCCGTTCAGAAATCCTGAAATGAATCAGGATCTTGAAGTTGAAATGGTCGAACTGGAACAACTTTTCAGCGAATCCGACATCCTCTGCATCAATTGTGATCTCAACCCAGGAACCGAGAAAATCGTGGATTCAAGACTGCTTTCACTGATGAAACCCACGGCTTTTTTGATCAACACGGCAAGGGGACCCATCGTCAATCAGAAAGATCTNACCGAGTTCCTTCAGCAGGGAAAAATCGCCGGAGCCGGATTGGATGTCTTGGAAAAAGAACCTCCTGACCTTGATGATCCGATACTCGCCTTGGAAAATGTGATTCTTGCCCCACATGCACTTGCCTGGACCGATCAGCTTTTTGCTGCAATTGGAAGATCCGTGGTTGAATCGGTACTGTCCATGAAAAACGGAAAGACTCCACAAAACCCGGTCAACCGGGAGGTCCTCCAAAAAAACCTCTTCNTGCAAAAGCTGGATCATTATCAACAGCAGTCGAATCCCAATTCCTGAATGCGAAGATGACGGACTACACCTTTCTAAAAAAACTTCAATCCGGGGAAGCATGCTACGGCATGATGGCTTTTGAGTTCATGACTCCGGGACTTCCCTCCATCGTCAAGGAATGTGGGGCAGATTTTCTGATCCTGGACACCGAACACAGCGGTTGTGGTATCGAAACGATCAAGCAGCAGGTTGCCTCGGCACGTGGTCTGGATCTTTATCCGATCGCAAGGGTGACCGGCAGCCACTATCATTTGATTGCACCGATGCTTGATGCCGGAGCCAAAGGGATCATGGTTCCTTCGGTTTCATCTGCAAAANAAGCAGAAAAAATTGCACAGTTCTGCCGTTACCGTCCTGAAGGAACAAGGGGACTGGGACTGAACCTGGCCCATGATCATTACACTGCCGGAGAACCCCTTGAGAAGCTAAAAAAAGCCAACTCAGAAAATATCGTGATCATCCAGATTGAAACCCGGGAAGGGCTTGAAGAGGTGGAACAGATNATGGCACTTCCCGGAGTCGATGTGGCCTGGCTGGGGCATTTTGATCTTACCGACTCGTTAGGGATCCCTGGACAGTTCGACCATCCTGAATTTCAATCTGCCGTGGACCGAATTGTGGACGCGTGCATCAAAAACGGAAAAGCTGCTGGATTTCTCGACATGAATCCCGAACGTGTGAAGAACTTCCGGGAAAGAGGATACCAACTGCTTGGCTACGGTCATGACGTCATGGTCTTCCAGCAGGCTCTTAGGCAGGGGCTCAGTCAAATCCGTGGAAAAGAAAACTAGCAGGAAGCTCCTCTTTTTCAATCCTCCTTGATAATTTCAAGTTTCTTAAAGTAATTGTTTCTGAGCTCAGGGTCATATGGGGAATTGACGGTTAGGGGTATAAAAAGGGAAGGAAACATTGTGATTTTTTTTAGGTTCAAAAAGTCACATACAAATTGCAACAGGTCATGGCGGTGATCAAACTACCTCAATCCTCTATCCAGGGCTCTGGATTTTCAGAGGGAATAAGCCTCATGGAGGAAAAACATTTTGAACGGATTCATCATGAACTCCACCCCATTGACCAATCATCAGGAACTTGATGGCACTTCCACCCGGTTTATCTCCCCTTCAATGCTATTATAGAATTCCCTAGATGCNAATTGAGGATTTCCTTATTTTGATCAAATTTCCTTCAAATCCCCACTGATGTCTGGAATCCTCTTCGGGCTTTTGGGCGGCAGTTTTATTGGTGTTTCCGATTGTGTTGCGCGTTTCACCGCTCAGCGTACTTCTCTGAGTGTCCTGATTCTTTTTGTGATGGGCTTCTCAACCACCCTCATGACGACCTGGTTCATAGCCTCAGGAGACTGGCCCCGCTGGCACTTTTACAGCTGGTCCGTTTCGATGCTTTCGGGATTCCTCAATCTTGGAGCCCTGCTTTTTCTCTACCGGGCTCTGGCTCGAGGACCGGTTTCGGTGGCATCTCCAGCAGCCTCCACCTTTTCGGTGATGCTGGTGGCCCTCAACGCCCTAGCAGGAGAACCCTTCAGTTGGCAGCAGATCGCCTCGGTCTTCATTGTTTTCATCGGGATTGCAATGCTTGCCCGTCCCAGCACCGGCAGCACCGTGCATGAAAACTACAGCCCTGCCTGGCTGCGTACCACGGCACTTTTGGGATTAGGCACTGGCGCCTGTATCTCCCTGCGGTTTTTTTTCGCCCAGGAAGCCGTTGTTTTTTTGGGTCCGATCCATTCGCTTTACCTGAACCGTCTGGCCGCACTGTCGAGTGTGATCCTGCTGATGGGCTGGGANNAGTTGAACCAAAAACCAAGAAACTGGCCNAGCGGTNCAGTGCTGAAGCTGGTGATCCTGCAGTCTNTCCTNGAAATGCTGGCCCTTGGAGCTTTCCTTTACGGTTCAACAGGAGATGGACGGGTAGGGGCCTCGATAGGATTTTCCGCTTTTTCTGCTGTCACCGCACTCAGTGCCTGGATCTGGCTCAAGGAACGGGTTGATCCGCACCGCATCCTCTGGATTGCAATCATCATTGGTGCCATCTGGATCGCTATTTTGTATGCGCCCTAGACAAAACAAAACCCCATGAAATGGATCCTGGAAGGAAACTAAAGACCTTGATATGATTCTTCAATTAGGCGAATTAACGATTGATGCAAAGCCAATCCATGGCTTGTTCTTAAGAAAATTCAGGAGGATTTGAAATGGAAAAAGAATTTGAAGGAAAAACAGCCCTTGTCACCGGAGGATCGCGTGGAATCGGCCGGGCCGTCTGTCTAGATCTGGCTCAATCCGGTGCTAAAGTGGCCGTTAATTTCACCTTGAATGCCTCTGCCGCAGAGAAAACGGTGGAAATGATCAGAAATCAAGGTGGAGAGGCTTTCGCTGTCAGAGCGGATGTCTCTCGTCCCGTTGAAGTCCAGAGTATGGTGTCTCAGGTGGAAGAAACCCATGGCCCCGTGAACTTGCTGGTGACCAGCGCAGGCATCGTCCGCAGGGAAAGCCATGAAACGCTGACTTATGAGATTTGGAAGGAGATCATGGAAGTCAACATGGATGGCACCTTCCTCCCGGTGATGGCACTCAAGGATGGTATGCTCGAACGTGGATTTGGAAGAATCGTCTGCATTGCTTCGATTGCCGGGCTTCGTCCTCGGCCAAACAACATTGCCTATAGCGCCTCCAAAGCAGGAGTAATCGGATTCGTGAGAAGCTGTTCCGAGGCACTTGCACCTAAGATTCGAATCAATTGCCTCGCTCCAGGTTTGATCGAGACCGAAATGATCAGCACCCTGGATCCAGAAAAACGCAAGGCGATGATCCAGGCAACTCCTATTCCAAGAACAGGAACCCCAAAGGAGATGTCGAATGTCGTCCATTTTCTTCTCAGCGAAAAGGCGAGTTTCGTGACAGGACAAACCTATGTTGCAGACGGAGGAAGAGTCACCCTCCCTTGAAATGACGAATCTTTTCTTCTTTAGTGATACATGAGATAAATAATGGTGTTCACTTCCGTTGGTTTGAAAAACGATAAATAATGATGGGCCTGCTTAGATCATTAAGACTTAAGGCATGAAAAAACACTTCAAAGCTCTCAGTTTCGATGTATTTGGAACGGTGGTAGACTGGCGTTCAAGCATCATTGCTGAAGGCAAGCAACTGAACGCCCAGTGGGGATGGGGATTGAACTGGGAAGACTTTGCAGACCGATGGAGAGAACTCTACCAGCCATCCATGGAGGAAGTCCGAACCGGAAGGCGAGACTGGGTCATTCTCGATACCCTTCACCGTGAAAGTCTGTTGCAATTGCTTCAAGAATTCGGGTGTGAAGGAGTGAGTGAAGACCGTATTGATCACATCAACCGCATGTGGCATCGCCTGAAACCATGGCCTGATGTGGTAGAAGGGATGGAGCGTTTGAGGAAAAACTACATCCTGGCAACCCTCTCCAACGGGAATGTGGCATTATTGGTTAACATGGCGAAATTTAGTGGCCTTCCCTGGGATGCGGTTTTGGGTGCGGAAGTGGCCCAAAGTTTCAAACCGATGCCGGAAGCCTATCGAACCACTACTAGAATGCTGGGTTTGGCACCTGAGGAGTGTATGATGGTCGCTGCTCACAACCAGGACCTGCAGGCTGCGTCCAGACTGGGTTTTCAAACGGCCTTTGTCTCCAGACCACTGGAATATGGCCCAGAGCAGAAAACCGACCTTGAGGCACAAGGAGACTATAACATCGTGGCTGATGATTTCATCCACCTTGCACAACAATTGTACTGTTGAAATGAAAATTCTAGAAGAACAGAGGGTGCTGATCACAGGTGCTGGAAGCGGTATCGGCAAGGTGATGGCTGAATACTTTGAAAAGTCAGGAGCGCAGATTTGGATCTGTGATGCCGATGAAAAAATTCTGGCCCAGTGCCTCCAAGAACATCCCGCCTGGCATGGTGCTCATTGCGATGTTTCCGATGAGGATTCCGTGAACCGTCTTTTCGAGAAAATGACACAGAGTTTCGGAGGGCTTGAAATCCTCGTCAACAATGCAGGCATTGCCGGTCCTACTGCCCCGGTGGAGGAGATCGACCCCGAAGAATGGCGTCGTTCGGTCGGAGTCAACCTCAATGGTGCCTTCTACTGCACTCACCTGGCGGTGCCTTTGTTGAAATCGACGGATCAGGCGTCCATCATCAACATCTCCTCGGTGGCAGGCCGCTTAGGTTTTGCCCTCAGGCTTCCCTATGCCTCAACCAAATGGGCTATCATTGGCTTCACTGAAAGCCTGGCCAAGGAACTCGGTCCTTCAGGAATACGTGTCAACGCATTGCTTCCTGGCATCGTCGAAGGACCTCGTATCGAAGGAGTGTTCCATGCCAGAGCTGAAAGCGAGGGAATCGGGTATGAGGCCGTTAAACAAAGAATTTTGAACAATGTTTCCATGAAACGCATGGTTTCCGCAAAAGATGTTGCTGAAATGGCCGTCTTTCTCTGCTCCAGCGCTGGGAAAAACATTTCCGGACAGTCCATCAGTGTTTGTGGAAACGTCGAAAACATATAAAAGGAATCCCATGGCAGAATCCAGAAAAGTCATCATCACCTGTGCCGTCACCGGGTCGATACACACGCCGACGATGTCCCCGAACCTCCCTGTCACCCCGGCAGAGATTGCAGAAGCCGGAATTCAGGCAGCCCAAGCAGGGGCCGCAATTCTCCACCTTCACGCCAGGAATCNGGAAGATGGAAGGCCGACTCAGGATCCATCGGTCTTTGCTGAATTCCTGCCCGTGATTCATGAGGGCTGTGATGCGGTGATCAATATCACTACCGGTGGAAGTGCTTACATGACCGTGGANGAACGTCTTCAACCAGCACTGAAATTCGGCCCAGAGGTTGCGTCACTGAACATGGGTTCCATGAACTTTGGTCTCTTCCCGATGCTCAGACGGTTCCCGGAGTTCCAGCACGAGTGGGAAAGGGAACACCTGGAAAACAGCCGCAGCCTGGTCTTCCGGAATACTTATGCGGACATCGAGAAAATCGTCAGCTCGTGCAAAGCCAACGGCAGTCGTTTCGAATTCGAATGCTATGACGTCGGACATCTTTACAACCTCTCCCATTTTCTTGAAAGCAAACTCGTAGAACCTCCGTTGTTCATTCAACTCGTGCTCGGAATTCTGGGAGGGATTGGAGGAGAAGCGGAACATCTGATGCACATGAAACAAACCGCCGACCGGCTTTTCGGGGATGATTATCAGTGGTCCATCCTCGGNGCAGGACGCCAACAGATTCCTTTGGCGACCATTGGTGCAGCCATGGGCTCCAACGTCCGCGTCGGCCTGGAGGATTCGCTTTGGGACGGCCCCGGCACCCTGGCGGCNTCCAACGCAGCACAGGTGAAAAGAATCCGGACGGTTCTTGAGGCTATGCACTACCAAGTGGCCACTCCCGATGAAGCACGACAGATCCTTTCCCTCAAGGGAAGGGACGGCCTTCGATTCTAAACCTCAAACCAGGAGAATCCATGAGTTTTTTTGAATTAGGTCCCGAAGACTCGCTTTATTATGAATACGATGCCCCAACTGGAAGCAGCCCCCTGACTTATGTCTTCATNAACGCCATTACTGGAGACACAAGCATGTGGCAGGCAGAAATCGGACCTGCGATGCGTNAGGCTGGCTACGGTACACTGGCGTTCAATTTCCGCGGGCAGGCTAAAAGTACTGCAAAAGAGGGGCTCGTCCTCAATGAACCCCTGATCACTGCTGATCTGATGAAACTTCTGGAACATCTGAATCCTCCCAATCCAATTCTGGTAGGGCTTTCCATCGGTGGACTCTACGGTTCTCGAGCCTATCTAGGCGGCATCCCTGCATCGGGACTGGTGCTGGTGAACACCCTTCGCAGGATNGGTCCTCGAATTTCATGGATGAACGAGACCACTGTCAGGGTCATGNAACTTGGAGGACCCGCGTTGATGCGNGACATCATCAGCCCTCTGATCTTCGGACCGCCCTGGTTGGAGGCCAATCGGAAGAATTTTCTCAAAAAAGATACTGTGTATGAACCGATGGACACCAAAAGCGGAATCTACAATCTGNTGAGCCATATGGGGNAGGCNGACTGGGANCTGCCTTATGAAAAACTCGATTGCCCGGTTCTGGTCGTCACNGGNCCCCATGACCGGATTTTTTACGACCGNGAGGTGATCGAAGAACTGAGTGCCNNAATTCCCAACGTTCAAAAGGTGGAAATCCCGGATGCGGCACACATGCTTCCTGCAGAATGTGGACCTGAATTTTCGAGCACCCTGCTCGATTTTGCCAAATCCCTGAACCTCTGATGGATGAGAATAAACAGAATAGCAGCCTCGCCTTTTGGGCTTACCTGGCTGCTTTTCTGGGAGTTTTCGGTCATGCCACCAGTGAATTCTTTTCGGTCTACTCAGGACTGAAAGGACCTGAAGTTTCGGTCTGGCGTTTCACCATTGGCGGTGCCGCACTTCTTGTAGTCGCATTGTTTCAAAAGGAATCACGCAATTTGCTGCAGCCAATCCTTGAAAAACCATTGAAGGTCATTCCCCTCGCGGTGTTCGGAATGTCCATGGCCCAACTCGTCTTCCACTGGTCCCTGGATTTCGCCTCCGTGGTCCAGGTTGCCACAATCGTCACCACCATGCCGATTCTGGTTGTCGTGGTCGAACGGATCATCAACAAAACAACCATCAGTGCTCCCAAAGTGGTTAGTGGCATTGGGGCCTTCATTGGAGTGATGCTACTGCTTACCGATGGTTATCTGGATCAACTGGAACTTGGAGGAAGTTCTCTTATCGGCATGGCCCTAGCGCTTTGCTGTGCTGCTGTGGGTGCACTCTACCTAGTCCTGGTCAGACCCCTGATCCAGGAATACGGAGCGGTGCGGATGACTGCTCTGACCTTCATCATTGGTGCCTTCGCCCTCTGGATCACCGTCCATTTGGTCTGGGAGATTTCCGTAAATCCATTAACCCTTTTGGCTATGTTATAGATAACTGTAGTTCAAGAATGTTAAACTTCTCTGGAACAACAGAAAAACACCCCGAAGTGTAAGAGAAA
>NYUB01000080.1 GCA_002683785.1 Deltaproteobacteria bacterium
AACCAAACTTGCTTTTGAACAAGCATTAATGGAAGGAAACATCAAGGAGCCGAGCCATCAATCTGCCAAGATATCGGCGCCAGCAGTTCAAAAAACGACTGAAGCAGACAGCAAACCTACTGCAGCTATGGATTCCTTCAGCAGTACAAAACAACCAAAGATACCTATCACTATGAATTCAGAAAAGAAATCTGATTCCCCCGCATTACAAGAGAATAACGGGGCTCCCATGGATCAGAATCTGGAACGTTATTTTCAACAGCAGAATGATACCCTTCAGGTGCATCGGCAATATCTTGAACAACAGTCGGAATACTCTCGCACCGTTCTGCAATTGATGCAGCAGCAATTGAACATGGCTGCGCAAGGTCAAACCCTCCCGGATAGTGTCAACCAGCACCTTGAGATGTTTCATGAACACCAAGGACAAACTTTGCGTATTCATGAGCAGTACCTGATCCAACAGACCTCACAAATGCAGTCCGGTACTACCGCAAACAATGGAACCAGGGTGCAGCAGGAAATCAGACCGACTGCCACCCTATCACCTCAAATCCAAAGTGCCACAAACCCGTCTCCACCTTCAACTCCAGCTCCTGTAAGCTCAGCGGTCAGTCCATCTCCCCAGCGCCAGGAAATTCAAACCGTCTCTAAAACAGCTGTTGAGTCAACATCTTCAGAAGTGAAAACCGACGACCTGACTCTAAAAGTCTTGAACATCGTCAGTGAAAAAACCGGATATCCCACCGAAATGCTGGAAATGTCGATGGACATGGAAGCCGATCTCGGTATCGACTCCATCAAACGTGTCGAAATCCTGGGATCCCTCCAGGACCAGCTTCCCGGTCTGCCCGAACTGAAAGGGGAAGACCTTGCGGAACTGCGAACCCTTGGCCAAATCTTGGAACACCTGCAATCCCTTGTTGGAGATACTGAAATCCCGGCTGCTCCTGATGCTTCAACCGCAGCGAAACCGGATCAGCAGGTTTCACAAAATCCGGACACACTGCAACAGACGATGTTCCGCATTGTCAGTGACAAGACCGGATATCCTGTGGAAATGCTGGATCAATCGATGGATCTGGAAGCCGATCTCGGTATCGACTCCATCAAACGTGTCGAAATCCTAGGATCCCTCCAGGATCTGCTCCCAGGTTTTCCTGAAATACGTGGGGAAGACCTTGCCGAACTGAGAAGTCTTGGTCAGATCCTCAACCACCTCCAGACCCTTGTTCCTTCGGAAGAGTCTGTTTCAACAGAAATTCCGTCCAAATCTGTCGATTATGACGGAACCTCTAGCCCAAACAGCAGCAGTTCATCCGATCCGGCGAAAGCCCTGCTGACGGTGATTTCCGAAAAAACCGGATATCCTGCAGAAATGCTGGATCTTTCGATGGACATGGAAGCCGATCTCGGTATCGATTCCATCAAACGTGTCGAAATCATGTGGGCACTCCAGGAACGTTTTCCTGAGTTGCCTCAGATCGGAGGCAGTGAACTAGGAGAATTGAGAACCCTTCAGCAGATCGTTGAATTCCTGGTCCAACTCCTGGAAGGTGGAGGGAACGGCCATGACAAAGCTCCTCTCCAACAGGAAACGACACCAGCCGCATCTCCTGCAAGTCCAGGAAACGGCAATGGAAGCGCCAGTCAAAGTTCCGGAATTGGTGAAACCCTTCTCGCAATCATTGGAGAAAAGACCGGTTATCCTCCGGAAATGCTTGAAATGAGCATGGACTTGGAAGCAGATTTGGGAATCGATTCGATCAAGCGCGTGGAAATCATGTGGGCCTTCCAGGAAAAATTTCCGGAGCTACCCCAGATCAGCAATTCGGAAATGGGTGAATTGAGAACCCTTCAGCAAATCTCTGATCATCTGAATGAACTGGCATCTCAAAGCGATTCAGTCAACCTCACTCCCGAAGTGATTCAGTCTGCTGAAAATCAGGAAACTGAAAAAAAAAAACTTTAAGCCCTGATTCCTTCGCTCCCCCGCTTTCCCGGCCTCGCCTAATTTCTCTGGCTGAACCCGATTCTCTCATTGAAACCGAGGAGCAAAAGGGCATCTGCCTGGTCTGTGGCAGCCCTTCACCACTTTCTGAGAATTTGACCAAAAACCTCAAGCAAAGAGGTTGGACACCCGTAATTCTGGATTTTGATCCGGAGAAAAAAGGGAGTTCCAAAAAATTCAACTTTCCTTGGTTTCAGTTGCCCCTTCTCGATGAGTCTGCCCTCCAACAGTCTCTCCAGGAAATCACTTCAAAGTACGGAGCCATACAGGGGTGTCTTCATCTGCAGAAGCGAGAGCTTCAGGATGCAGATGCAGAGCAACTACTTTTCCAGTCTTTCCTACTGGCTAAGCATCTCAAAAAACACCTCGCTGACGAATATTCATCAGGACGCCCTTTCTTTGTTGTTATCTCACAAATGGACGGCAGCCTAGGAATGGGGGAAAAACAAACGGCCCCTTCGATGCGTGGGCAGGCGGGACTGGTCAAATCACTGCAAAAGGAATGGCCTCGAGTCCTTTGCCGTCTGGTTGATCTTGATCCAAATTTTGGTGAAAAGGATGTAACCGAAAAAATCCTTCAGGAAATCATGGATCCGGATTTGAGTCTCGCTGAAACCGCCTACCTCGGACAAGAGCGAAGAACCCTTGAAATTGATTCGGTCAATTGGAGTAACAAACCTTCTCAGGAACTGGACAAGAACAAGGTTTTTCTGGTAAGTGGCGGCGCCAAAGGGGTTACTGCAGAATGCATCATCCGTCTTGCCCAGATTCATCCGGCACGCTTTATTCTTACCGGACGCTCAAAAATCATTGAAGAACCGGAATGGGCCAAGGGTCTGGAAAATGGAGATCTGCAACAGGCCGCTATCGAATCCATCCGTCAATCCGGTGAAAAACCAACTCCTCCAAAAGTCCGGGATCTGATGGCAAGCATCGAGTCGAACCGTTCTTTAGGAACAAATCTTCAGCGCTTGCGAAGTCTTGGAGCTGAAGTGGAATACCTTGCCGTGGACGTGACCGATGAAAAAGGGCTTCGTAAAGCACTAGCTCCTTTGCAAAAAAAGTGGGGGCCTGTTGAGGGTATCATCCATGGGGCCGGAGTCCTGGCCGACAAGCGGATTGAGAACAAAACCTATCAAGACATTCAGCGAGTCTACCAAACCAAAGTGGCGGGCCTGAAAACACTGTTGAAGGTTATTGACGAAAAAAAGCTGAGCCATCTGGTCCTCTTTTCATCTGCTGCAGGATTTTTTGGAAATGCAGGTCAGTCCGACTATGCAGCAGCCAATGAAGTCCTGAATCAATATGCCCTGCAGTTTTCGCAGACCCATCCCGAATGTCAGGTTGTTTCCTTCAACTGGGGACCTTGGGAAGGAGGAATGGTGGATGAGGACTTGAAGAAAATGTTTGAAAAGCGGGGAGTCTATGTCATCCCCCTCGAGTCCGGAACCAATCTTTTCACAGAATGCATTTTGAATCCTCCGGAAGAGCCACTACTAGTCGTTGGGAGTACCATGGGACTTCCGGAAAGCAGCATGCCCAGGAATGAAGATTCCATTGAGATCCGCCGTGTCCTCAAATCCGAAAAACTGCCTGTTCTCCAAGATCATCGAATTGGAGAAAATGCTGTGCTTCCTGCATCCTTTGCCCAGAGTTGGATGGAATCTACGTGCCAAAAGATCAATCCTGGGTTGAAGCTTACTCAATGTACTGATTTTAAAGTGCTCAAAGGAATCGTTTTTAATTCCGAACTTCAGGATTCTTATAATCTCTCCCTGAAAAAAATTTCTTCAGAATCCGATGATGCGATCAAGCTGGAAGCTAAAATTTCTAGCACTCATGGATCAAAATCCCGTTTTCATTACTCCTGTCAACTTGAATTGGAGCCCCAGGATCAAGGGAGCATTGATGAAAATCCGGAGTATGGCGATTGTGACATCAAGACAGAAAACCCTGTTGATGGAAAAGCATTTTATGAAAACGGCACCCTGTTCCATGGACCTGCCTTTCAAGGGGTGAAGCAACTGCTGAGGCAGGATGAATCCGGTCTGTTGCTTTCCTGCAACCTACCTCGCCTTGAAGCTTCGGAACTGGGTTCTTTTTCCAGAAATACTTTTAGCCCCATGTTTCTGGATCTCGGATACCAGGCGATGTTGATTTGGGCCAGGAATAATTATGATTGCGCAAGCCTTCCACTGGCGATGAAGCATTCAAAACACTTCATGGAACCGTTTCCCGAACAAGAATTCTTCATCAGTCTTGACGTGACCGATCACAACTCCAACCGTGTCACTGGAAATATCGTCTTTCATGACAAAGATTCTACTGTTTTTTCAAAGATGGAAGGGGCTGAAGTGACCCTCAGCAAAAAACTGAATTCCATTTTTGCCTCTGCCTAGAGGTTCCAAACTTCTCTGAATATTTCCAAACATCATGCAGCCCGTTGCCGTCATTGGTTTGTCAACATTGTTCCCGGATTCATCTGATCCGCATACCTTTTGGGAAAACCTGGTTGCTGGAAAGGATTCACGGGTCGAGGCCGGTCCGGATCAAATGGATATTGATCCCTATCGTTTTTTTGATCCCAAAAAAGGGACCCTAGACCGATACTACTGCCTGCGGGGTGGATACATTCAGGATTTCAAGCTGGACCCTGAAGGATTTGCCCTGGATGCTCAAACCGTCAAGAGACTGGATGAAGTTCATCAATGGACATTCTACGTCGCCCGGGAAGCATTGCGTGAGGGAGGCCATTTACAGAAGAAAGAGCTTCTCCAGAATTGTGGATTGATCCTTGGAAATCTTTCGTTTCCAACCCGCTCTTCCAACCACCATCTCCTCCCGCTCTACCGGAAAGCATACGAAAAGCAACTGTCCGAACTTTTGANGGAACCCAATTTTAAATTGGNAACGTTTGCTTCGGAACNTGATCCGATTTTTCAAAATCTAGGCATTTCCGGATTGCCCGCACATTTGACCGCCAAGGCGCTTGATCTTGGAGGCCCCACTCTGGCCCTTGATGCAGCCTGTGCCTCNTCCCTTTATTCCGTGGGGCTTGCGTGTCATTACCTTCATGCAGGAAAAGCAGAACTGATGCTCGCAGGAGCTGTCAGTGCTGCCGATCCCTTTTTCATCAACATGGGATTTTCGATTTTCCAGGCTTATCCGGAAAAGGGAGAAAGCTGTCCTCTAAACAAAGACTCCGGAGGACTGTTTGCCAGCGAAGGAGCGGGCATGTTCCTCCTCAAAAGACTCGATGACGCACTTCGGGACGGGGACCAGGTGCATGCNNTGATCCGAAGCGTAGGCTGGTCNAATGACGGACGAGGACAGTTCGTTCTCAGCCCCAATCCCAAAGGACAGGTGTTGGCGTTTGAGAGNGCCTATTCAGAATCCGGGATCGACCCCACAAAAATCGACTATGTGGAGTGTCATGCCACTGGCACCCCNCTCGGGGACAAAGTCGAACTGAACTCAATGGAAACCTTCTTCGGTAGGTATGGTGCCAAACCCAGAATCGGATCCGTGAAGTCCAACCTCGGTCACATGCTGACTGCTGCCGGAATGGGTGGAATGACCAAAGTCATCCTTTCCATGAAGCATGGAATGATTCCTCCCACCATCCATGTTGAAAGTCCCATGGAATCCNGAAATGGAGGAATTTCCTCAGATCTCATCGTCAGGGAAACCTGCGAATGGCCTCATCGAGGAGAACAAAAGCACGCGACCATCAGTGCCTTTGGATTCGGAGGAACCAACGCCCACCTGCTATTTGANCGCTTGCCTGATNCAACTTTGCCAAAANCAAAAAAATCTGAGCCTCCACGTTTGGCCATCATCGGCATGGAAGGTGTTTTTGGNCCCTGCAACGGTTTGGATTGGCTTTACGAGACTTTTTTTGAAGGAAGATCCCATTCGGAATCACTGCCTCCCAAACGCTGGAAAGGAATGGAGCAGGATAAAGAACTTCTCAATCAATATGGGTTCGACAAAGACTCACTTCAAGGCGCATGGATTTCGGAATTCAGAATGGATTTCCTGCGCTTCAAGCTCCCCCCGAATCCTAAAGAAAGGCTGATTCCCCAGCAGCTCTTGGTTCTGGAAGTAACGGACCGTGCTCTCAGACAAAGTGGAATTCAGGAAGGTGGCAATGTCGCAGTTTTGGTTGCCATGGAAACAGAACTGAGCCTGCATCGCTTTCGAGGAAGGATCAACCTCGAGCAGCAAATCGAAAACAGCCTGNGCAAACAAGGGATTCATTTGGATGAAGGTAAAAGGAATGAACTCTCTTCACTGATCCAGGACAACCTTCACGAATCGGTTCCTGTCAACCAATTTACGAGTTTCATCGGCAACATCATGGCCTCAAGNATAGCCTCCCTTTGGGATTTCAACGGGCCTGCCTTTACCATCTCTGCAGAAGAGCATTCTGTTTCCAAAGCCCTTGAAACTGCACAGGTCCTGCTTGGCAATGGAAATGTCGAAGCAGTTGTTGTCAGTGCCGTNGATCTCGCAGGAAGTCCTGAAAACCTGCTGATTCGNCAAAANTTTNCTGAAGGTNTCTCNGNCAATGAAACAAATCTCNCTTTCGATTNTTTCCCCGGGGAAGGAGCCGGCACCGTCGTGCTTACAACTTTGGACAACGCCGTTTCCGATAACAAACCCATCTGGTCGATCATCGAAAACATTCTGCACCACAATCATTCTCCGGAATTTTCATTTGATTGTCTTGATCCAGAAAATTCTAAGTCTGACCCGCCTCCGACTCTGCTTGAACTTGGTTTTTCAGAAGTACCTCCTGAGTTTCCAGAACATCACACAGAAAGCATTAATGCTCAGGATTCCATCACTATCAGCAGCAGCCAGGCCCAATTAGGCCATGCGGGTGCAGCATCAGGAATGCTTTCCCTGATCAAAACAGCACTCTGTCTCCATCAGAGGATGCTGCCAGCCTGGAGCCANAATGGAAAGGAAACGAAAAAAGTTGAAATTCCTCAGTTGTTTTCAATGCCAGCCTTCAGTATGCCCTGGCTGAGAAATGAAAAGGATCCTNTACGCAAGGCTGCCATTGTTCTGAAATCTGATAAAGGTCACAGTGAGTGGATTCTCTCTGAAAACGAATCTTCTCTCCGTTTTGACCATCACACCCAAAAAGGAAGCCATTGTTTTGTCCCTCTTTGTGGAAACAACGCAGAGGACTTCAAACTGCGGCTTCAACAGTTGGAGGAGGATCAGAACCTGGTGGAGCAACCCCAACGGTTTCAATTCAAGGCGTTTCAGGAATTCCAAAACACCAATGCNGAATTTTCAATGGTTCTGCTGGCAGATCATCCCCGGAAATTGCAGGAGGAAATCCGTCAAGCTCAAAAAGCCATCTCCAGCTGTTTCGAAAATGGTAAAGACTGGCAGACCCCGTCGGGCAGCTATTTTACCACCGAACCTCTTGGCGAAGCAGGAATTGCCTTTGTCTATCCAGGGGGATTCAACAGTTATGTTGGCAGTGGGAGCTCNCTGTTTGAAATGGATCCTGAACTGCACCAGCGGATCCGTACCTTCAGTTCCAACATCAAAACATTGCTTCATCCGGAATTCATCTTTCCCCAAACCAACCGGATCCAAAGTGAAGAAGAACTGAAAGAGCTTCAGCAGAAATTTTACGATTCCCCCAATCCGATGTTCGAAAGCGGCATCAGTTCCGCCGTCCTGGCAACCCAGGTCATGCGTGAGGCTTTTGGCATCGAACCTAAAGCCGCTTTTGGTTACAGCATGGGTGAGGTTTCCATGCTCTTCTCACTTGGAGTCTGGGGAAGCATGGACCCAATGAGTAAAGTGCTGAATGCATCTCCGTTGTTCCTTGAGAGGATTGCCGGACCCATGAACAGCGTCCGGGAACATTGGAAACTCAAAGACGATGAATATCAGAATGAAGCCCTTTGGAGCTGGCACACACTGAGGGTGGAACCTGAAAAAGTCGAAAAGGCCCTGAACCAACGTGATCGGGTCTACTTGGTCCTCATTAACACACCAAAGGAAGTTGTGATAGCAGGGGAACCCCGAACCTGCCAATCATTGATCGATGAACTTCAGTGTGAATCTCATCAAATNCCAGTCACCGACGTTGTTCACTGTGCTCCAGTTCAGTCGGAATACGAAGAAATNAAAAAGGTTCATACCAACCTGGTTGTGGACNGGCCTGACATTGATTTTTATTCGGCTGCGGACTACACCACCACGGAACTGGATTCCGAAATCCTGGCCGATAACATTGCCAGGTACTATGGACGGACCGTTGATTTTTCTAAACTCGTGGAAGAAGTTTATCGGTCCGGAGCACGAATCTTCATCGATATGGGGCCCAGAAGCAGCTGTGCGAGGTGGATTTCAGAAAACCTGGAAAACCGACGCCATCTCTCCCTGGGAGTCAACCGAAGAGGCATGGATGACCGTCAGATGATTCTTCGTACTCTGGCCAGCCTAGTGAGTCACAGGGTTCCTGTGAAACTGGAAAGTTTGTTCCCTAAACCCGAAGAAGCTCCGGCAAGACAGTTGATGCAAACCATCACTCTTGGCGGGGAACCNATTCAGTCTGTTCAAAATAAATTCGAGAAGGATTATTTCAGCACAGATAAAAAAAGTGATGGACAACCTTCTGAAGTTTCTTTGGATCCTCCTGCCGACGCTGAATTGCCTTCCCCTAGTGTTTTATATGAACCCGTTGTGATGAATCAAACGATGGAACTGGGCACCGGAAACATTTCCAGTTTTTTTCCTCATGGACTGAATCATCAACTNGATTCGACACACTCAGCATTTCTGTCCTACCGTCATCAGGGGATGAAACATCTGGCGGGTATGATCCTTCAGGAGATGGAGACAGATCCCGGGCAGATCAACGGAGGTTCAGCCCCACCCCGTTCATTGCAGCCCAATACTGAATCCTTCAATGCATCTTCAACAAAATCAATACCACCCAGGGTAAANCCCCTTGGTGTGATTTTTGACCATCANGACCTGCTTGAGTTTGCAGGAGGGAAAATCTCNAANGTTTTTGGTCCGGAATANCGTGAGATCGATACCTTCGAACGCTGTGTTAGGCTACCGATGGACCCTTACCTGCTGGTGAGCCGAGTCACCGACCTCAATGCTAAACTTGGAGAATTTCAGCCTTCAACCATCACCACCGAATACGACATCCCCAAGGGGGCCTGGTTCTGCACGGATTCCCAAATTCCATGGGCAGTGGCGGTTGAATCCGGACAATGTGACCTGATGCTGATCAGTTACCTCGGCATCGATTTCGAATGCCGTGGAAATCAGGTCTATCGGCTGCTGGATTGCACACTGACCTACCTTGATGACATGCCGAAGGAAGGACAGACGCTTCGTTATGAAATCTCGATCAACTCATTTGCAAGACATGATCAGAACCTGCTCTTTTTCTTCAATTACAAATGCTATGTAGGCAGAAAAATGGTGCTCCGCATGGACAACGGCTGTGCAGGGTTTTTCTCGGATGAAGACCTCGCCCAGGGACGTGGGGTGATTCGAAGCAAAGATGAATTGAATGCTCTCGAGAATGCCGTCAAACAACGCTTTTCCCCTTTGTTGAACTGCAGGAAAAACGTTTTTCAGCGAAACGAACTTCTTCATTTATCGCAGGGCAACCCTGCCGCCTGTTTTGGTCCGGAATACAACATTCCAAACCGCAACCCTTCCCTGAAGATGGCTCCGGAAACACTGTTGATGACCGACCGTGTGGTTTCTGTTGACACCAAGGGAGGACACTGGGGATTGGGAGAAGTTCTGGCGGAAAAAGACCTCGCTCCAGANCACTGGTATTTTCCCTGCCATTTCAAGGATGATCCGGTCCTTGCAGGATCCTTGATGGCAGAAGGCTGTGTTCAATTNCTGCAGTTCTANCTGCTCTATCTTGGGGTTCAAACCCGGGTGGAAGACGCTTTCTTCCAACCTGTTCACGGATTACCCCAGATCGTTCGCTGCCGCGGACAAGTCATTCCTGGGGATCCGCTGATGCGTTACCGGATGGTGGTCAAGGAAATCCAGCTTAATCCAATCCCTTTCGCGATTGCCGACATTGATATCCTGGTCGGGGACCGGGTTGTGGTTGATTTCAGGGATCTGGGGGTCCAATTGGCAGAAAAAGGATCCTCCATCCGTATCGATCGTAAGTTTCTTGAAGAGAAGCTCAACCAGGAAGTGGCTGGCGCCTCCAAAAATTCACAAGCTTCTACTGAAAAAAATAAAACCCTTCCTGCTCAGATCACTGCAACGGATGAACAAATAGAACAATTTGCTTTGGGAGACGTCAGTCTCTGCTTTGGAGAGGAATATTCCGAATACCGGAACCGTCCGGTACAGCGGAATCCCAACGGTGATTTCCAGCTCCTTTCAAGGGTCCTTCAATTTGAAGGAGAACGGAATGACTTTGAACATCCAATGCGTATCACCAGTGAATACGATGTTCCGGAAGATGCCTGGTACTTCCGGGAAAACAGTCACCCTCATTGGATGCCTTATTCCGTTTTGATGGAAATCGCACTTCAGCCATGCGGGTTCATTTCAGCCAATTCCGGGGCGATGCTGATTTATCCGGAACTTGATCTTCATTACCGAAACCTAGACGGGAATGGGACCCTCAGCCGACACATCGATTTAAGGGGAAAAACCATCCGGGCTGAGATCGAATTGCTGAGCACAGTTGCTTCAGGAAATACCATTATCCAAAAACATCGTTATCAACTGAGCTGCGAAGGGCATCTTTTTTACCAAGGTGATACCGTTTTTGGTTATTTCACCGATGAGGCACTGGAGCATCAGACCGGACTGGATGGAGGAAANACCAAGCTGCCCTGGATCGAGGAACATCCAAAAGATGATACTAAAAGCTATCAGTTGAATGATTCAGACTTTGGTCAGGAACACGGGAAACCACAATTAAGGCTTGCAGAAAGCCAACTTCGTTTTCTGGATGAGGTTGTCATTTCCCCATCCGGAGGCTTGCATGGGAAGGGTTATGCTTATGGAAAACGTCGAGTCAATCCTGCAGACTGGTTTTTCCCCTGTCATTTTCATCAGGATCCTGTGATGCCCGGTTCACTCGGGGTCGAGGCAATCCTGCAGACCCTCCAGGTTTTTGCACTTGATCAGGAACTTGGGAATCACTTTTCCAATCCCCGTTTCAGTCCAGTTCTCAGTCAAACCCGTTGGAAATACCGTGGACAGATCATCCCTACTACTGGAATCATGCAGTTGGAAATCCATGTCTCTCAAATCGTAAAAGAGGATGGGCAGGTGATGCTGGCTGCAGATGCCAGCCTCTGGCGTGATGAGTTGAGAATCTATGAGGTCAATGATGTGTCACTAGCTATTGAAGAAGCCTGAACTTTTTCAAAGCTCTTCAGGGGTACCTGCATCCATACCCCAAACACTCCGGATCATTGCAAAAAGGTCATCAAGGTCGACAATCAGCTCACGTCCTTGGGCATCGATGGCAATCGTCCTGGCATGAAGTTCATCCATGGTATCCCGTTCGTAGGCGATTGTACGGACAATACAGATTTCTCCTTCTTCCAACAGCTCCGAAAGTTCCTTCTTGAATTTATGAATCGATCGGCCTTTTTGCTTGTTTCCATCTGAAATGATGAAACCGAATTTTCCTGCACGAATCCCCGACTCACCATAGAGTATTTCGAGTCNCCATTTTTCACACAATTTTTCAAATCNGGCTCCACTTGAAACCTTGAAATAATTGCTGCGAGATTTTTCAATAAATTCCTTCATCAGTCCTTTGAATTTATTTTTTTTGAAGAAAAAGATTTCTGGGGTTCATCCTAAAGGAGGATGAACTCAGGATAAACTAGGAAACGGAATTGGCAAGATGCCCGCATNGACATGAATGCGGCATCCGTGGGCATTGGACGCCGCATCTGGAAAAAAGGATTACTTGATTTCTGCNGAAGCTCCGGCTTCCTCAAGCTTCTTTTTAACCTCTTCAGCTTCTTCAGTAGAAACTCCTTCCTTGACCGCTTTCGGACAAGATTCAACAAACTCCTTCGCTTCCTTGAGTCCAAGCCCTGTGATCGNACGGATTTCCTTGATGACATTGATCTTTTTCTCTCCAAAGGAAGTCAGGATCACGTCGAACTCGGTTTTTTCTTCTGCTGCTGCTTCTCCACCAGCTGCGCCTGCTGCAGGAGCGGCTGCAACAGCCGCAGCCGCTGCACTCACTCCAAATTTTTCTTCCATTTCCTTGACCATCTCAGAAAGTTCCAAAACGGACATGTTTGAAATGAAATCAACAACTTGTTCTTTAGTTACTTCTGCCATTTTTTATTCTCTTTATTGAGGTTAATTTTGCCTGTTTATAAGGAAATTGGGCTTCCAGCACATTTCACTCAAGCCTGAAGCCTCTTTTGAGGCATTGTTTATTCTTTGCTGTCGCGTACGGCAGCAAGGGTTCTGACAAACTTCGCGGGTACCTCGTTCAGGGTCCGCACCAATTGAGTCGCCGGTGCCTGGAACAGGAACAGNAATTTGACCAGCAGATCCTCTTTTGANGGTAGTTTCGANAGTGCCTCNACCTGAGCATCATCGAGAACCGAGGTTTTGGCTGGATCCACCAGTACCCCAGCATGGATCTTTAAATTAGGATTCTGCCCTGCAATTTTGACCAGTACCTTGGCCTGTTCCACAGGGTCTTCCTGTCCATAGACCAGTGCTCGGGTATCAACTAAATGCTCCCTTATTCCAGAAAAGGGAGTGTCTTCCACTGCCAGTTTGGCTAGGGTGTTTTTCAAGACTTTCATCGTCGAACGAACTTTGTGAAGTTCCTGACGCATCTCCACCAATTCATTGGCGGCAAGTCCTTTGTAATCGATGAGCACTGCCGCAGTTGCAGAGTTGAAAATCCCCTGCANCTCACCCACCAAGATTTCTTTCTGAGAACGTTCCATCAGCAATTTTGGCAATAACAGTTGACAATCCTGTCATTCAAGGAATGACCGTCATGTAAATCTAATTGAAGAAGATAAAACAGAAGATGCATCAACTGCATCTGAGAATGGATCTGTCTCAACAGGGTGGAGGATTAAGCCCTGAAAGGGCCCCTGCAGTCTTCGACAATCGGTTAAAAAACTAAATCTTCAACTTGCGAACTGGAGATCCACCCTGATTCCTGGTCCCATTGTAGAACTCAGGGAGCATCCACGCATATACACTCCTTTTGAAGTCGATGGTTTCAAACGATTAACTGTGTCTAAGAAAGCAGTCACGTTTTCATTCAGTTTTTCTGGTTCAAAGGAGATCTTACCCATGGGAGCCTGAAGGTTCGATTGCTTGTCCACCCGGAATTCGACCTGACCCGATTTGATCGTTTTGATCAGTGGTGCCAGCTCAAAGGTCACGGTTCCAACTTTTGGATTTGGCATCAAACCACGTGGACCAAGGATCTTTCCTATTCGACCAACAACACTCATCATGTCAGGAGTAGCAACCACACGGTCGAAATCAAGCCAACCTTCTTGAATTTTCTTGGATAGGTCTTCTCCACCGACAAAATCCGCCCCGGCTTCATGGGCTTCCTGCATTTTCTCTCCCTTTGCAAAGACCAACACACGTACCTCTTTGCCAAGGCCATGAGGCAAGGCACAGGTTCCCCGAACCATCTGGTCCGCTTTTCTCGGGTCAACCCCGAGCCTCAGGGAGAGTTCGACGGTTTCATCAAATTTCGTAGCCTTCACCGATTTGATCAAATCGATGGCTTCTGTGAGACTGTGAAGTTTGTCCCTGTCAACTTTGGATTCGATCAGTTTGTTGCGTTTGGATGATTTTGGCATCGCTTTTCCTTACATTCCTTCGACCAGGACACCCATGCTACGAGCGGTACCTGCAACGATTTTCATCGCAGCCTGTACATCATAACAATTGAGATCCGGCATTTTTGTTTTTGCGATTTCTTCCACCTGCTCAACTTTCAAGGTACCAACCTTGACGGTGTTCGGNGTGGGTGAACCCTTGTCCAGCTTGAGGGCTTTTTTGATCATCACCGGAACCGGGGGAGTTTTGGTGATGAACGTGAATGAGCGGTCCTTGTAAACCGTGATCACCACCGGGATGATGGTGTCCTGTCCCTGTGTCTGAGCATTAAACGCTTTACAGAACTCCATGATGTTGACCTGATGCTGTCCCAATGCAGGTCCAATCGGCGGAGAGGGATTCGCCTGCCCTGCNGGAACCTGGAGNCGTATGTATGTAGAAATTTCTTTTGCCATAATTATNCGTTTTTAACTTTTTCGAATTCAACCTCAACCGGCGTTGGTCTGCCGAAGATGCTCACGAGCACTTTCAGTTTCTTACGTTCACCACTAATCTCGTCTATCACCCCATTGAAATTGCTGAATGGGCCTTCCGTGATCATCACTTTCTGTCCCACATGATATTCCTCTTCGGAAGCCGCCTGTTGAAAACCTTCGCTGATCTGTGAACGTATCTCTTCCAGTTCACGTTCATCCAGGGGTAACGGAGCCTTTGCCGTTCCTCCAACAAATCCTGAAACCCGGTCGATGCTCATCAGTAGGTGCCACAAATCCGGAGTTAGTTCCATATGGATCAGCACATATCCTGGAAAATATTTTTGATTGATCTTCCTTTTTTTACCACCCTTGGTTCGGACAATGTCTTCGGAAGGAATAAAGATTTCCTCAATCAGGTGTTCCAGATCCTGAATCCTGAGTTTTTCACGAATGGTCTGCTCAACACGCNTCTCATAACCAGTATAAGCCTGCANGATGTACCATTTGGCATTTGGGTTTTTCGGTTTCAGTGGGACGGTATTTTCCGATTCAACCTGCTCATCCGTACTTTCTTCCGAGAGCGTCTCTTCGCCTTCAACGGAAGCGCCTTCGAGTTCCTGATTTTCTTCCAAAATGCTTATCCCGTAATAATGACTCTCATGATGTTGGCCAGAATCTGATCTGCAATGCCTAGATAAATGGCAATGACAAGTGAAACACTTAGCACCACCGACGTCGAGCGCAAGGTGGCTTCCCGTGTTGGCCACTGGACNCGCTTGAATTCTGTCTTTACATCTTCAAAAAACTGTCGTGCTCGCTTGAACATCAAACCTCTTTTGTATCAGGCTTTTCCGCGGTCAACTGGCAGGACAGACAGGGATCGAACCTGCGACCTTCGGTTTTGGAGACCGATGCTCTACCAACTGAGCTACTGTCCTGTCTGAACTGCAACAATTCTCCTGNCCTATTTAGTTTCTTTGTGCATCGTGTGCTTGCGTTCCCATCGACAGTACTTGCGAACTCCCATACGTTCGGTTTTGAGTTTTTTATTCCTCGAAGCCGTATAATTACGCCTCTTGCACTCGATACATTCCAACTGAATCGTCTCTCTCATTCTTAACCTGCCTATTCATTTCCATTCTGGAGCCTAGGAGCAGGATTGAACTGCCGACCTCTTCCTTACCAAGGAAGTGCTCTACCACTGAGCTACCTAGGCGTGTTCTGCTTTCATGGTGGGGAGAGAAGGATTCGAACCTTCGAAGGCTTCAGCCGTCAGATTTACAGTCTGATCCCGTTGACCGCTTGGGTATCTCCCCCCGACTGGAGCTGGCAATGGGACTCGAACCCGCAACCTGCTGATTACAAATCAGCTGCTCTACCAATTGAGCTATGCCAGCGCAAAGCAAACGCTGAATATAACTGTATTTGCAAGATTTGTCAATCCTTTATAGCAGGTAAGAAGAAAATCTTCTACTGCAGTTCAGGCTACTTTAAGGATGGAGTCGGCTCCGATTCGTAGGTCAGGAACAGGAAGCTGGATTGAATGGTCAGTACTGAATTGGTAATCCCGAAATACATGTTCTGCTGCCAGGATCTGGTAAGTTCCATCGTCAAGCAGATTGGTAGTGTCTTTCAATCGATAAACGGTGTGTCCACAAGTCCAGATCTTGTAATTTCGGAAATGAGTACAAAGGCAAACTTTGTCCGGAACAGAAATTTTTTTGGATCCTTGTTCGGCTTCGCGGAAATATGCATCAACGTATGCGCATTGTCCATTTTTGTCGAGGACGTAGCCAAATGCTTCACAGTTGGGACGGATTCCACTCCCGATGCCAGGGGAATTCTGAAGCATGCGCATCGGATATCCAGTAGGAGAAACGGTATTTACAACCACATCCTCTTCTTCTGCTTCAAAATAACTTTGTTTGGCACCATCAGGAAGTCCACATTCCTCAGTAACAGTAAAGCGTGTCGCCACCTGAATCGCAGACGCACCCCGTTCAAAATACTCTACCGCATCGGTACCGGTGAAAATCCCTCCTGCAGGAATCACTGGAATCTCAAGATCGTTCTCTTTAAGGAAGTCCTGAACCTCGATCACGATCTCCTTAAGTTGGTATTGAGCCCAATCCATACCGAAGCCTAGATGACCACCAGCAAGTGGGCCTTCGACAACAACGTAATCCGGCATCCGGTTCGTCCGTGATGCACGTTTCAGAAAAGGTCTCAAAGCGCGAACTGATGACACAATAATGCCTAGTTTGGCATCATGAAAACGGGGATGGTCCTGGATCAATTCGAATGATCCCAAATGCAAACCAGCGCTCAATGTGATCCCTTCTATTCCTGCATCAAGTGCACTTTGCATTCGAACCTGAAGGGTTTCCCGTGGACCGTTCATCGAGAGTTTTTCCATGCAGTTGATGAAAACACCACCTTCTCCTTGTTTGGCCTGCATCGTCTTGCTGACGAAATTTTTCTGTGCTTCCGCCAACTCCTCCAAATTGAATTTGATCGAGGTCTTGTCTGAAGAGTTGACATTATGTTTGTAGTTTTTCAGCTTATTTTTGACAAATTTGGTACCAAAAAGACGATCGTTGATCGTGGGTGACATGGCATCGGAAATGTGGCCAATGCCTCCAAGCCTGCATGCTTCCAAAGCAAGTGCACTCGTAGAGATATCGACTCCCATCCCTCCAATCATGATCGGAATGTATTCTTTCTCGCCTAACTTCAATCGAAAATCGTCAACTTTTTGCTGCATTCTTTTCAGTGTGCTATCGCTTTGGAATTGATTTGACAGAAACGTCTAGGCAACGACTATAGGGTGTTTTATATTAAATGCAAAGTATGAGCTGAAACCATTTTTTCTGAAGTTTTTTTCATAAAGTACTGTAAATCGATACCAAAAGTTCTAAAAACTGAATGGATCAGACGGCCAAATTGCTGGATACCCTGAAAGCCTACCTCAAATCCAGGGATATCACCTACCGCAATCTTGCCCAAAGATTGAGACTGAGTGAATCGAGCATCAAGCGCGTTTTTTCAGAAAAAACCCTCTCTTTAAAACGCCTGGAGCGCATCCTCCAGTCCCTCGACCTCGATTTTTACGATCTGGCTCACATGAGCCGGCGGCAGGATGGAGATTCTGCAGAAGCCCTTTCTCTAGAACAGGAAGAAAGCCTGCTGCAAAATCCGAGGATGTTAATCTTCCTTCACCTTCTGATCCAAAAATGGAAAGTAGAACAAATCACGAAGCGTTTTGATTTTGAATCCCATGAAATCACGAACATTCTGCTGGAATTGGACAGACTGCGTTTGATCGATCTCCATCCCCACAATCAGTTCAAGGTTCTAATCAACAACACTCAGCTTTGGAACCGAAGTAGTCCTTTCATGAAGAAATACAAAGAAATGCTTCAAAACGGATTCCTCTCCCATGACTTTGAGGAAAAGAACGAACGTTTCCTTTTTTCACCCTGCCAACTATCCGAAGATTCTCACCGGATTCTACTCAAAGAAATCGACAGACTTTTAAGAAGATTCAAAGAGCTCTCTGAAGCCGATGCGGGTCCAGAACAACCTGGTCTTGAACAAGGCGGGATGGTGGTTGCTTTCCGTCCCTGGCTGTTCCCCCTTTTGGAAAGCCTCAGACGCAAACAGACGACTTCCTGAACGAATCAGTTGGCCATCATCGAATAACCACAGTCAACGTAGATGACTTGACCGGTGATTGCTGAAGCCGCATCACTGCAAAGGAAGACAGCCGCTTTTCCCACTTCCTCCTGAGTTGCTGTTCGTTTCATTGCGGAATGCTCTCCTGCAACTCTAAGCATTTCCGAAAAATTCTTGATGCCCGAGGCAGAAATGGTTCGGATGGCACCGGCCGAAATGACATTGGCACGGATGTTTTCCGGCCCAAGTTCCCTTGCGAGGTATCGCATCGATGATTCCAGGGACGCCTTGGCAGGTCCCATCACATTGTAATTCGGAACCGCAAGCACTGAACCGATGAAACTGATGCTCAGGATACTGGCCCCGCCGGCTTCCTTCATCAGAGGAAGCATATGCGCGGTCAGTGGCATCAGTGAGTAGGCGCTGATCTGGTGGGCTTTGGTAAAACCTTCACGAGATGTCGATGAAAAGGGAATCTGGAGATCCTGTTGATCTGCATAAGCCAGGCTATGGATTAGAAAATCAAGACGGTCCCACTTGGCTTTCAAACTATCTGCCATCTCCTGGATGGAATGATCATCGGCGACGTCGCATTCATGGATAAAGGATGAACCTACCTGTTCACCTAGTTTTCGAACATTGGCTTCGAAACGTCCTTTTGGATCGGTGAGATAAGTCAATCCCAGTTCTGCACCCTGCTGATGAAACTGTTCTGCCATCGCCCATGCGATGCTGCGCTGGTTGCCGACCCCCAGGATGAGACCTTTTTTTCCGGTTAAATCAATCATAAAAAATTCATGCTACGAAGTTGTGATTTCTAAAAACTTCCCAAGAGACTGGCCATAACGAACCGCTTGTCCTCGTTTCAGGGAATCTAACTCCACCTGCCCGGGTTGAAAAAGACAGATGACGGTTGATCCCAGTTCGAAGACTCCTATCTCCCCGCCCCTCTCCACACGCCATGGTGGGTCCAGACGGCTTAATACAGGCAATGCTCCAGTAAGATTGGAAACTTGATCGTGATAGCATACACGAATTTTTCCCACCACTGTAGCCCCTACTTTGATAACCGCACATTCACCGTATAGGGTTTGCAGATAAGTCAGGATTCTTTCATTCCGTGCAAAAAGTCCTGGAACATGCAACACACCCAGCGAACTCACGGTCCACAAATCTCCTGGAAGGTAGGCAAATTCGTGCACCTCCCCATCCGCAGGACTATGAATCCGATGATAATTATGAGGAGCTAGGTAAAGGGTGAGAAAATGTCCTCCTTCATAAAGTTCTTTCCGCATCGGGTCCTGAAGCAGATCTTCCAGACGGTACTCCAGCCCTTTGGCCTGGAGCAGATTCCCGTCCTGGATGATTCCATATTCGCCTATCGTGCCGTCTACGGGACAGATTACGGCTTTTGGATCATCGGCTAGCAGCCTCGAACCCTCTTTCAGTTTTCGTGTGAAGAAATCGTTGAAACTATGAAAATCCTTGAGGGATTTTTCTGCCTCGCTGAGATCAATCGGGTAGACACGGCAAAAGAGACGGATCAGTGGCTGCAGGATGAAGGCGGGAAGCTTCCGCTCAGCAAAATAACCGCAAATCCTGCTGAATAGGTTCTTCGGCAGGATCCAGAGGAAGTATAAGACCGGCGGTTTTCCGAAACCCGGGAACACCATCAGCCTTGGGGCTGCAGAACTTTAGGTTTTTTATTTCCCAGCAGTTCTAATATTCGTTTGCCTTCGATGGTTTCTTCCTTGATCAGCACCTCGGCAATTTCATGCAGCACCTTGATGTTGTCTTTCAGTAATTTTTTGGCCTTACGATAATGAGTTTTGATGGTGCTTCTCATCTCTTTATCGATTTCAACTGCAGTATCTTCACTGTATTCTCGCTCGGATCCAATATCCCTTCCGAGCACGTGCTGCTGATCGTCCGAACCCAACACGATTGGCCCTAATTTGTCGCTCATACCCCAGCGGCAGATCATGTTGCGGGCCATATCCGTTGCCTGTTGAATATCATTGCTCGCACCTGTGGTCAATTCTTTGAAAATCAATTCCTCCGCAGCACGACCTCCCATAGCAATGGTGATACGGTTCGTCAGAAATTCCCTGTCATACGATTGAACATCGTTTTCTGGAAGGTAGGCGGTCAGGCCCATCGCCCGACCTCGAGGAACAATCGTCACTTTGTGGATGGGATCCGATTTCGGCAACAGTACTGAGACCAGGGCATGACCTGCCTCGTGATAAGCAGTGGTCTGTTTCTCCCGCTCTGTCATCAACATTGAACGACGTTCTGGCCCCATCATCACCTTGTCTCGGGCCCATTCGAAATCTGCCAGGGACAGGGCTGTCTTATTATGCCGTGCCGCACCCAGGGCCGCCTCGTTGACAAGGTTTTTCAGGTCCGCTCCTGAGAAACCGGGAGTCCCGCGTGCAATCACACTAAGATCCACATTCTCCGCCATCTGTACTTTTTCAGAGTGGATTTTAAGGATTTCTTCACGACCTTTGATATCCGGAAGTGGGACATGCACCTGGCGGTCGAAACGACCAGGCCGAAGCAGGGCCGGGTCGAGCACGTCAGGACGATTGGTTGCAGCAATGATGATTACTCCTTCCGTGGCGTCAAAACCATCCATTTCCACAAGAAGTTGGTTCAGGGTCTGCTCGCGCTCATCGTTCCCGCTGCCGAGCCCAGCACCTCGGCTCCGTCCGACTGCATCAATTTCATCGATGAACAGGATGCAGGGCGCATTGCGTCTTCCTTCTTCAAACAGGTCCCGAACACGACTTGCACCAATGCCGACAAACATTTCCACAAAATCCGAACCGCTCATGCTGAAAAACGGGACATCTGCTTCTCCAGCAACTCCTTTGGCCAAAAGGGTCTTTCCTGTTCCGGGAGGCCCAGACATCAGCATCCCTTTTGGAATCCGCCCTCCGAGCTTGCGAAATTTTGTTGGGTCTTTAAGGAATTCGATGGTTTCCTCCAAATCTGCCTTGGCCTCCTCAACTCCGGCGACGTCCTTGAAGGTGATTTTCATTTTGTCCGGATCCATCTTCTGGGCACGGCTTCGACCCAGAGAGAAGAGCNTTCCTGCTCCCATCCCCTGCATCCTTCNCATCAGAAAGATCCAGATGCCGAAGATCAACAGAAATGGCCCCCAGTGGATGAGCAAGTTCAAATACCATGGTAGTCCCTGCTCTGGAGTGTAATTGATCTGAACCTGGAAATGCCGCAGAAAATCAACCAACTTGGAATCATTTTCTGGAATGTAGGTTCTGTAAGGGGTTCCGTCCAGAGTGAAACCTTCGATTAAGGTATCACCTACAAACTGGGCATTAGAGATTTCCCCTCCAGCAACCAGATTTTTGAAATCACTGTAAATCAATTCCTTGGATTGCTGCCTGCCTTGGCCACCCCCACTGAACATGTTGACCAGAAAAAATGCGAGCACAAGCAAGCTTAGGAGAATCAGTACGTTTTCTTTTTTCCACTGCATAAAAAATAACCGTTCAAAAAGTTATAACTGTGTTTATTGTCCCTAGTGTTTAACAACTTGTTACGAGCCTGAGTGCTTTTTGGTTGGTCCTCAAGCTCAGGTTGTGTTTTAAAAAATAGAACTTATTCTAACATAGTCCGAAGGCGAAAGCAGTAGATTCTGTATGGCCAACATGGACCAATAAAGAATTCCGCTGCAATTCATTTGTCACTCAACTCTTCAGAATCTGATCCTTCAACAGGATTCAGCCGTTTTTTCCTAGAATCCATGCGGACCCTGAAAATAGGGATTCCGATCGTGGTCGCACAAATCCTTTTGATTTCGATGCAGTTTGTGGACACGGTGATGGCGGGTCACGTCAGCGCAAAGGATCTGGCGGCACTGGCCATTGCTACGGCCCTTTTTCATCCCCTGGTCCTTCTTCTGGTTGGAATCCTGATGTCAGTCACACCGATGGTGGCCCAACTTAAGGGCANNCGAAAGGATGATAAAATCAGCANAGTGGTAGCCGACGCATTTCAGCTCAGTCTGGTTTTTGCGGTTCCCACAATCTTCATGCTCCATTTGCTGAAACCTTTGATGGAGGCCATTGGCTACCCTGCTGAAGTTTCCCGAATCGGAGACGGCTATCTTCATGCTGTATCCTGGGGGCTTCCCGCTATACTCGCCTATGACGTCTTCCGCCATTTCAATGAAGGACTCGCGATAACACGTCCAAACATGTATTTCCATATTCTCGGTCTGATGCTGAACATACTGGGAAACTACACGTTGATGTTTGGAAACTTCGGTTTTCCCGCAATGGGTGCCGTTGGAGCAGGCTGGAGCACGGCCATGGCATGGAATCTGATGCTCATCATGATGTTCACATTCAGCTTCAAAAATCGAAGGCTCAGGATTTACCTGGAAATCCGGGACTTTTTCCAGATTCGCTTCCAGAACACACGAGAAATTCTTCGAATCGGGATTCCGAACGGTTTTTCTACCGGTGCTGAATCCGGGCTGTTTGCACTGGTAGCACTGATGATGGGAACCCTAGGAGTGCATGTGATGGCTGCGCATCAAATCGCAATCAATATTGCCGCCATGACCTTCATGGTGCCCCTTGGAATTTCCGTTGCCATCACATCCCGTATCGGCCATGCCGTCGGAGCCGGGGAATATGCCCTGGCACGTTATCTTGGTTTCTCGGGAATTGCCCTTTGCGGGCTGGTGATGCTGGTCCCGGCAGCAGTCTACCTGTTGCTTCCTGAATGGATCGTGATGATCTACACGAGTGATCCCGAAGTACATGAGGTGGCAGTGGTCCTGCTCTTCATGGCAGCCATATTTCAGCTATCCGATGGACTTCAAGTAGGGGCCTTAGGCGCCCTGCGAGGGCTGAAAGACACACGCATTCCCCTGCTTACCAATATTTTTTCCTACCTGATGATCGGCCTACCTGGTGCGTACATCCTGGGAATATACTTTGACATCGGCCCGGAGGGGCTCTGGACCGGGATCATCGTTGGTTTNAGCATTGCTGCCCTATTGCACAACCTCCGTTTTCACCTTCTAACCAAAACCCAAAAAATTGAACAAGAACCACTCTCCTTTTAGAATTTCGTCCCAGGCAGGGCCTTAAGAGACCTGCGGGATCCACTCCGCCTTGCGTCGTATCATCGAGGGGATCAGACCGAGTGTTACTGTAAGTAACAATATCATCCCACCACAGATCAACAACAATCCATCATAGATACTCATCTGGTACCCCATCCAGGTCCAGTCTGTGCTGAAAACTCCTAATTCAAGTAGTTGGCTGAAGAGGGTTCCGGAAAGNCCGGTTCCTCCCGTGTATAGAGTCATCCACAAGCCACTGGAAAGAGATTTGTTTTCTGAGGGTATCAAAGAAAGCGTCTCTGAGGTCATTGCAATTCCGGAAGCAGCCTGAATCATGCCGAAGCCTGCTGTCAGCAATGCCATCAAAATGACCGGAGGTATCATCAGCACTCCCCTTGTCAGCACCAAAAGTAAAACAGCACTGAAACCAAAATGACAGCAGAGAAAAACATATTTGGTGCCGAAACGATCCACCATCCTCCCGCCCACAATAAAACCTAGCATTCCTCCCAGGGCCATCAGATTTCCGATCAGAACAATCCGATCATCGGTGAAATGCAAAACATCCTTTTCCAACAGACTGAAAATCATCGGACAGGCACCCGTGAANAGCATCAAAAGAAAACAATAGGCGCAAAAAGGCAGGTATCCTGGAATCCTCAAAACCTTGACCAGTGCCTGAAAAAAAGACAGNTCCGACGGACTGCTCTTTTCCACTTCTGGGATGCTCCAGAAAATCGGAATCCTGATCATCAAGAAAAAGATCAGCGCTCCGAGCACCCAGTGGTAAACCTCCAGGCCGGGGTTCTGCTCAAGCAAATAAAAAACGAGCAGGGAAAAAAGGAATCCGACCCCTTGCCAGGTCAGTCGCAGTCTTCCGAAAAACCTGCCTCGCCTCTGCTGTGGAACCAAGGGGTGAAGCAGGGCAAACCAATTGCTGAAGGTCATTGCCGTCCCTATACCAAAGAAAATGACCCCCATCACTGTCAGCCCATGCCTCCAGAAACCTTCAGTGAAACCCGCCTGCCAAAACAGATAAAAAGCACTCGCCGAACAAAGGAGACCTGAGGCTCCGATCACCTTTTTGCCGACACGGTCAGAAAGATAACTGAAAATGAGAACCAGAAGAAACTGCAGAATCGAAGGTAGAGCCAAAAGGAACAAAATCTCCGAGCTCGCGATTTTCAGTCTTGAAAAATAGGCGAGCAGTAAACCGTTGCTGAAAGCCAGAAAAGAAAGACCTCCCANACTTGCCGTCATGAAGATCGCCGGATAAATCCGGGAAGCCTTATTATTTTGCCTATCTGCATCTTCAGTCATGGCCTCAGTCTTATATTAAATTTTTTAGCTTCATTGAGAGTTGCTTCTCGAGGATCTTTTTCAGGAAAGATGATCTCTCACAAGTTACTCATTTTTTTTATTTTTTTGAAATAGTATTTAAATAATTAAAAATTCTAATATTGGGATTTTTCTGGTTTGAATTTTTTTTCTTTCATCAACTCAAAGAGTTAGCTTTATGTATCTTATTTCATTTGAGAATTTTTTTGTTGTNNGAGNGATTTGAAAGGATATATTACAGCCTTTGAAATTCAAGGTACTGATTTTCATNCTCACCTTTGTAACTGAATTCGAAATTTTTGGTTTCCATGACANCTCCCAAATCAGGATTTGGATTTTGGAACTGTTATTGCTTATTTGAGTTCGAAAATATTCGTTCCCAAGATGATAAGAGTTAATAATGGCTGACCAAGCTAATCTGATTTCCGACGTTCGTCTGCAGTTTCAAGATTTTTTTGGATCCCTTTCATTAGGTAAGCGGATTACCATTCTGGCNGCGCTTGGAGTCATTCTAGCCGGCATGGTGACGTTAATATTTATTGCCAATCGTCCAGCTTGGGCTCCGTTATATTCGAATCTCGATCCGAATGACGCTGCCCGNGTGGTAGAAAAGCTCCAGGAAAACCAAATTGCCTACCTTCTTGCTCCAGGAGGTCGGACGATNATGGTCGAACCACATCTGGTGGACCAGGCCAGGCTGACGCTGGCACGTGAAAAAGTGNTTCCAGGAAGCGGAGTTGGTTTCATGGACCTCTTCGCCACCCCGAGTCTTGGGGAAACGGAATTTCAACAAAATGTCAAATACCGGATAGCCCAAGAAGGGGAACTTGCGCGACTGATCACGACCCTGGACGNAATCCGTTCCGCCAAGGTCTCATTAGCACTTCCAGAAAAAAGCCTCTTTTCAGAAAATCAGGAAGAAACCACTGCATCGGTCTCTCTCAATCTGACAAACAAAAATATTTCACGTGATCAGGTGGAAACCGTGATTCACCTTGTGGCAGGTGCAGTAGAGGGTCTAAGCCCGAGAAGCGTTAGAATCACCGACCAAAGCGGAAAACTGCTCAGTGCTGGGATGTCCGATGAATCGGCTTCCGGCAACATGGATGATAACTACGCATACAAACGCCGTTTCGAAAAAGAATTGGCTGCCAGCATCATTGCTCAACTNGAAGAAGTCGTTGGCCAGAACCGGGTCAAGGTCAACGTTTCTGCCTCCATGCGTTTCGATCACCAGACGATCAAGGAAGAACTGATTGATCCNGACCAGACCAGTGTGGTCAGTGAACAAACCGTTGATGAATCCTCCACCGGTTCACGTTCCATCCCTGTTGGTCCTGCCGGAGTGACCACCAACCTTCCGGAAGCAACAGGACGTGAAGCAGCAACGGTTTCGGAATTCACAAAAAAGAATTCCACCAAAAATTATGAAAGCAGCCGCAGGGAAGTTTTCAAAGAAAGCGCCAGNGGTGAGGTTACGAGACTTAGTGTCTCCGTGTTGCTCGACAATAAACGTCCACAGATCCTCGATGAAGACGGAAATTTCCTTGGCCGCGACAACATTCGCTGGACAGAGGCAGAGAAAGAAGTCATCGAAGGACTGGTAAAGGCCGCGATGGGTTTTAGCAGTAAACGTGCAGATTCAATCTTCGTTGGCAACATGCCATTCGAAAAAGCTGCNGAACAGGATAAATCCCTGGAGATCGAGCAAGCCCGAATTCGTAACCAGTTTATCCTCGATGTGGTACGCTACGTTTCCCTTGGCATTGCAATTGTCGCTTTAATCATGCTCGTCATCCGTCCGATGGTTCAACGCCTGGCTTCAAAACCGGCAGATCTCGACCTGCTGATGGGCCTGCCTGCCACCATNGGGGAACTGGAAGGCGAGGAACTGGAAATTCCCACCGAAAGGGAATCCGGNATTCCTCCACGCGAAAAGATTCTCGACCTGGCCAAACAGGATCCACTCAAGACATCTGCACTGATCCGTGGATGGCTGCGCGACACCCGCTGATGCGGGNCTTTGACTGCCTAACGGCTTGACCTAAATCCAACAGGTCCATCATCCATGGACAGTCCCGAGTTCAAACCCTTCGAACTGAAAGACTTCGACAGCGGAGAGTCGATCCAGGANTCCGCAGTATCTGAAGCCGATGGCTTCAAGCCCCTCAATTACAATGAAAGTGAAGATTATGCAGCCCTCGGTGAGGCCGATGAAAAATCGGAAACCGAAAAAATCGAACTTTCAGAAAACTTCCATACCGATGATTTCCTAAGAGAAGACAGCCTTCTTACCAACGCCGAAGACTACGCTCGAAACATTCGTGAAGGTGCTGCGCTCTATAAGCANCAACTGGTTTCAGAAAACGAAGCCGCCCTCAAGGAAACGGAACGAATCAAGCAGGAAACCCTTGCCCTTCGTAAATCTGGGGAAGAGGAAAAACTGAAAATGCTTGAAGAAGCCCGGGCCGAGGTCCAGAGCATCCGTGATGAAGCATTCAAGGAAGGTTACGATAAAGGGATTCAGGAAGGGATGGAAAAGCGCTACCGAGAAGCAGCTCCAATCATCGAACGTGTTGAAGAAGTACTCCGGCAGTTGGAAAGCTTGCGTCAGGTTGTGCGATTTCAGGGCGAACAGGAACTGGTCCAAATGGCCCTGCTGGTGGCAAAAAGAGTCGTCCTCGAAGAAATCCGGAGCCAACCCGACGTGATCGAAANCCTGCTGAAGACAGCCCTTAAAGAAATCGAGTCAAAAGGCAAGATACGGGTTCTGCTCCATCCCGATGACCATGAATTCCTGGTCCAAAGTGGACTCGATCTGGATCCTTATTTGAAGGAGGAGCAAAATCTCCTCATCAAGAATGATCCAGAAGCCTCACCNGGTTCGATCCACATGGAATCCGATGAGGAGGTCATCAATTTTGATTTCCAGAAACGCTTCGAGGAAGTGGAGGAATTGCTCAGCAACGAGCTTGCCGAACGTCATGCCAGGCTGGATGAAGTGGATATGGACACCTTTGATTATTCCGGAGCAAGTACTCAGACTTCTGAAGATGCAGCATCACCCGAATCTGAATCCCCTGATCAAAGTGCGGAAGAAGTTCAGCCTTCCGAAAACGCTTCAGCCGTTGATTCTCCCTCTTTGAATGATGAGACCGAGCTTGATGAATCAGATGCGGATGAAAAAACAGCCTCCAAAGAAGGCGATGCGGAAGCAGTCGCTGAAGATGAAACCGAGGATAACGTTCCAGCCTGAAACCTGGGTGATATGAACGAATCAGGCAGCACAGAATCAATTCCCACGTCTTCTTCTTCGAAGACCCTTTCCTCATACATCAACCGTCTCGNACGTTTTCCTGAAATTCACCGTGAAGGAAAGGTTCTGCAGGTCATTGGTCATATGGTGGAGGCGACCAATCCGGGATGCTCGGTAGGAGGGATGTGCACCATCTACAATCCTGCCGATGATTCTCGAGCTACTGCTGAAGTGGTGGGTTTCCGTAAGGATCGGATGCTGGTCATGCCGCTTCGAAATGTTCACGGCATTGGNCCACGCTGCNGGGTGATTCCAGATGACCGGCCTCCGATGGTTGCTGTTGGACCGGGCCTACTCGGTCGGGTGGTCGACCCCCTACTTAGACCCTTGGATGGGCTCGGTGAAATTTCCCTGCCCAAGGAAGTAACACTCTATCCGGAAGTGATCAATCCGCTCAAACGTGAACGGATCAATGAAGCACTTGATGTCGGCGTGAAGATCATTAATTCCTGCCTCACCTGCGGTCGTGGCCAACGTGTGGGAATCCTTGCCGGATCCGGAGTCGGTAAGTCGGTGCTGCTCGGAATGATGGCCCGTTTCACCGATGCTGACGTCAACGTCATTTCCCTGGTCGGCGAACGAGGCAAGGAGGTCCGTGAATTCATCGAAGACAACCTCGGTGAAGAGGGGATGAAACGTTCGGTGATTATCGTCGCCACCTCAGACCAGCCCCCACTCTTACGCATGCGCTGTGCTTTTGTCTCCACTGCCATTTCAGAATACTTTCGGAACCAGGGTAAGGATGTNCTTCTGGCGATGGATTCNATCACCCGCTTTGCCATGGCCCAGCGTGAAATCGGACTCTCCGCTGGNGAACCGCCCACCACCAAAGGCTATCCTCCCTCCGTCTTCGCCATGCTTCCCTCGTTGCTTGAACGTGCCGGCACCCATGAAGGGAAAGGTTCGATCACGGGCTTCTACACCGTCCTGGTCGAAGGAGATGACGTTAATGACCCCATTGCAGACGCGATCCGTGCTATCGTCGATGGCCACATCATCCTCAGTCGTGATCTTGCCGCACGAGGAACTTATCCCGCGGTGGATGTTCTCACTTCTGCCAGCCGGGTGATGGTTGATGTGGTCACGGAACGCCAGTTTGAGCTGAGCCAAATCTTCCGTCGTACCCAGGCCACCTATCGGGAAGCCGAAGACCTGATCAACATCGGTGCCTATGTTCAGGGCAGCAATCCTGAAATCGATTATGCCCTCAGCAAAAACCCGTTGATGCACCAGTTCGTCATGCAGGGGATGAAAGAAAATACTTCCCTCCGGGATTGTGAAGCCCAGCTTGAACAGATTTTTGGCGATTCGGCAGATAGTCCTACCTGACTTTTCCCCATCCGTAAATCAACTGATAGANCAAAGACCATCTCNAAGGTATGGTGAATTTCTGCNTTAATTAGTTTTCTTTCCATTTAGGAGGCTGGTTGAGACGTTGAAAACGTCATGCCCAAGTCTTCCATTTTCATGACAGTGGTTCTTGTTCTGCTTTCTGGACTGTTTAGTTGCAGCAAGGACGATCAAGAGGAGCACGCAGGTTCTGACAGCGTCCTACTTGAAGACACCTTCCATATCTTATCCGTCCAGCCTGAGGATGGTGCAGAAAAAATTCCCCCNAAAACCTCGCTGATTGCNCAGTTCAACTCTGAAATCGACAACGAAACAGTATTTCCAGGAAGCATCACCCTCGTCCAAAACAGCAGTTTCATCCAGGGAAGTCTGCACGTTGACGGAAAAANCCTGCACTTCCAACCTAACGATAACCTCACTTATTCCTCATCCTATACCTGGTCCGTGGTCAGTGGAATCAGGGGAAANAGCGGGAAAATGCTGACGACCACTTCCAGAATGAGTTTCCAGACCCAGGAGTATGTCGATCAAATTCAGCCCCAATTGCTTCATGTCTCTCCTTTGGACAATGCAAGTGGGGTGGCAGTCGATACCTCCATTGAACTGACTTTCAGCGAACCTATTTTGGAAGCCAGCATTACGACTGAAAATTTCTCCCTGTTGGATGCTTCAGGGCATCAAGTCCCGGGTATCTTCGACACCAGTGGTTCTCATGTGGTCTATACCCCCTCGTCTACATTGGATCATTTTCGGCAGTACCACATTCAAATCGGTACGGGGATCAGCGACCTCAGTGGAAATTCCCTGGATGCTTCCAGCGAAACATCCTTTGAAACCCTTGGAAACATTGTCATCAACCCCGCAGACAGCGAAGGCATGATCCTCATCAGCGGGGGAAGATTCATGATGGGTGCAGACAATCAAACTGATGAAAATGCGGAGGAAAACGAAGGACCTGTCCACAACGTTACTCTGACCGGTCCTTTCTACATCAGTGACCATGAAGTGACCGTGGGTGAATACAAAGCCTGTGTCGATGCGGGTGGATGCAGTGAACCCGGTTCGGGAACCTATTCCGACAATTTAAACCTGCCGGTCAACAAAGTCAGCTGGGTCCAGGCAACTGAATTTGCTCAATGGAAAACTTCACAGGCTTCCAAAACCTTCCGACTTTGTACCGAAGCCGAATGGGAATACGCAGCCCGGGCTGGAACCACCACAAGCTGGTCCATTCCGGAAGATGCCAATCTCCAGGATTATGCCTGGTACGACAGTAATAATACCTCTTCATATGGAACTGGGCCCAAGCAGGTCAAAACAAGGCTACCGAATGCTTTTGGACTATATGACGTGCACGGAAATCTTCGGGAATGGGTCCAGGATTATGCAAGCACGGATTACAGTGCTGATGCAAATGGGGTGACCGATCCACAGGGACCCTTGGAGGGTGAATACCGGGTCACTCGTGGAGGTCATTATTCCGAGTCCAGGAAATACATACGTTCATCTCATCGAGAACAAAAAACGGATTCTACCAAATACGTTGGTGCCGGCTTCCGTCTCTGTGCGGACCCATGACGGGCAAAGTTTTAATCGGATCGGATACGATTTAAAAATCCTTTTGAAATATTGAATTGTTTATCTTCGGGAAACAACACGTTGGGAACGCTGCGCTTATCCCAACCTACCTTTTTTGCATGAATTTATTCCCGGTAGGCTGGGTTAAGCCGCCTGCGGCGTACCCAGCGACATCCCTTGGGTTAGCATTTCAAGTAGGCTGGGTTAAGCCCCACGGCGCACCCAGCGACATCTCTTGAGTTAGCATTCAAGTAGGCTGGGTTAGGCCCCACGGCACACCCGGCAAGATCCATAGAACATCTCATACCATGATGGAGCAAAGCCTTTCTCACTGTCATAGAAATCGAATGAAATCACTCCGCTCCGATGTACCCGTGAAAGCCTCCACGATCAAGATGTGGACTCCATGCGAAAATCCAGCAGGATATGCTGAACATCTTAATATTCTTTTACAATTATGTTGGGAACGCTGCGCTTATCCCAACCTACCTTTTTGGTGTGGGTTTATTCTCCGTAGGCTGGGTTAGGCCGCATGCGGCGTACCCAGCGACACCAAAAGCCATGACAGGCTGGAAAGCTCTCGTGAATGTGATAAACTCCATCAACATCATTCCATTGAACCTGTTCAGGGCAAGCCATGCAAAGCATCGAGATACTGGAAAAACTGGTCTCCTTTCCCACCGTCTCCAAGGATTCGAACCTGGAGCTGATTGAATTTATTGATGGTTATCTTTCAGAACATGAAATCAGCTCAACTCGTGTTCCCAATAAAAAAGGGACCAAGGCCAACCTATACGCCACCATCGGTCCAATGGAGGAAGGCGGGATCATCCTCTCCGGACACACCGACGTGGTTCCGGTCGAGGGTCAGCCCTGGGACACCGACCCCTTTGTGTTGACGGAAAAAGGAGAGCGGCTTTATGGTCGTGGAACCTGCGACATGAAGGCCTACGCGGCCATCGCCCTGGCTTTGGTTCCTGAAATGAAACGTTTGAAAAAACCGGTCCACCTCGCCTTTTCCTACGACGAGGAAATCGGCTGCCTCGGGGCTCCAGGGATGATCTCAGAATTGAAGGAAAACCTGCCCAGGCCAAGAGCGGTGATTGTGGGTGAGCCGACCGAGATGAAAGTCGTTACTGCCCACAAGGGAATCGTTGCCCTGACGACCACCGTCACCGGTCATGAAGCCCATTCGAGTCAGACTCACCGTGGTGTGAGCGCGGTGATGACCGCCTCTAGACTCATCCAGTGGATTGAAAATCGTGCAGAAACATTGCGTCAGAGTGCTCCTACAGACAGTGGATTCGAACCCCACTTCACCACCATTCATGTGGGGGTCATCCACGGAGGAACCGCAATCAACATCATCTCACGGCACTGTGAATTCTGCTGGGACATCCGCAGTATCCCGAATGATGACCCACAGCAAATCGTCCAGGATTTCGAGGATTTTTGTCAGAAGGAACTCATTCCAAATATGCAGGAAATCGCTCCGGAAACCGGGATCCAGACCCGATGTTTTGCCGATGCTCCTGCCTTAGTTCACGAACCTGAAAGTGAAGCCGTCCGTTTAGCCAAAGAACTGACTGCCGAAACCACCACCCGCAAGGTGCCCTATGCTGCCGAGGCGGGACAATTCCAGCAGGCTGGCTTTCCTACCGTCATCTGCGGCCCAGGCTCCATCGACCAGGCACATCAACCAAACGAGTACATCGAACACTCCCAACTGGAAAAGGGAGAGAATTTTTTGCGAAGCTTGATCAGGGCTCTGAGTTAGATGTTTGCCCTATCTTTTCTAGACACAATAAAGCTTTGCAGAAATTGAATCATTTTCTG